>NZ_CP088081.1:1917559-2237152 GCF_021049305.1 Ideonella dechloratans
GGGGACCGGTGTGGCCGGCCCGCCGCGACCCACCGAACTGAGGACTGCCCGTGCCCGTGCGTGAGATCTTGAAGATGGGCGATGCCCGCCTGCTGCGGGTGGCCCAACCGGTGTCGGCCTTCGACACACCCGAGTTGCACACCTTGATCGCGGACATGCGCGACACCATGGCCGCCGCTGGCGGCGTGGGACTGGCCGCGCCGCAGATCGGTGTCGATCTGCAACTGGTGATTTTCGGTTTCGAGCGCAGCGCGCGTTATCCGGATGCCGCGCCGGTGCCGTCCACCGTGCTGCTCAATCCCGTCATCACGCCGGACGAGTCTGCCGGAGAGGAAGATGGCTGGGAAGGTTGCCTCTCGGTGCCGGGGCTGCGGGGCCAGGTGCCGCGCTGGAAGCGCATCCGTTACCAGGGCGTGGATCCGCAGGGCCAGCCCATCGACCGCTGGGCCGAGGGCTTCCATGCCCGGGTGGTGCAGCACGAGTGCGACCACCTGATCGGCCGCCTCTACCCGACGCGCATGCGCGATCTGCGGCTGCTGGGCTTCACCAGCGTGTTGTTCCCGGGGCTGGACCCGGCATCGGATGACTGATCTGCGGCCGAGTGCCGGGCCCGGCTGCGGCACCGGGGGCTCCCGCCGTCAGCCGGCAGACGGCCCGGCGCGTTGAAGTGGCATGAACAAGCTCTTGGCATCGTGGTGTCTGCGTCTGTGGCTGGGGGTGACCCTGGCGGTCGGCATGGTGGCTGCCCAGGCGGCAGGGGATCCGCCCGGCCGGGTGGGGCGTCTGGCCGACCTGGACGGCAGCGGCTGGCTGCAGCAGGGCGGGCAGGGCGAATGGACCGGCCTGCAGCGCAACCAACCCGTCACCAGCGGGGACTGGATCAGCACCGACCCGGGCAGCCGGGCCCGGGTGGAGATCGGCTCCACCGTGCTGCGCCTGGACGGCGGCACGGTGCTGCAGGTGCGTCGGCTGGACGATGCGCGCATCGACCTGTGGCTGCAGTCCGGCGCGGTGTCGGCCCGCATCCGCCAGCCGGAGGTGATCCGCGAGTTCTCGCTGAACTGGGCCCTGGGCAGCCTGCAGCCCACCGGCACCGGGGCCTACGTGCTCAGCCAGGACGACACCGGCTCCCGGCTGAGCGTGCTGGCCGGCGAGGGGCGCTTCAGCAGCCCGGCGCGCAGCTTTAGCCTGCGGGCCGGGCAGTCGGTCGAACTGGTGCAACAGCCCGGTAGCCGGCAGCTGGACATCACCTGGACCGACCTGCCGCAGGACCGTTTCGTGGCCTGGGTGCAGGACGAGGACCTGCGCAGCGACTGGGCCCGCGACAACCCCCCCGTCTCCAGCGAGATGACCGGCGCGGACGATCTGGACCGCTATGGCCGCTGGGAGCAGCACCCCGAGTACGGCGTGGTCTGGCAGCCGCTGGTGGTGAGCGCGGGCTGGGCGCCGTACCGCTACGGCCGCTGGATGTGGGTGGCGCCCTGGGGCTGGACCTGGGTGGACGATGCGCCCTGGGGCTTTGCCCCCTTCCATTACGGCCGCTGGGTGTACTGGGGCACCCGCTGGGTCTGGGTGCCCGGCAACTATGTGCGCCGGCCGGTCTATGCACCGGCCCTGGTGGGCTGGGTGGGCGGCTCGGGCTGGAGCGTGTCGATCAACGCGGGCCCGCCCACGGTGGGCTGGGTGCCCTTGGCGCCGATGGAGCCTTTCGTCCCGGCCTATGTCTACACGCCGGTCTACTACCAGCGGGTGAACCCCTGGCGGCCGCCGGTGATCCGCTACCCCGTGGCCCCGGGCGCCATCGACTACCGCAACCGCTGGGCGCCGGGCGGTGCCACCTGGGTGCCCGCCCAGGTGGTCCAGGCCCAGCAGCCGGTCTGGCGGGCGGTGCGGCCGCAGGATGACGAGCATCGTGGCCGCATCCCCCTGATGCCGGTGCCGCCGCCGTCCCGCCCCGTGGGGCCCTTGCCGGGGCAGGGTGGCGAGACCGGCGGCCGGGTGCCGCCCGCGCCAAGCTGGGGCCATGTGCCGGTTCAGCCGCCGCAGCCCCGCCCGTCCTTGCCCGGTTCGGGCGCCAATCCGCCCGACGTGCGCCGCCATCCCCTGCCGGTGCACCCCGCGCCGGTGACGCCGGCGCCGGCCCGTCCGACACCGCAGACGCCTGTGCGGCCGCAGCCCTTCGTGCCTTCGGAGTCGTCGATGCCGGCCCGCCAGCCCGACTGGCCGGCCGCCGGGCAGGCGCCTCGCGCCCATGTACCGAATCCGGTGCCGATCCCGGAGCCGCGCTACCAGGCGCCGCCGCGCGACGGGAACCCCGCAGACGAGGTGCGGGGCGGCGGCTACCGGCCGCCGGGGCTGCAGCCTCAACCCTTGGTCCAGCCCCAACCTGTGCGGCCGGCGCCCGAGGCACGCCAGCCCGAGCCACGCCCCGGGGCCATGCCCCCCGCGCCGCGTGCGCCCAGCCCACCGGCGTATCAGCCCATGCCGGTGCGGCCGGTGCCGCCGGCGGCCGAGCGGGGCGACCCGCATGGGGGTGGCCGGCGCCCGGGCCCGACGGAAGACGACAAGCGCCGCGACAGCCCGCAGCGCTGAACGGCGCTCCTCAGCGCAGCAGTGGCTGGAGCACCGGCCAGACGTTGTCCAGCAGGATGGGATGGGCCTTGGCCAGCGGATGGATGCGGTCGGCCTGGAACCACGCGTCGGCATCGGGCCGGTCGGCCACGCCCTTGAGCAGGAAGGGCACCAGCGCGGCCTTGCGCTGCCTCGCCACCTCGCTGAACACCGCGGCGAAATCGCGGGTGTAGGCCGCGCCGTAGTTGGGGGGCACCTGCATGCCCGCCACCAGCACCTTGGCGCCCTGGGCCTGGGCCTGGGTGACCATCTGCTCCAGGTTGTCGCGGGTGCTGGCCAGGGGCAGGCCGCGCAGCGCATCGTTGCCGCCCAGTTCGATGATCACGACCTTGGGCCGATGCTGCTTCAGCAGGGCGGGCAGGCGGCTGCGGCCGCCGGCCGTGGTGTCGCCGCTGATGCTGCCGTTCACCACCTGCCAGGGGCGGGGTCGCTTGGCCAGGCGCTCGCCCAGCAGGGCCACCCAGCCGCTGCCGCGGGCCAGGCCGTACTCGGCGGACAGGCTGTCGCCCAGCACCAGCAGGGTGGGCGTCTGGGCGGCTTCGGCGGCCAGCGCATGGGCCTGCCAGGGCAGGGCGCAGGCCAACAGGCTACAGTGCAGCAGCCATTGCCGACGCCCGACTGGCAGCACCGGCTTCGCGTCCGGTGCGGTTCTCTTGTCTGACACGCCCTTGTCCTTCATTCCATGACCCCAGCCATCATCGCCGTCGAGCACCTCACCAAGCGGGTGAGCGATGCCACCGGGACTCTGACCATTCTCCACGACATCAGTTTCACACTGCGGGCCCGGGAGTCCGCGGCCATCGTGGGGGCCTCGGGCTCGGGCAAGAGCACGCTGCTGGGCCTGCTGGCCGGGCTGGACGTGCCCAGCGAAGGCTCGGTCAGGCTCGATGGCGAGGACCTGTTCGCGCTGGACGAGGACGCCCGCGCCGCGCTGCGGGCCCGCGCCCTGGGCTTCGTGTTCCAGAGCTTCCAGTTGCTGGCCAACCGCACGGCCCTGGAGAACGTGATGCTGCCGCTGGAGCTGGCGGGCCGGCGCGATGCCCGTGCCGCCGCCACCGACATGCTCCAGCGTGTCGGGCTGGGGCAGCGCCTGGGCCACTACCCGCGGCTCTTGTCCGGCGGCGAGCAGCAGCGGGTGGCGCTGGCCCGGGCCTTTGTCGTGCAGCCCAAGGTCCTGCTGGCCGACGAGCCCACCGGCAGTCTGGACCATGCCACCGGCGAGAAGGTGATGGAGCTGATGTTCGAGCTCAACCGCGAGCGCGGGACCACCCTGGTGCTGGTGACCCACGACCGGGCCATTGCCGCGCGCTGCGACCGTCAGCTGCTGATCGACGCCGGCCGTTTGGCAGCCCAGGGCGAGACGCTGAGCGCCTGAGCGCGTTCAGTGCGCGGCGCGCCCGCGCAGACGGGCCACGGCACTGACCACCGCCAGCACCAGCCCACCGGCCACCACACCGATCAGGGCCGGCGCCACGACACCGGCCACCGCGCCCAGCCAGCCTGGCAGCGGCTGGGTGAATGCCTGGACGCCATGGTGCAGGGCCGGCAGGCCGTGCGCCAGGATGCCGCCGCCCACCAGGAACATGGCGGCCGTGCCCAGCACGCTGAGCGTCTTCATCAGCCAGGGCGCCGCCCCCAGCAGCAGCCGGCCCAGACCGCGCAGGCCATCGCGCAAGCCGCCTTCGCCGCGCAGCCGGGCCAGGGCCAGGCCCGCGTCGTCGAGCTTCACGATGGCCGCCACCAGGCCATAGACGCCGATGGTCAGCACCACCGCCACCAGCACCATCACGCCGAACTGGGTGAGCAAGGGGGCGCCGCTCACGCTGCCCAGGGTGATGGCGATGATCTCGGCCGACAGGATGAAGTCGGTGCGGATGGCACCGCGGATCTTGTCCTTCTCCAGTGCCACCAGATCCACCGCGGGATCGGCCAGGGCCTCGGTCAGCGCGGCGTGGCTCTCCTCGGCGTCGGCGCCGTGGTGCAGCCGGTGCCACACCTTCTCGAAGCCTTCGAAGCAGAGGTAGGCGCCGCCGACCATCAGCAAGGGGGTGACCAGCCAGGGGGCCAGCGCGCTGATGGCCAGCGCTGCGGGCACCAGGATGGCCTTGTTGACCAGCGAGCCCTTGGCCACGGCCCACACCACCGGCAGTTCGCGGCTGGCGTCCACACCATGCACCTGCTGGGCGTTGAGCGCCAGGTCGTCACCCAGCACGCCGGCGGTCTTCTTGGCGGCCACCTTGGTCAGCACCGACACGTCGTCGAGCACGGTGGTGATGTCGTCGATGAGGGCGAGCAGATTGGCAGCGGCCATGGACTTGAACGGAAATGGGGTGTTGCGATGCTAACCGGCCCGTGCCGCGCAATCGGCGGCCCCAAACGAACAAGGCACCCGAAGGTGCCTTGTCGCATGGGGCCGAGGGCCCGGAGGGCTTACTCGCCGGCCGAGAACTTGTAGTCGGTCTTGGCGGCGTTCTTCAGGTCTTCCTGGTACTTCTGCAGGGAGGCCTGGGCCAGGCGTTGCATGATCTGCGGCTTGACTTCCTCGAAGGCCGGGAACTTGGCTTCGCGGGTGTCTTCCAGCTTGATGATGTGCCAGCCGAACTGGGTCTTCACCGGGGTCTGGGTGTATTCGCCCTTCTTCAGCGCGGCCAGGGCCTGGCCGAATTCCGGCACATAGGTCTCGGGCTTGGCGAAGTCCAGGTCGCCGCCGTTCTCGGCCGAGCCCGGGTCCTTGGAGTTCTTCTTGGCCAGCTCTTCGAAGCTGGCGCCACCCTTGAGCTGCTCGATCAGCTTCTTGGCTTCGTCTTCGTTCTCCACCAGGATGTGGCGAGCGTGGTACTCGGTGCCCGACGAAGCCGCCTTGATCTTCTCGTACTCGGCCTTGGCATCGGCCTCGGACGGCTGGTGCTTCTTCTGGTAGTCGGCGAACAGCTCACGGATCAGCACGGTCTGGCGCAGCAGCTCCAGCTGGGCCTTGAAGTCGGCGCTGGCAGGGATGCCGGCCTTCTCGGCGGCCTGGGCGAAGATCTCGCGCAGCACCACTTCGTCGCGGGCGCGGGATTCCATTTCCGGGGTGACCGGCTGGCCGCTGCGGTTGGCCTGCTGCAGCAGGGTGGTCACGCGCGCCTTGGGCACCGGCTTGCCATTGACGATGGCAACGTTCTGGGCCTGGGCCGCCAGCGGCAGGATCACGGCCAGGGCCGCCAGCAGGACAGTGGACTTCAGCTTCATGGTGGATGTCGCCTTTCGGGGGACTCGTGTCGTCAGGAACAGGAATGACGGGAAGGAAGAGGGCGCGAAGCGAAACGACGGATTGACGTGAGACACACGTGAAGACCGTCCGATGCCTGTGGCGCCCCGGGGCTCAGTGTTCGCCCGGTGCGCGGGTGTCCAGCGCCAACGCGTGGATGCCCTGGGTCATCAAGTCGCGCAGGGCATCATACACAAGGCGGTGACGGCCCACCCGGGCCACCCCCACGAATCGTTCGCTGACGATCCGCACGCTGAAATGGCTGCCTTCGGCAGCCCCTGCGTGGCCGGCATGGGCGGCGCTGTCATCACGCACTTCCAGCAGGCTCGGGGCCAGGGCTGCGCGCAGGACGGCATCGATCTGCGAGGCCGTGGGACGGGGCGGGGCGGGATTCACGGCAGGCTCTTGCGGGACTCGTTGTCGCTGCCATCGCCGTCGGGCAGGTGGCGGCTGATGTAGACACCCTGGGCCACCATGAACAGCAGCATCAGGCCGGTGGCGCCGAACAGCTTGAAGTCCACCCAGATGGCGGTCTCGAAGCTGTAGGCCACCCAGAGGTTGACCAGGCCCATCAGGGCGAAGAAGGCGATCCAGGCGAAGTTCAGGCGGCGCCACACCGGGTCGGGCAGGGGCAGTTCCTTGCCCAGGGTGCTGCGCAGCAGGTTCTTGCCGAACAGCGCCTGGCTGGCCCACAGGGCGATGCCGAAGGCCCAGTACAGGCCGCTGGGCTTCCACTTGATGAAGGTCTCGTTGTGGAACCAGATGGTCAGGCCGCCCAGGATCACGACCAGGGCCAGGCTGAACCAGAGCATGGCGTCCACCTTGCGGCCACGGGCCTTGAGGTAGATCACCTGGGCCAGCGTGGCGACGATGACCACGACGGTGGCCAGCAGCACGGGGGCTTCCTTGGGCGCCACCACGCCACCGGAGACGAGACCGCCGAAATGCTCGGTGGCGAAGGCGCCCGCCCAGTCCTGGTGGCCGTCCGCATAACGGAAGGTGGCGAAGAACAGGACGATGGGCAGCAGGTCGAACAGAAGTTTCATGGCGTTCCGGAATCCGGCGCGAAGTGTATCGCTGCCGAATTGATGCAGAAACGCTCTCCGGTGGGCGCGGGGCCGTCATCGAAGACGTGGCCCAGGTGCGAGCCGCAGTTCGCGCAGCGCACCTCCACCCGCGTCATGCCGTGCGAGGTGTCGATCAGCCGCTCGACCCGGCCTTCTTCGATGGCCTGGCTGTAGCTGGGCCAGCCGCAACCGGCGTCGAACTTGGTGTCGGAGCTGAACAGGGCCTGGCCGCAGCCCACGCAGCGGTAGACACCCGGCTCCCAGTGGTTCCAGTAGACGCCGGTGAAGGCGCGTTCGGTGGCCGCCTGCCGTGCCACGGCGAACTGCACCGGGTCGAGCTGGTCGCGCCACTCGGCCTCGGTCTTCTGGACGGGATAGCGGGTGTCGTCGTGGTCGTGCGGATCGTGGGTCATGAGGAGCAGGACACGGAGAGTTGCTGAGCCCAGTCGGGCGGGAAGCCGGCGTCGGCGGCTGTGCCGCTGTCGTCGTCGAAGGGACGGGAGAGCACCGCCAGCAGGCGTTGGACCTCGCCGAAGTCGCCTTGTTCCGCCCGCTGGATGGCGGTTTCCGCCAGGTGGTTGCGCAGCACCACCCGCGGGTTGGCGCGGCGCATCGTGGCCTGCCGCTCGGTGTCGATGCTGTGCTCGGCGGCCAGACGCTCCGCGTAGCGCGCGGCCCAGGCGTCAAAGGCCTCGCGGTCCATGAAGACATCGCGCACCGGCCCGGCGTCCCGAGGGGAGAAATCGCACAGGCGGCGCATCGCGATGGTGTAGTCCACCTTCTGGGTCTCCAGCAGGCGCAGCCAGTCGTTGACCAGGTCCTGGTCGCCCTCGCGCGCCTCGCGCAGGCCCAGCTTGGCGCGCATCTGCGCGGCCAGCGCTTGGGCGAAGACGGTTTCGTAGCGGGCCAGCGCGGCGCGGATGGCGGCCACATCCTCCGGCGTTCCTTGACCCTGGCCCACCAGAGGCACCAGGGCCTGGGCGAAGGCGTGCAGGTTCCACCAGCCCACCTTGGGCTGGCGGGCGTAGGCATACAGCCCGCCCTCGTCGGAGTGGTTGCAGATGTGCTGCGGGTCGAACACATCCAGAAAGCCGAAGGGGCCGTAGTCGATCGTCAGCCCCAGCAGCGACATGTTGTCGGTGTTCATCACCCCGTGGCAGAAGCCCACCGCCTGCCACTGGGCGATCAGCCGGGCCGTGCGTTCGGTGACCTCGCCGAGCAGGGCCAGCACCGGCTGCTCGGCCTGGCGGCAGGCCGGGAAATGGTGCGCGATGGCATGCTCGGCCAGGGTGCGCAGCTCCTCGTGCCGGTCGTGGTGGTAGAAGTGCTCGAAGTGGCCGAAACGCAGAAAGCTGGGCGCCACACGGGTGACCACGGCCGCTGTCTCCACCCGCTCGCGGCGCACCGGCAGGGACGAGCCTGTCAGGCACAGGCCGCGGCTGGTGGGGATGCCCAGGTGGTGCATGGCTTCGGAACAGAGGAACTCGCGGATGGAGGAGCGCAGCACAGCCCGGCCGTCGCCCATGCGCGAATAGGGCGTGCGGCCCGCCCCCTTGAGCTGCAGTTCCATCGCCCCCTGCGGCGTGTCCACCTCGCCCAGCATCAGGGCCCGCCCATCGCCCAACTGTCCGGCCCACACACCGAACTGGTGACCGCTGTAGACCGAAGCCAGCGGCGCCATGCCTTCCCAGGTGCTGTTGCCGCTGAAGACAGCCAGGGCCTCGGGCCATCGCTGCCACCAGTCGGCCGGCCAGCCCAACACGGCGGCGGCATCGTCGCTGGTGGCGACCCAGTGCGGGTCGGGCAGGCCGGCGCCACGCATTGGGGTGTGGAAGGCCGGGCCCAGGCCCGCAAAGCGGTTGGGCCAGCGCGTGGCGTCAGGGGGGGAGGGGGCGCGGCGGTCGTCCATGCGGGCCAGTGTAGGCAAGGGCGCGGCGCCTGACCGGAGGTGGGGCTTTCCGTTCTTGCTCGGCGGCGGCTTCGGTCCTGGGGAGGGTGTTCACTCAGGGTTTGCGAGAAGATTGCCGCATGAGCACCCATGCCCCGCCCCAGGCCCATCCTCAGCCCTTTCCGATCGCCATTCCCTTTGCCCACCACCTGGGCCTGCAGTTTTACGGGGCCACGGAGGACCGCGCGGAGGTGCGGGTGTGGTTGCAGCCGCCCCACCTGAACGGCTGGGGTGTGGCCCATGGCGGGCTTCTGCTGACGATGATGGACATCTCGATGGCCCTGGCGGCCCGCAGCGGCCACCAGGAAGGGCCGGGCGTGGCCACCATTGAGCTCAAGACCAGCTTCCTGCGGCCGGCGGAGGGCGAGCTGCGCGGCATCGGCACGGTGCTGCAGCGCACCGTCAGCATGGCCTTCTGCGAGGGCCGGGTGCTCAACGCCCAGGGCGATCTGTGCGCCCATGCCACCGCCACCTTCAAGTTCCTGGGCGGCGTCAGCGCGCCGGCGCGGCCACCGCGCTGAGCGGTTCCACCTGCGGATGGACAATGGGGCCACCATGACGACCCCATCGCCCGATATCCACTGGACCTGGTGCCGCTTCCCCGACCTGGGCCTGCAGGACCTCTACGACCTGCTGCAACTGCGGGCCCGCGTGTTCATCCTGGAGCAGGGGCCCTACCTGGACCCGGACGGCCTCGACCAGCACAGTTGGCACCTGCTGGGCCGCCTGGGCCACGACTGGAACGGCCTGTCGGCCGGCGAACTGGTGCTCTACCTGCGGGCGGTGGATCCGGGGCAGAAGTACGACGAGCCGGCCCTGGGACGGGTGGTCAACCACCCGGCGGTTCGGGGCCTGGGCCTGGGGCGCGTGCTGGTGGGCGAGGGCGTGCGCCGATGCGACCAGACCTGGCCCGGCCGGCCCAACCGCATCAGCGCCCAGGCCCATCTGGCCGCCTTCTATGGCGGCTTCGGCTACCAGCCCGTGGGTGAGGTCTATCTGGAGGACGACATCCCCCACCAGGAGATGCTGCGTCCGGCGGTTTGAGCCGGTGGGGGCGCCGGGGCGCTTAAACTCCCGCGCTCTCCCGACTTTGAGCGACGTGCTCGCGAACGGTTTTGGACAAGATCCTGTTGCAAATTGCGGCCGAACTGAAGGTTCGGCCGGCCCAAGTCAATGCCGCCGTCACCCTGCTGGACGGCGGCGCCACGGTGCCCTTCATCGCCCGCTACCGCAAGGAGGCCACCGACGGCCTGGACGACATCCAGCTGCGCGAGCTGGAAGCCCGGCTGGGCTACCTGCGCGAGCTGGAAGAGCGCCGCGACGCGGTGCTGAAAAGCATCGACGAGCAGGGCAAGCTCACGCCGGAGCTGCGCGCCGCCATCGAGGCCGCGCCCACCAAGCAGGAGCTGGAAGACCTCTACCTGCCCTACAAGCCCAAGCGTCGCACCAAGGGCATGATCGCCCGTGAGGCGGGGCTGGAGCCGCTGGCCGACAAGCTGTTTGCCGACCCCAGCCTGGACCCGATGGCCGAGGCCGCCGCCTTCCTGAACCCGGATGCCGGTTTTGCCGACGCCTTCGCGGTGCTGGACGGCGTGCGCGACCTGCTGTCCGAACGCTGGGCCGAGGACGCCACCCTGGTGGGCAAGCTGCGCGAATGGCTGTGGGCCGAGGGCCTGTTCCAGTCCAAGCTGGCCCCGGGCAAGGACGAGAACCACCCCGACCACAGCAAGTTCCGCGACTACTTCGACTACGACGAGCCGATCCGCACCGTGCCCAGCCACCGCGCGCTGGCGGTGTTCCGCGGCCGCACGCTGGAGATCCTGGACGCCAAACTGGTGCTCGACGAGGAAGTGGTGCCGGGGCAACCCACGCTGGCCGAAGGCCGCATCGCCCAGCACCTGGGCTGGCGCCACGCCAAGCGTGCCGGCGACGAGCTGATCCGCAAGACCATCGCCTGGACCTGGAAGGTCAAGCTGTCGATGAGCCTGGAGCGCGACCTGTTCGGCCGCCTGCGCGAAGAGGCCGAGAAGGTGGCCATCAAGGTCTTTGCCGAGAACCTGCGCGACCTGCTGCTGGCCGCACCGGCCGGCAAGCGCGTGGTGATGGGCCTGGACCCGGGCATCCGCACCGGGGTGAAGGTGGCGGTGGTGAGCGACACCGGCAAGGTGCTGGCCACGTCCACCGTCTACCCGCACGAGCCCAAGTGCGACTGGGAAGGCAGCCTGCACACCCTGGGTCGCCTGGTGGCCACCCATGGCGTGAACCTGATCGCCATCGGCAACGGCACCGCCAGCCGCGAAACCGACAAGCTGGCGGCCGACTTGATCAAGCGCATCCAGGGCATGGCCCCGGACGTGAAGCTGGAGAAGGTGGTGGTCAGCGAGGCCGGCGCCTCCGTCTACTCGGCCTCCGAATTCGCCTCCAAGGAACTGCCGGACCTGGACGTGAGCCTGCGCGGCGCGGTGTCCATCGCCCGCCGCCTGCAGGATCCGCTGGCCGAGCTGGTGAAGATCGAGCCCAAGAGCATCGGCGTGGGCCAGTACCAGCACGACGTGAACCAGAGCGAGCTGGCCCGCACGCTGGACGCGGTGGTGGAAGACTGCGTGAACTCGGTGGGCGTGGACCTGAACACCGCGTCGGCGCCGCTGCTGGCCCAGGTCTCGGGCCTGTCCACCGCGGTGGCCAACAGCATCGTGCGCTGGCGCGACGCCAACGGCGCCTTCCGCAACCGCCAGCAGCTGCTGGACGTGGCCGGCCTGGGCGCCAAGACCTTCGAGCAGGCCGCGGGCTTCCTGCGCATCCGCGATGGCGACAACCCGCTGGACCTGTCGGGTGTACACCCGGAAACCTACCCGGTGGTCGAAAAGATCATCGCCGCCGCCGGCCGGCCGGTGCAGGAGCTGATCGGCAATGCCGACGTGATCCGTAAGCTGCGGCCCGAGGCCTTTGCCGACGAGAAGTTCGGCGCCATCACGGTCAAGGACATCCTGGCCGAGCTGGAAAAGCCCGGCCGCGACCCGCGCCCGGACTTCAA
The DNA here is from genome assembly GCF_021049305.1 of Ideonella dechloratans. GTDB lineage: Bacteria > Pseudomonadota > Gammaproteobacteria > Burkholderiales > Burkholderiaceae_C > Ideonella > Ideonella dechloratans. Next base: position 1,929,490 of record NZ_CP088081.1, read on the forward strand.
GGTGGCCCGCTTCAATGATGGCGTCGAAGACATCAAGGACCTGAAGGAAGGGATGGTGCTGGAAGGCACGGTGTCCAACGTGGCCCAGTTCGGCGCCTTCGTGGACCTGGGCGTGCACCAGGACGGCCTGGTGCATGTGAGCCAGCTCTCCAACAAGTTCGTCAACGACGCCCGCGAGGTGGTCAAGACCGGCGACATCGTCAAGGTCAAGGTGCTGGAGGTGGACCTGGCCCGCAAGCGCATCAGCCTGACGATGAAGCTCGACGCCGCCGCGCCTGGCCCCAAGAGCGGCAGCCGTGGCGACAACAGCTACCGCCCGGCCGCCCGTGGCGAGCGCGCCCAGTCCGGTCGTGGCCACCCGGCCGAGGCCCCGAACGCGATGGCCGCGGCCTTCGCCAAGCTCAAGCGCTGAGCGGGCGCCGCCGGTCATGGCGATGAAGGCCTTGCGCATCCTGGCCGGCCCGGCCGCGCTGGCACGCCTGCGCCAGGGCCCGCTCACGCCGGCCGAGGTGCGGGTGGTGCCGGGCGCCGCCGGTGGCCCCAAGGGCCTGATCCTGGGCCCCCTGGACCAGTTCCTGTTCGGTGATTGGCTGCCGCGCGGCGGCCACACGGTGCATCTGTTGGGTGCCTCCATCGGCGCCTGGCGCATGACGGCGGCCTGCATGCCCGACCCGGTGGTCGCGCTGCAGCGCCTGGCCGAGGACTACATCACCCAGCGCTACGCGCATGCGCCCGGCAAGTCGCCGTTGCCCGGCCATGTCAGTGCGGTGTTTGGGGCCAAGCTGCAGGAGCACTTCGGCGGGCAGGAGGCGGCACTGCTGGCCCATCCGCGGTACCGCCTGCATGTGTTCACCAGCCATGGCCGGCGCTGGCTGCGGCGCGAGACCGCCCGCTGGCGCACCGGCCTGGGCTATGGCGCGGCCTTCGTCAGCAACCTGGTGGCCCGCCCGGCCCTGGGGGGCTGGCTGGAACGGGTGGTGTTCTCGGACCCGCGCGATGCGCTGCCCCTGCCCCTGCACGACTTCCGCGGCCAGCAGGTCGCCCTGTCGCTGCAGAACCTGATCCCGGCCGTGCTGGCCAGTTGCTCGATCCCGTTCTGGCTGGAGGCGGTGCACGACATCCCGGGCGCGCCGCGCGGGGCCTACTGGGACGGCGGCATCACCGACTACCACCTGCACCTGCGCTACGACCGTCTGCTGGCCGGCGACGCGGGGCAGGGCGGGGACCCGGGCTGGGTGCTGTACCCGCACTTTCAGCCCACGCTGGTGCCGGGCTGGCTGGACAAGGCCTGGCGCTGGCGCCACCGCGCCACCCCCGCGCTGGACCGGGTGGTGGTGCTGGCCCCCCGGCCCGAATGGCTGGCCACGCTGCCCGGCGAGCGCCTGCCCAGCCGCGAGGACTTCAAGGCCTACCTGGACGACGACGCCGCGCGCGAAAAGGCCTGGCGTCGTGCGGTGTCCGAGAGCCAGCGACTGGCCGACGAATTCCAGGCCTGGGTCGAGGGCCGGGCCACGCCCGAGTTGCAGCCCTTGCCCTGACCCGCGCTCCGCCGCGACGGTGGTTCAGCCCGCGGCTTCGGCCACCGGCGGCGCCGGCGCGATGACGGCGGCATCCTCCCGGCGCCAGCGGGCGGCCGCCATCCAGGCCGCTGCCCGCTCGGCCATCATGATGACCGGGGCGTTGGTGTTGCCGCTGACGATGCTGGGCATCGCCGAGGCGTCCACCACCCGCAGGCCCGACAGGCCGTGCACCTTCATCTGGGCGTCCACCACGGCCAGCGGGTCGGCGCCCATGCGGCAGCTGCCCACCGGGTGGTAGATGGTGTCGGCATGGTTACGGATGAATTCGGCGATGGCCTGCGGGTCCTGCGCGCGGGCCAGGGGGCCGGGCTCCTGCCCGCCCAGGGCCGCCATCGCGGGCTGGGCCAGCAGGCGGCGGGTCTGCTGCACGCCGCTGACCAGCCGGTCCAGGTCGTCGGCTTCGGCCAGGAAGGCCGGGTCAATCACCGGGGCGGCCAACGGGTCGGCGCTGGCCAGCGTCACCCGCCCGCGGCTCTGGGGGCGCAGCAGGCACACATGCACCGAGTAGCCGTGGCCCCACACCGCGCTGCGGCCGTGGTTGACCAACTGGCCCACCACGAAGTGCCACTGCAGGTCAGGCACGGCCTCGTCCGGCCGGCTGCGGAAGAAGCCGCCGGCCTCGGCGAAGTTGGAGGTCAGCAGGCCGCGCCGTTCGCGCCGCCATTGGCCGATGGCGCGGGCGATGTCCCAGCCGCCGCCCAGGCCGAGGCCGAAGCTCTCACGGGCCCGGGGCGCCTTGAGCACCATCACCACGTCCGGGTGGTCGTGCAGGTTGCGGCCCACGCCGGGCAGGGCGTGGCGCACCGTGATGCCGTGGCGCTGCAGCTCGACCGGATCGCCCACGCCCGAGAGCATCAGCAGCTGCGGTGACTGGAAGGCGCCTGCGCACAGGGCGACCTCCTGGCGGGCCATCAGCCGCAGGCGCTGGCCACGGTGCAACACATCCACTCCGCGCACCAGCCGGCCGTCGAGGATCAGGCGCTCGGCCCGGGCCTCGGTGAAGACCTGCAGGTTGGGGCGACCCAGGTGGGGGCGCAGATAGCCCTTGGCGGCGCTGAAGCGCTCGCCGTTCTGGTGGGTGACCTGGTACATCCCCACGCCCTCGAAGGCAGCGCCGTTGAAGTCCGGGTTCTCGGGCCAGCCGGCCTGGCGCCCGGCCTCGACGAAGCGGCGTGACAGCGGGTTGGGGTCGCACAGGTCCATCACATGCAGCGGTCCGCCCTGGCCGTGCCAGGCGTCAGCGCCGCGTGCGTTGTCCTCGGCCCGCTTGAACCAGGGCAGCACGGCGTCCCATGCCCAGCCGGGGTTGCCGGCGGCGGCCCAGCCGTCGTAATCGCTGCGGTGGCCGCGGATGTAGATCATCGCGTTGATGGAGCTGGAGCCGCCCAGCACCTTGCCGCGGGGCTGGTAGCCGCGCCGGCCGTTCAGCCCGGGCTGCGGCGTGGTCTCGAAGCACCAGTTGGCCTGGCCGGTGCGGGCCATCACGCCCAGGCCGGCCGGGCAGTGGATCAGCACGCTGCGGTCGGCTGGGCCGGCTTCCAGCAGGGCGACGGAGACGGCGGGGTCTTCGCTGAGCCGGCTGGCCAGCACCGAGCCGGCGCTGCCGCCGCCGACGATGACGTAATCGAAAGTCTGGTTGGGGGTCATGGTGAGGGGAGGTCAGGGCGTCGAGCGCGCCGGGAGGTCGGAAGCAGAAGAATGGGGAGAAGCGGGGGCCGGCTGCGCCAGGCCGTGGCGGGCCATCAGGCGCGTGCGGCGGCGCGGGTCGAAGTTGATGCGGTCCGGGTCGCGCCCCACCGACTCGACCAGGCGGCGGTCCATCAGCGCGAACCACAGCGGCGGAAGGTAGGCCACCGGGAACAGGCCGAAGTAGCCGCAGGGCAGCTGGGGTGCCTCGTCGAAATGCCGCAGCGACTGGTAGCGGCGCAGCGGATGGGCGTGGTGGTCGGAATGGCGCTGCAGGTGAAAGGTGGCCCAGTTGGAGAACAGGTGGTTGCTGTTCCAGGAGTGGCGAGGCTGGCAGGGTTCGTAGCGCCCCTGAGGGGTCTTCTGTCGCAGCAGCCCGTAGTGCTCCACATAGTTGGCAGAGGTGAGCTGGAAATTGGCCCACAGGGCAGTGGGCAGCAGGAACAGCAGCACCTGCGGCCCCAGCCACAGCACCAGTGCGGCCCACAGCGCCAGGCCCACCAGCATGGGCTGCAGGATCTCGTTGTGCAGCGACCAGACCGCCTGCCCATCGGCCCGGGTGCGGGCACGTTCGAGGGCCCAGGCGCGACGCCATGCCCCTGGCATCTCGCGCCAGACGAAGCGCCAGATGCTCTCGCCCATGCGGGAGGAGGCCGGGTCCTCCGGCGTGGCCACGTCGCGGTGGTGGCCGCGGTTGTGCTCGATGGTGAAGTGCCCGTAGAAGGTCGGCGCCAGGATCAGCTTGGCCAGCCAGCGCTCCAGCGTCGTGCGCTTGTGGCCCAGTTCATGGCCGAGGTTGATGCAGAAGCCGCCCACGCCGCCGGTGGCCAGCACCAGGGCCACCCGGTCGGCGGTGCTCAGACCGGGCTGCTGGCTGAACCAGGCCGCGAAGATGAAGCCCAGCCAGAGCAGCGGCACCAGGGCATAGGTGACCCAGCGGTAGTAGGGGTCGGCCTCCAGGGCCGGCACCGCGGGCTCGGGCGGGTTGCTGCTGTCGGTGCCCAGCAGCAGGTCCAGCAGCGGCGCCACCAGATAGACGAAGACGGTCGGGACCCAGAGCACCCAGTGCGAGGGATGCGCCGTCCACATCAGCGGGCCGGCGCCGATGCTCAGCGGCACCAGCAGCGACAGCAGCCAGGCATGGCGCTTGGGGTCGCGGTAGATCGGTGGACGGTCTGACGATGGCGCGGTGCTGGTGGACATGGCGGTCTCCCGGGGCGGAGGCCTCGTGCCGGCACCGTTGGCGCCGACCCGCAGGCCTGTGGTGGCCGCAGTGTCGACAGGGCAGGTACGCGCAACCACCGATGGTGCTGACAGCGGATCGTCATAAAGTGACAAAACCGTCCGTTTGACCTGCCACCCAGGGAAGTCCCTGAGCTCGCCTGGCCCCTCCGTGTCGCCCTCCACACTTTCTTCCCCAGCGGTCGCGCCTGCGCTCGATTCGCTGATCCATCCGATCTATGCCCGGCTGCTGCGGATGCTGCTGCAGCAGGCCGCCGTGGATGGCGACGGCGTGCTGGCCCTGGCCGGCCTGGACTGGTCCACGCTGGTCAGCGACGACCGTCCCCTGCCGCGCGAAACCATCATCCGGCTGATCGAGGCCGCGCTGGCCGCCTCGGGCCGGCCCTGGCTGGGCCTGGAACTGGGCCGGCAGGCCCCGGTCTCGGCCCATGGGCCCCTGGGCTATGCGGCCGTCACCGCGCGCGACCTGTCCGGTGCGCTCCAGATGCTGGCGCGCTACGGCGCCGTGCGCAATGCGTCGCTGGCCTGGGTCATGCGACCCGTGGCGGCCGGCCTGCACCTGCAGGCGGTGGAGCGGGTGGAGTGGGGGAGGGCGCGCGGGTTCTACCTGGACACCGTGGTGGCCGCGATGCTGTCGGTCATCGAATCCGCCCTGGGCCAGCGGCCGGCGGGCATCAGCGTGGACATGCCGCTGCCGACCCCGGCCTGGGCGGCGCAGTACCAGCGCTTTGCGCCGGTGCAGTTCCGTTTCGGTCAGCCCTTGCTGGCCATGACGGTCAGCGCCGAGGCGGCCCGGCTGCCCTGCCTGGGGGCCGACGCGCAGGCCCATGCCTCGGCCTGCCGCGATTGCGAGGCCGCCTTGGCCGTTCTGGCCGACCGCAGCCTGGTGCAGCAGGTATCGGCCCTGCTGGCGGCCGCGCCGGCGGGGGCCTACCCCGGCCTGCCGGCGGTGGCCCAGGCCTGCGGCCTGGGGCCTCGCACGCTGATGCGCCGGCTGGCTGCCGAGGGCAGTTCCTTTCAGCTGCTGCTGGACGCGGCCCGGCGCAACCGGGCGCTGTGGCTGCTGCAGCACACCCACCGCAGCGTGGAGGAGGTGGCCTCCGAACTCGGCTACCAGGACACCTCGAACTTCAGCCGCACCGTCCGGCGCTGGTTTGGCTGCACCCCGGGCGAGCTGCGCCGGCCATCGGCATCGGCCGCTCGGGAGCCCGCCCGGCCGGGCTATACTTGACCCCCTAATCACCCACAGCACAGAACCGGGAAAGGCAGCACGGGTTATGACACCGCGAACTTGCTCGATCTTCTTCGAAGAGGTCTGATCGGCCGCGGTGCACTTCTGCGTCTTTCGTTTGTGCTTTCGCAACGCGGCCCCGGTGGCCGCGTTTTGCTTTTCTGTGCCGGCCCTCGCGCACTCCCCCCTGAAATCCAGCCTGGCACCCGCAGGTGCCCCTTGAGGAATCTCCGATGCTCACGATCACCTTGCCCGATGGTTCGAAACGCGAATACCCGGCCCCGCTGACGGTGGCCGAGGTGGCGGCGTCCATCGGCACAGGCCTGGCCAAGGCCGCCCTGGGCGGCAAGATCGGCACGGGCGATGCCGCCAGGCTGGTGGACACCAGCTTCCGCATCGAGCAGGACACCGCGCTGGCCATCATCACGGACAAGCAGCCCGAGGGGCTGGAGATGATCCGCCACTCCACCGCCCACCTGCTGGCCTATGCGGTCAAGGAACTGTTCCCGGAGGCCCAGGTCACCATCGGCCCGGTCATCGAGAACGGCTTCTACTACGACTTCGCCTACAAGCGCCCGTTCACGCCCGAGGATCTGGCCGCCATCGAAAAGAAGATGGCCGAGCTGGCCAAGAAGGACGAGCCGGTGGTGCGCCGCGTGCTGCCGCGCGACGAGGCCGTGGCCTACTTCAAGAACCTGGGCGAGGCCTACAAGGCCGAGATCATCGGCAGCATCCCGAGCAACGAGGATGTCTCGCTCTACCGTGAGGGCGCCTTCGAAGACCTGTGCCGCGGCCCGCACGTGCCCAGCACCGGCAAGCTCAAGCACTTCAAGCTGATGAAGGTGGCCGGCGCCTACTGGCGCGGCGATCACCGCAACGAGATGCTCCAGCGCATCTACGGCACGGCCTGGGCCAGCAAGGAAGACCTGCAGCAGTACCTGACCATGCTGGAGGAGGCCGAGAAGCGCGACCACCGCAAGATCGGCCGCGAGCTGGACCTGTTCCACATCGATGAGCATTCGCCCGGCACCGTGTTCTGGCACCCCAAGGGCTGGACGGTGTGGCAGGAGGTGGAGCAGTACATGCGCCGCGTCTACCGCGAGAACGGCTACCAGGAGGTCAAGGGCCCGCAGATCCTGGACAAGGGCCTGTGGGAGAAGACCGGCCATTGGGACAAGTACCGCGAGAACATGTTCACGACGGAATCGGAGAAGCGCGACTACGCGCTCAAGCCGATGAACTGCCCGGGCCACATCCTGATCTTCAAGCAGGGCATCAAGAGCTACCGCGACCTGCCGCTGCGCTACGGTGAATTCGGCGCCTGCCACCGCAACGAGCCCACCGGCGGCCTGCACGGCATCATGCGGGTGCGCGCCTTCACGCAGGACGATGGTCACATCTTCTGCACGGAAGATCAGATCGAATCGGAGGTGGTGGCCTTCACCCAACTTCTGCAGAAGGTCTACAAGGATTTCGGCTTCACGGACATCATCTACAAGCTCTCGACCCGGCCGGAGAAGCGCATCGGCACCGAGGAAAGCTGGGACCGCGCCGAGGCCGCGCTGGCCAACGGCCTGAAGGCCTCGGGCTGCGAGTTCGAGTACCTGCCGGGCGAGGGCGCCTTCTACGGTCCGAAGATCGAGTACACGCTCAAGGACGCGCTGGGCCGGCCCTGGCAGTGCGGCACGATCCAGATCGACCCGAACCTGCCCGAGCGCCTGGACGCCGACTTCGTGGGCGAGGACGGCAGCCGCCACCGCCCGCTGATGCTGCACCGTGCGATCGTCGGCAGCCTGGAGCGCTTCATCGGCATCCTGATCGAACAGCACGCCGGCGCGCTGCCCGTCTGGCTGGCGCCGACCCAGGTCGTGGTGTCCTCCATCACCGACGCCCAGGCGGATTACGTCACGGACGTGGTGAAAGCGCTGCAAAAACAAGGGCTTAGGGTCCAGGCGGATTTGCGCAACGAGAAAATCACGTATAAAATCCGCGAGCATTCTTTGCAAAAAGTTCCGTACATCCTTGTCGTGGGCGACAAGGAGAAGGCAAGCGGGGCTGTTGCGGTGCGCGCCCGAGGCAACCAGGACCTGGGTGTGATGTCCCTCGCAGAGTTCCAAGAGAAGCTCGCGAACGACATTGCCACCAAGGTCTGAGGCGACCTCGGTTTTTTGCGTTCCAATCTTTTTCAACGGGGTTTTCCTCTTGCCGGAAGACCTGCATGAGGGGTTTTCACCATCGCTACCTTTGCCGACCGTCGGATGCCGAACGTCGAGCGCAAGCATCGACTCAACCGCGAGATCACTGCACCCCAGGTGCGTCTGAATGGCGTGGAGAACGAGCCGCTGGGCATCGTGAGCATTCAGGAAGCCTTGCGTTTGTCAGCCGAGCACGACGTCGATCTGGTCGAGATCGCAGCCCAGGCCGATCCGCCGGTGTGCCGGCTGATGGACTACGGCAAGTTCAAGTACCAGGAGCAGAAGCGCGCTGCCGAGGCCAAGTCCAAGCAGAAGGTCATCGAGGTCAAGGAAGTCAAGTTCCGTCCGGGTACGGACGAAGGCGACTACAACATCAAGATGCGCAATCTGCGCCGCTTCATTGCCGAAGACGGTGACAAGGGCAAGGTCACGCTGCGGTTCCGTGGTCGTGAAATCACCCACCAGGACATCGGCATGCGTCTCCTGGAGCGCATTCGCGACGAACTGGCCGATGTGGCGGTGGTCGAGCACATGCCCAAGCTCGAAGGCCGCCAGATGATCATGGTCCTGGCCCCGAAGAAGAAGTAAGCGTTTTCAAGGTTTCACCGCCCGGTCTGGTCACCGGGTGGCGAAGAGAAGCCACTGCAGGCCATCAAGTGCGGTGTGACCACGCCGCCGCCCAGCAGAGGTGTCATAAAAGGAGCAGTCATGCCCAAGATGAAGACCAAGAGCAGCGCGAAGAAGCGCTTCCGCGTGCGTCCGGGTGGTACCGTCAAGCGCGGTCAAGCCTTCAAGCGTCACATCCTGACCAAGAAGACCACCAAGAACAAGCGTCAGCTGCGCGGTTCGGCCAACGTCCATGAGACGAACATGGGCCACATCGCTCAGATGCTGCCGTTCGCCGGCCTGTAATCCACCAAGACTAGAAGGAGAAACACATGCCTCGCGTCAAACGTGGTGTTACCGCCCGCGCTCGTCACAAGAAGGTTCTGGCCCTGGCCAAGGGTTTCCGCGGCCGCCGCAAGAATGTCTTCCGCATCGCCAAGCAGGCGGTGATGAAGGCGGGTCAGTACGCCTACCGTGACCGTCGCGCCAAGAAGCGCGTGTTCCGTCAACTGTGGATCGCCCGTATCAACGCTGGCGCCCGCAGCCTGGGACTGACCTACAGCAAGTTCATGGCTGGCCTGAAGAAGGCCTCGATCGACATCGACCGCAAGGTTCTGTCGGACATGGCCATTCACGACCCGGCCGCTTTTGCCGCCATCGTCGACAAGGTGAAGGCCCAGCTTGCTTGATAACCCTGCAGGGTGACCAAGGCCTGCCTGGCAGGCTTTGAGAACCCTCTCAGGCTCTCAAAGGCCGTCACCCCAGGTGTCGGCCTTTTTTCATTGATTTGCACCGAACATGAACGATCTCGACCAACTGGTGAGCGCTGCGCAGGCGGATTTCGCCGCCGCCGCCACACCAGCCGAGCTGGAAAACGCCAAGGCCCGCTACCTGGGCAAGGCCGGTCAGGTGACCGAACTCCTCAAGGGCATGGGTGCCCTGTCCCATGAGGAAAAGAAGACCCGCGGGGCCGAGATCAACCAGACCAAGCAGCGCATCGAGTCGCTGCTGACCGAACGCCGCCAGGCCCTGGCCGAGGCCGAACTGCAGGCGCAGCTGAAGGCCGAGTCGCTGGACGTCTCGCTGCCCGGCCGCCAGCACGGCATGGGCGGGCTGCACCCGGTGTCCCGCACGATGGAGCGCATCGAGGCCATCTTCGGCTCGATGGGTTTCGAGGTGGCCGATGGCCCCGAGATCGAGGAAGACTGGTTCAACTTCACTGCGCTGAACACGCCGGCCGACCACCCCGCGCGCTCGATGCACGACACCTTCTATGTCGACACCCAGGCGCCGGACGGCAGCGGCCACCTGCTGCGCACCCACACCAGCCCGATGCAGGTGCGGCACGCCGTGCAGCATGTGAAGCGCCACGCCGCCGCGCTGGCTGCGGGCCAGGCCATGCCCGAGATCCGCGTCATCGCGCCGGGCCGCACCTACCGTGTGGACAGCGATGCCACCCACTCCCCGATGTTCCACCAGTGCGAAGGCCTGTGGATCGGCGAGAACGTGTCCTTCAAGGACCTGAAGGCGGTGTTCGCCGACTTCTTCCGCAACTTCTTCGAGACCGACGACCTGGAGATCCGTTTCCGCCCGTCGTTCTTCCCCTTCACCGAGCCTTCGGCCGAGGTGGACATCGCCTTCGCCAGCGGGCCACTCAAGGGCCGCTGGCTGGAGGTGGCCGGTTCCGGCCAGGTGCATCCGAACGTGGTGCGCAACTTCGGCCTGGACCCCGAGCGCTACATCGGCTTCGCCTTCGGCATGGGGCCCGACCGGCTGACCATGCTGCGTTACGGCGTGAACGACCTGCGCCTGTTCTTTGACGGTGACCTGCGCTTCCTGAGCCAGTTCAGGTGAGCCGGGCAGGGCACTCAAGCTGCCCGCCGCTCCCGCCCGTTTTCCAGAACATCATCGGATCCCAACATGCAATTCCCTGAATCCTGGTTGCGCGAGTTCTGCAACCCACCGATCTCCACCCAGCAACTGGCCGATCTGCTGACCATGGCCGGTCTCGAGGTGGAAGAGATGAGCCCGGTGGCGCCGCCGTTCACGAACATCGTGGTGGGCGAGATCGTCGAAGCCGAGCAGCATCCCAATGCCGACCGCCTGCGCGTGTGCCGCGTGGACGCCGGTCCGCACAGCAAGGACGGCCCGCTGCAGATCGTCTGCGGTGCGCCCAATGCCCGCGTGGGCATCCGTGTGCCCCTGGCCCTGGTGGGCGCCGAGCTGCCCCCGGGCGAAGACGGCAAGCCCTTCCAGATCAAGGTGGGCAAGCTGCGTGGCGTGGAGAGCTTCGGCATGCTGTGCTCGGCCCGCGAGCTGCAGCTCAGCGAGGACCACGGCGGCCTGCTGGAGCTGCCGGCCGACGCGCCGCTGGGCCAGGACATCCGCCAGTACCTGAACCTGGACGACACGCTCTTCACCCTCAAGCTCACGCCCAACCTGGCGCACTGCCTGAGCGTGTACGGCGTGGCGCGCGAGGTCTCCGCGCTGACCGGCACCCCGCTGAACGCCCCGCGCATCGACGCCGTGGCCCCCGCGCTGGACGACACCCTGGCGGTGGATGTGCAGGCCAGTGACCTGTGCGGCCGCTTCTCGGGCCGCATCGTGCGCGGCGTGAACACGAAGGCTCAGACGCCGGCCTGGATGGTCGAGCGCCTGGCGCGCTGCGGCCAGCGCGCGGTCAGCCCGCTGGTGGACATCTCCAACTACGTGATGTTCGAGCTGGGCCGTCCCTCGCACATCTTCGACCTGGACAAGATCCACGGCGGCCTGCAGGTGCGCTGGGGCCGCGAGGGCGAGACGCTCAAGCTGCTCAACGGCAACACCATCACGGTGGATGGCCAGGTCGGCGTGATCGCCGACGACCAGGCCGTCGAATCGCTGGCGGGCATCATGGGCGGTGACGCCACCGCCGTGTCCGACGACACCCGCAACATCTACATCGAGGCCGCCTTCTGGTGGCCCTCGGCCATTGCCGGCCGTTCGCGCCGCTTCAACTTCTCGACCGACGCCGGCCACCGCTTCGAGCGCGGTGTGGACCCGCAGCAGACGGTCGAGCACATCGAGCGCATCACCGCCCTGGTGCAGCAGATCTGCGGCGGCCAAGCTGGCCCGATCACCGACGTGCAGCCGGCCATGCCCGCACGGCAGCCGGTGCGTCTGCGCGTGGCCCGCGCGGCCAAGGTCATCGGCATGCCCGTCACCCAGGCGGAGTGCGCGGGCGTGATGCAGCGCCTGGGCCTGCAGTACACCGAAGGCGAGGGCGAACTGACCGTCACGCCGCCGTCCTGGCGCTTCGACCTGACGATCGAGGAAGACCTGATCGAGGAGGTGGTGCGCGTGCTGGGCTTCCACCGCCTGCCCGCCACCCCGCCGCTGGCCCCCGTGACCGTGAAGGTGCGCCCCGAGGCGCGCCGCAGCGGCCACGCCGTGCGCCATGCCCTGGCCGCGCTGGGCTACCAGGAAACGATCAACTTCAGCTTCGTCGAGGAACGCTGGGAGCGCGAGCTGTCCGGCAACGAAGACCCGATCAAGGTGCTCAACCCCATCGCCGCCCCGCTGGCCGTGATGCGCTCGAGCCTGATGGGCAGCCTCGTCAACGTGCTCAAGTACAACCTGGCCCGCCGTGCCTCGCGCGTGCGGGTGTTCGAGGTGGGCCGCGTGTTCTGGCGTGATGCCAGCGTGGCCTCCACCGACACCAGCGTCGCCGGGGTCTGCCAGCCCATGCATGTGGGCGGCCTGGCCTATGGTCAGGCGCTGCCGCTGCAGTGGGGCGAGACCGAGCGCAACGTCGACTTCTTCGACGTCAAGGGCGATGTCGAGTCGCTGCTGGCCCCGTACAAGGCCAGCTACCAGGCCGCCGAGCATCCGGCCATGCACCCGGGCCGCTGCGCCGCGGTGCTGCTGGACGGCGTGGTGGTCGGCCATGTGGGCGAACTGCATCCCAAGTGGCGCCAGGCCTATGACCTGCCGCAGGCGCCGGTGCTGTTCGAACTGAACCTGTCCGCGGTGCAGGCCCGCCCCGTGCCGGTCGCCCAGCCGGTGCCGCGCCAGCAAAGCAGCCTGCGCGACCTGGCCCTGGTGGTCTCCGACAAGGTCAGCCACGAAGCCCTGATCGACACCCTGCGTGCCGATCCGCAAGGCCTGGTGCGAACGGCGGTGCTGTTCGACATCTACAAGCCGGCCCAGCCGACGGCGGACATCCCGGCGGGCGAGCGCAGCCTGGCCGTGCGCCTGGAACTGCTGGACAACGAAGCCACGCTGAACGACGAGCGCATCGATGCGGTCATCGCCGCTGCGGTGGCCCGGGTGCAATCGGCCCACGGCGCACGCCTGCGTGCTTGAACGGAAGTAGAAAAGGGAAGTCGATGAGCATGGATGCCCAAGACGATCTGCCTGCCGGCGAGCGCGTGCTGCTGACCTCGGTGGAGACGCCGACGCTGACCAAGGCCGAGCTGTCCGAACTGCTGTTCGAGCGGCTGGGCCTGAACAAGCGCGAGTCCAAGGACATGGTCGAGGCCTTCTTCGAGATCATCACCGAAGCCCTCGTCAAAGGAGAGGACGTGAAGCTCTCGGGTTTTGGCAATTTTGCAATTCGTCGCAAAGCGCCGCGCCCCGGACGGAACCCTCGCACCGGAGAGTCGATCCCTATCAAGGCCCGCAACGTGGTCACTTTCCACGCCAGTGCCAAGCTCAAGGCGGTGGTGCAGGGCGACGTCCCGCCGTCGGAAGACTTCGAGTAAAGTTTCCAATCCCTGTTCGTGCCGGCCCCTGGGGCTGGCGTGCTCCTGCTGAACCCACGCCATGTCAGACGCCCACATCGAGCTGCCGGCCATCCCCGCCAAGCGCTACTTCACCATCGGTGAGGTCAGCGAGCTGTGCGGGGTGAAGCCCTATGTGCTGCGCTACTGGGAGCAGGAGTTCACCCAGCTGCGGCCGATGAAGCGCCGCGGCAACCGCCGCTACTACCAGCACCACGAGGTGCTGCTGATCCGGCGCATCCGCGAGCTGCTGTACGACCAGGGCTTCACGATCAGCGGGGCGCGCAACCGCTTGGTCGAGGGGGGCGCCGACGTTCCCTCGGCCGACGATGGGGTGCAGGTTCTCGAGCCGATCGACGACCAGGAAGACACCGTGGCGGCGACGGTTCCCATGGCGGCACTGGCCAGTCATCTGGCCATCGCTGAGCTGAGCGTGCGTCCACCGCTGCCGGACAACCCCAGCCTGGCCCAGCTGCGCGAAGAACTTCAATCAATTCACGAATTGCTTTCCATCTGACGATTTTTCGGTATATACTTCTAGCTTCAGTCGGGGTGTAGCGCAGCCTGGTAGCGCACTTGCATGGGGTGCAAGGGGTCGCGAGTTCGAATCCCGCCACCCCGACCAAAGAAAGCACAAGCCCGGTTCCGAAAGGAACCGGGCTTTCTGCTTTCTGGCGTGGCCTCTTGGCACCCGCCACACGCTGCCGTTCGCCCAGGCTCATCTCTTGAGCCACCTCTGTGCGAGTCTGATGAAGCCCTTCTTCCGACCGATACTCGCAGCATGAGCGCATCCCTTCCCACCGGCTTGTTGGTTCTGCACGGCAACCGCGCCGAACTGCTGGCCGAGACGGTGGCCGGCTGGCTGGCTCGGCAGCCGCTCTCGCCGCTGGAAGACGAGATCGTGCTGGTGCAGAGCAACGGCATGGCCGAGTGGCTGAAGATGACGCTGGCTGGCGCGATGGGCGTGTGCGCCGCCTCGCGGGTGGAACTGCCCGCACGCTTCCAGTGGTGGCTTTACCGCCAGGTGCTGGGGCGCGAGGGCGTGCCTCGCGATTCCCCGCTGGACAAGGCCGCGCTGACCTGGCGCCTGGTGCGCCTTCTGCCGGATCTGGCCCTGCAGCCGGGCTTTGCGCCGGTGGCCGGCTTTCTGCACGACGACGACCCCGAGCGCTTGCTGCAACTGGCCCAGCGTCTGGCCGACCTGCTGGACCAGTACCAGGTCTACCGGGCCGATTGGCTGGGCGACTGGGCGGAGGGCAGGGACGTGCTGCGCGACGGCCATGGTCAAACCGTGCAGTTGCCGGCCGATCAGGCCTGGCAGCCGCTGCTGTGGCGCGCGCTGCTGGCCTCGGTGGGGCCGGGCGCCCTGGGCGCCCTGCGGCCGCAGTTGCATCGCCAGGTGCTGGCCCGGTTGCACGAGGCCGATCACTTCGCCGGCCCCTTGCCGCGCCGCGTGGTGCTCTTTGGTATGACCCATGTGCCCCTGCCCACGCTGGAACTGCTGGCGGCCCTGTCGCGCCACAGCCAGGTGGTGCTGGCGGTGCCCAACCCCTGCCGTTTCCACTGGGCGGACATCATCGATGGTCGCGAATTGCTGCGTCAGCAGCGCCGCCGCCAGCCGCTCAAGGCCGGGCGCGATCTGGCCGAGACCCCGCTGGAGGCCCTGCACCTGCACGCCCATCCGTTGCTGGCCGCCTGGGGCCGCCAGGGGCGTGACTTCGTGCGCCAGCTCGATGCCTTCGACGACGCCCAGCAGGCGCGTCAGCGCTTTGCCCTGCCACGGCTGGACCTCTTCGACGAGGAGGGCGCCGACGACGGTGCGGTCGGGCTGCCGCTGCTGCGCCAGGTGCAGGCCCACATCCGTGACCTCACGCCACTGGCCGAGCATCCCCGGCCGGAGATCGTGGCCGACGACCGCTCCATCGTCTTCCAAGTGGCCCACAGCGCCATGCGCGAGGTGGAGGTGCTGCACGACCACCTGCTGCGCGAGCTGGCCCGGCCCGCCCCCGCGCCCGCGGGCGAGCGCGCCCTGGCCCCGCGTGACATCGTGGTGATGGTGCCGGACATCGAAGCCTTCGCCCCGGCCATCCACGCCGTGTTTGGCCAGTACGGGCGCCACGATGCCCGCCACATCCCCTACGACATCGCGGACCTCAGCGCCAAGCGCAGCAGCCCCATCGTCACCGCCGTCGAATGGCTGCTGCGCCTGCCGCAGCAGCGCTGTACCGCCAGCGAGCTGCGCGACCTGATCGAGGTGCCGGCCCTGGCCGCCCGTTTCGGCCTGGATGCGGAGGCCCTGCCGCGGCTGACCCAGTGGATGGAAGACGCCGGCCTGCGCTGGGGCCTGTCGGCCGCCCAGCGCGAGCGCCTGGGCCTGGCCGAATGCGGCCCGGTCAACAGCGCCTGGTGGGCGCTGCGGCGCATGCTGATGGGCTATGCCTCGGGCAACGCCCCACGTGCGGCCGGGGTGGACGAACCCTTTGCCGGCATCGAGCCCCATGCCGAGGTGGCGGGCCTGGAGGCCGAGTTGGCCGGGGGCCTGGCCGAACTGCTGGACCGCCTGAACCACTGGTGGCCCCGGCTGGACACGCCGGCCACGCCGGTCGAATGGGCCGAGCGCGGGCGGGCGCTGCTGGCGGATCTCTTCCTCGGCCGCAGCGAGGACGAGCGCCAGGTGCTGCAGGCGCTGGACGAGGCCCTGTCGCGCTGGCTGCGCGACTGCGACCTGGCCGGCTTCGACAGCCCGGTGCCCCTGGCGGTGGCGCGGGAAGCCTGGCTGGGCGCACTGGACGAGCCCGCGCTGAACCGGCGCTTCCGGGCCGGCGGCGTGACCTTCTGCACCCTGATGCCGATGCGGGCCATCCCCTTCGAACTGGTCTGCCTGCTGGGCATGAACGAAGGCGACTACCCGCGCCGCGCGCCGCGCAGCGACTTCGACCTGATGGCCCAGCCCGGCCAGGCCCGCCCGGGCGACCGTGCCCGGCGCGACGATGACCGCCAGCTGATGCTGGAAGCGCTGCTGTCCGCCCGGCGCCAGCTCTACGTGAGCTGGACGGGCCGCAGCGTGCGCGACAACAGCGCGCAGCCGCCCTCGGTGCTGGTGGCCCAGCTGCGTGACTACCTGGCTGCCGGCTGGAGCCCGGCCGTGGTGACCGAGCGCACGCGGGAGCATCCGCTGCAGCCCTTCAGCCGCCGCTACTTCGAGCCCGGCAGCGCCTTCCTGACCTATGCCCGGGAATGGCGGCAGGCCCATGCGGCCACCGTGGCGGAGGCGCCAGCACCCACCCCCGCGGTGCCGGAGGCCGAGGCCGCGCCGACGGTGCTGACGCTGGAGCTGCTGGCGCGCTTCCTGCGCAGCCCGGTCAAGGCCTTCTTCCGCCACCGGCTGGGCGTGGTGTTCGACGAGGCCGATGCACTCACCGAGGACGAGGAGCGCTTTGCGCTGGACGGGCTGGAGGCCCATGGCCTGCTGGGCCGTCTGCTGGAGCAGGCCGTGGGCGCGGCCGGCGAAGCCCAGGCTCCCGTGAACGCCGCGACCTTGGTCCAGCAGATCCAGCGCGAAGGGGCGCTGCCCCTGGGCGGGCCGGGGCAGAAAGTGGCCCAGACCCTGGCCGAGATGCTGGGCCAGCAACTGGCTGCCTGGGCGCGCGAACAGGCCCAGTGGCCCGAGTCGGCGCCCCATCGCCCGGTAGAAGCCCGTGCCGGCAAGGTGCTGCTGCAGGACTGGCTGCAGGGGTTGCGCCAGGCACCCGGCGGTCTGCCGGTGGCCCTGCTCATCACGCCCAGCCGGCTGGTCCAGGGCACGCCGGGCAAGGAGACCCCGCGGGTCGAGCCGCTGCTGGCGGCCTGGCTCTGGACCCAGGCCGCCGCCGCCATGGACACGCCGGTGGGCGTGGTGCTGGTGGGGCGGGACGCCACGCTGCGCTGCCAGCCGCCCGACGGCGAGGAGGCGAGGGCGGTGCTGCCCACGCTGCTTGAAGGCTGGCAGGCCGGCATGGACGCGCCCCTGCCGGTGGCCTTGCGCACCGCGCTGGCCTGGGTGCGGCAGGAACGACCCGAGCAGGCCTACGAGGGCAGCTTCACCCACGCCGGCGAGGTGGTCGACCCCTGCCTGGCCCGGCTGTTCGAGGATTTCGAGGCCCTGACGGCCGATGGCCAGTTCGAGGTCTGGGCCACGCGGCTTTACGCCCCGCTGGCGGCCTGGGTGGCGCAGCGGGTGCAGATCGAACTGCACGGCAGCGCGCTGGAGACCCCGGCTGAGGAGGAAGGCTGAGATGAGCGAACCCACCAGCCAACGCCTGGACCCTTTGAATTTTCCGTTGCACGGCAGCCAGCTGATCGAGGCCAGCGCCGGCACCGGCAAGACCTGGACCATCGCCGCGCTCTACCTGCGCCTGGTGCTGGGCCATGGCGGCGAACAGGCCTGCCCGCGCGGGCCGCTGCGGCCCGACCAGATCCTGGTCATGACCTTCACCCGCGTGGCCACGCGCGAGCTGTCGGACCGCATCCGCGCCCGCCTGCTGGAGGCCGCCCAGGTCTTCCGCGCCGGGCCGCAGGCCCTGCCTGAAGGCGACGAGTTCCTTGCCGCGCTGCTGGCGTCCTGCCCCGGCGAGACCGAACGGCAGCAGGCCGCCTGGCGCCTGGCCCTGGCGGCCGAGGGCATGGACGACGCCGCCATCCACACCATCGACGCCTGGTGCCAGCGCATGCTGCGCGAGCACGCCTTCGACAGCGGCCAGCTGTTCGAGGAAGAACTGGTGCCCGACGAGGCCCAGCTGCTGACCCAGGCCGCCCACGACCACTGGCGCCAGCAGGTCTACCCACTGCGCGGCGAACTGCTGGACGAGGTGCTGGCCCTGTGGCCCGATGTGACGGCCCTGCAGGCCGATGCCGCGGCCCTGCTGGACCTGCCGCGGCCGGCCACGGCCGGGCAGGGGCGGCTGGCCGAGGTGGTGCAGCAGGCCCGCCAGGCCCGCGCCGACGCCCTGGCCCGGCTGCGTGCCGGCTGGGCCGAGCGGGCCGAGGACCTGCGCGCCTGGCTGCTGGACCAGGTGGCCGACAAGGGCGCCTGGAACGGCGCCAAGCTCAAGCCGGCCAACTTCGGCAAATGGTTGGACAGCCTGGCGGCCTGGGGCCGCGGCGGGCCGGACGCCCCCGACCAGCCTGACCTGAAAACCGGCTGGACCCGCCTGACCGTGGCCGGCCTGGTGGACGCCCGCAAGCCCGGCCTGCCCCCGCCGGACTGGCCCCCCGCGCTGGCCGAACTGGAGGCTTTGCCCGCGGCCCTGGCCGGCCTGCCGTCGGTGCGCGACACCCTGCGCCTGCATGCCGCGGCCCGCATCGCCGCGCGCCTGGCCCAGCTCAAGCGCCAGGCCGCCCAGTTCGGCTTTGCCGACCTGCAGCAGCGCCTGCTGCAGGCCCTGGACGGCCCGCGTGGCGAGGCGCTGCGCCAACGCATCGTGGGCCAGACCCCGGTGGCCCTGATCGACGAATTCCAGGACACCTCGGCCCTGCAGTACGCGCTGTTCGACCGGCTCTACCGCGTGGCGGACAACGCGCCCGACACCGCGCTGCTGCTGATCGGCGACCCCAAGCAATCCATCTACCGCTTCCGGGGTGCGGACATCGGCAGCTACTTGCGGGCCCGTCAGGCCACCGAGGGCCGGCACCACATGCTGGGCACCAACTTCCGCTCCACCCAGGCCCTGGTGGCCGCGGTCAACCACGGCTTCGCCCAGGCCGAGGCCCGGCCGGGGGAGGGCGCTTTCGGCTACCGCAGCGCGGCCGGCAACCCGGTGCCCTTCGAGCCCGTGGGCGCCCGGGGCCGGGCCGAACGCTTGGTGCATGACGGCGAGGGGGTGCCGGCGCTGACCCTGGTGCACGACCTGGTCCCGCGCGCCTTCGAGCAGCACCTGCGCCCCATGGCCGAGCGCTGCGCCGAGCAGATCGTGCAATGGCTCAACGGGCCGCAGACGGGCTTCGAGCGCACCGGTCAGGGCGTACAGCGCCTGCGCCCGGCCGACATCGCGGTGCTGGTGCGCAGCGGGCGCGAGGCGCGGGCCGTGCGGGCCGCGCTGCGCCGCCGGCAGGTGGCCTCGGTGTACCTGTCTGACCGCGAATCGGTGCTGGCCAGCGACGAGGCTGCCGACCTGCTGCGCTGGCTGCAGGCCGTGGCCCAACCGCAGGACACCCGGCTGGTGCGCGCCGCCCTGGCCACCCGCACGCTGGGCCTGCCGCTGGGCACCTTGCAGCAGCTGGCCGACGACGACGAGGCCTTCGACCCCTACGCTGAGCTGATGCGACAGCTGCAGGCCCTGTGGCAGGCGCAGGGCGTGCTGCCCCTGGTGCGCCAGACGGTGCACCGCCTGGACCTGGGCGCCCGCTGGCTGGGCCAGCCCGAGGGCGAGCGTCGCCTGACCAACCTGCTGCACCTGGCCGAGCTGCTGCAGGCCCAGAGTGCGCGGCTGGAGGGCGAGCAGGCCCTGATCCGCTGGCTGGCCGAGGCCATCGACGACGCCCGGCAGGGCCGTGGCGGTGGCGGCGACGAACAGATCGTGCGCCTGGAAAGCGATGCCGACCTGGTGCAGGTCATCACCGTGCACAAGAGCAAGGGCCTGGAGTACCCGGTGGTCTGCCTGCCCTTTGCCACCAGCCTGCGCCTGGCCGACCGGCGCAGCACACCCTTCGTGCTGCGCGAGGACGCGGCCGGCCAGCCCCGCCTGGTGTTGGCCCCGGATGACGAAGACCTGGCCTGGGCCGAGCGCGAGCGCCTGCGCGAGGACCTGCGCCTGTTCTATGTGGCCCTGACCCGGGCCCGCCATGCCCTGTGGCTGGGCTTCACCGCGCTGACCATCGGCAACAGCCCGGCCTGCCAGACCCACCGCAGCGCGGCCGGCTGGCTGCTGGCCGGCCCCGAGGCCACCACGCCCGAGGCCCTGGCCCAGGCGCTGGCCGGCTGGGCCGCCGGCTGCCCGGACATCGCCCTGCAGCCGGCTGGCCCGGCGGTGGGCCTGACCCCGCTGGCCCCGCGCGAGACACCGCTGCCCCTGGCCGAGGCCCCGGTCTACGCCGGCCAGTTCGACCGCCGCTGGGGCATCGGCAGCTTTTCGGCCCTGGTGCGCGACCTGGGCGGCGTGCCCAGCCTGGGCGTCACCCAGGCCCCGCGGCCGGCCGACGATGAGCCCGACGCCGACCCGGCGCCCGGCGCCATGCCGCGCGCCGCCGTGGCGGAAGGCGCGCCGGCCTGGCACCGCTTCGAACGCGGGGCCCTGGCGGGCAACTTCCTGCACGACCAGCTGGAATGGCTGGCCCAGGAGGGCTTTGCCCGCGCCGACGATCCGATGGTGGCCGAGGCCCTGGCCCGCCGCATCAGCCGCACCGGCCGTGAGGCGGCCGCGCCGGACGTGGTGCACTGGCTGCAGCGCCTGCTGCGCACGCCGCTGCCGGGCCTGGGTGCGCCGCTGGCCGAGCTGCAGCGCCTGCTGCCCGAGATGGAGTTCTGGCTGCCGGCAGAGAAGCTGCCGGTGGCCGAGCTGGACGCGCTGTGCCAAGCCCACCTGCTGCCCGGCCAGCCCCGCCCGGCCCTGACCGCGCGGGAGCTGCACGGCATGCTGATGGGCTTTGCCGACCTGGTGTTCGAGCACGATGGCCGCTACTGGGTGCTGGACTACAAGAGCAACCAACTGGGGCCCGACGGCCGCGCCTACAGCCCCGAGGCGCTGGACGCGGCCATGCTGCACCACCGCTACGACGTGCAGGCCGCGCTCTACCTGCTGGCCCTGCACCGCCTGCTGCGCGCCCGCCTGGGCCAGGCCTACCGGCCCGAGGCCCAGCTGGGCGGCGCGCTCTACCTCTTCCTGCGCGGCATCGACGGGCCGACCCGCGGCACCGTGCACCTGCCGCCGCCCCTGGCCCTGCTGGACGCCCTGGATGCCTGGCTGGGCGGGCCCCAGGGCGTGGAGGCCACGACATGCTGAGCAACGACCTGACGCGATCGCTCTTCGACGACGATGAAGGGGCGCAGGCCACGCCGCCTGGCCTGGTCACCGGCCCCGCCGATACCCTGGCCACGCTGCGCCAGTGGGTGGCTGCGGGCTGGCTGCGCCGGCTCGATGGCGCCCTGGCGGCCCTGCTGGCCGAGCTGGACCCCGACGCCCCGCCCGCGCTGCTGCTTTGCGCCGCCGCCCTGGCCCATCTGGAAGGGCATGGCCACACCGGCCTGGACCTGCGCGAGCTGATGGCCCAGCCGTCCCGCCTGCTGGCCTGGCCCACCGAGGGCCTGGCGGCCTGGGATGCCGCCTGGGACACGGCCTGGCAAGCCCGAGGGACCGCGGCCTCGCTGGTCGCGCTGCAGCAGCAGCTGACCCGCAGCACCACGGTGCGGGCCACCGAGGCCGCGCCCGACACCGGCCAACCGCTGGTGCTGGAAGGCGAGATGCTCTACCTGCGGCGCTATTGGCACCACGAACGGGCGGTGGCCGAGGCGGTGCGCCAGCGCTGCGGTGATGCGTCGGCCCAGGCGCTGCAGCCCGGCGCGCTGGCCCAGGCGCGGGCCTGGCTGGACCGCCTGTTCCCGCCCCGCAAGGGCGTGGACTGGCAGAAGGCCGCCTGCGCCCTGGCCCTGCGCGGCCGGCTGACCGTGATCACCGGCGGGCCGGGCACCGGCAAAACCTACACCGCCGCCCGGTTGCTGGCCCTGCTGCTGGCCCAGGCGCCGGACCCGACCCAGCTGCGCGTGGCCCTGGCCGCGCCCACCGGCAAGGCCGCGGCCCGGCTCAAGCAGGCCATCGACAGCGCCCTGGGGCAGCTGGAAGCCGGCCTGGACGGGCTGCTCGACCTGCGGGGCCTGACCGAGCGCATCGGCGCCGCGCGCACCCTGCACGCGCTGCTGGGCGCCAGGCCGGACAGGCGCGCCTTCCGCCACGATGCCCGCCATCCGCTGGAGCTGGACGTGCTGATCGTGGACGAGGCCTCCATGGTCCACCTGGAGATGATGGCCGCCGTGCTGGCCGCGCTGCCGCCCGGCGCCCGGCTGGTGCTGCTGGGCGACAAGGACCAGCTGGCGTCGGTCGAGGCCGGGGCGGTGCTGGGCGACCTGTGCCGCGATGCGGTGGCCGGCCGTTACGACGCGGCCACCCGCGCCCACCTGGCCGCCAGCGCCGGCGTGCAGCTGCCGGCCGAGTACGCCGACGATGCCGGCCCGCGCCTGGCCCAGCACACCGTGATGCTGCGGGAGAGCCGGCGCTTCGGCGGCGCCATCGGCCAGCTGGCCCAGGCCGTCAACGCCGGGGACCGTGCGGCCGTGCAGACCTTGCTGACCACGCGCCCCCGGGCCGAGGACCCGGCGATCCGCGCCCTGCAGGGCGGGCAGCCCGAGGCGCTGCTGTCATTGGCCTGTGCCGGCCGGGACGGCGCGCCCGGGGGCTATGGCGCCTATGTGGCCCTGTTGAAGGATCGGCCCGCCCCCGGTGAGGGCGAGCCGGCACAGCGGGCGCATGAAGACTGGGTGCGCCGGGTGCTCACGGCCTTCGACCGCTTTCGCCTGCTGTGCGCCGTGCGCGACGGGGCCTGGGGCACCGAAGCCCTGAACCGCGCCGTGCCCCAGGCCCTGGCCCGCCTGGGCCTGCGTCCGCAAGGCGAGTGGTACATGGGCCGGCCGGTGATGGTCACCCGCAACGACCCCGCCCTGGGCGTGTTCAACGGCGACATCGGCATGGTGCTGCCGGGGGCGCGCAGCGAGGCGTTGCGCGCCTGGTTCCTGGATGGGCAGACGCTGCGCTCGGTGGGCGTGGGCCGTCTGGCCCATGTCGAGACGGCATTCGCCATGACGGTGCACAAGAGCCAGGGTTCGGAGTTCTGGCACACCGTTCTGGTGCTGCCCGAGCAGGCCGGCTCGCTGCTGAGCCGCGAACTGGTCTACACCGGCATCACCCGCGCCCGCGAGGCCTTCACGCTGGTGACGGCCCGCGCCGGGGCCCTGGAGGAGGCGGTGCAGCAGCCGACCCGGCGGGTCAGTGGTCTGCTTCGGATGCTGGACCCGGGCGCAGCTCGTCCAGGCGATAGCCTTCCTTGAGCAGGGCGCTGCGCAACCAGTCGGGGTGAGGGCCGTCACCGTCCCAGGTGTCGCCGGTGACGGGGTGGCGGTACTTGACCGGGCGGGGGAGGGCGGCGGGCGGGGGCAGGTCCGGCGTCTCGCCTTCCAGATCGGCCACCGTGATGCCCCAGTACTCCATCAAGGCCCCGATGCGCGCGATGACGGCGGCCCGTTCACGCCGGGAGAGCGGCTGCTGAAGCAGATCTGCCGTCGGCAGTGCGGCGTCCGGATCAGGCTGGTCGCTGGGCGGATGCGATTCGGCGTCGTGCATGGGGGCTGGAATTCACCAACAAAAAACGGCGCACCGCCGGGACAGCGGTGCGCCGCAGAGGCGAAATCAGGATTTGCTGGCAGCCAGCGTGGCTTCGAGCTCTTTGCAGGAAGGCGCACACACGGCTTGGGATTTGCCGAGCAGCTTGCGGGATTTCAGCTGGGCTCGGGGGCGATGCTTGCCACACAGGAAACACGACATCGTGGCGGCGCCGAAGGCACCTGTCGCGGAGAAGGGAGAGCCCGCCACTTTCGAGCGGTAACGCAGACCACCGGCGTCGATGGCGGTCTTGGGATCGTCCTTGGCCAGAATACGCTCCTCAAACGAAAAAGTTCAACAACCGGTTTTGCAGGCAAACCACCTTGTGGGTGGCCATGTCTGCTTCGATAACCTCTTATTATCGCTCAGCTGCACAAATCGGGCCAGCTTTTCCGCCCGGTGAATACCCGCGAGCTGGGGACGGCGTGTCCGATTCACGCGGCCCCTTGACCTGAAGCAGGACCTCGGTGTTCCGCGCCGGAACACCTGCGCATCCGGGCTTCTCCCAGGCTTCCGGCCTGCGGCGGTGCTGCCTAAGCTGGACAGCATCATCTTCTACGCCGCCGAGCCCGCTGCCATGAGCGACAACGCCGCCACGCAGGCCTTTCTCCAGGCCCGCCAATTTCTGCAGAACCACCGCGAGGATTACGCCACCGCCTACGCCGGCTTTCAGTGGCCGGTGCTGGACCGCTTCAACTGGGCCCTGGACTATTTCGATGTGATGGCGCGTGGCAACAATGCGCCGGCCCTGTGGATCGTCGAGGAGGATGGTCGGGAAGAGAAGCTCAGCTTCGCCCAATTGTCGCAGCGCTCCAGTCAGGCGGCCAACTGGCTGCGCGCGCAAGGTGTGCAGCGCGGCGACCGCGTGCTGCTGATGCTGGCCAACGAACGTCCGCTGTGGGAGGCCATGCTGGGCCTGATCAAGCTCGGCGCGGTGATGATCCCGGCTACCACCCTGCTGGTGGGGGACGACCTGCGCGACCGTTTCGACCGCGGTGACGTCAAGCACGTGATCGTCGGCCACGCCCATGCCGGCAAGTTCGACGAGATGCCCGGCCAGTACACCCGCATCGTGGTGGGCGCCGACGTGGCTGGTTGGCAGCGCTTCGAGCAGGCTTACGAGGCCTCGGCGGATTTCACGCCCGAAGGCCAGACCCTGGCCAGCGACCCGCTGCTGCTGTACTTCACCTCGGGCACCACGTCCAAGCCCAAGCTGGTGCTGCACAGCCACCAGAGCTATCCGGTGGGGCATCTGTCGACCATGTATTGGATCGGCCTGAAGCCGGGCGACATCCACCTGAACATCTCCTCGCCGGGCTGGGCCAAGCATGCCTGGAGCTGCTTCTTCGCGCCCTGGAATGCCGGGGCCTGCGTGTTCATCTACAACTACAGTCGCTTCCAGGCGCCGGCCCTGCTGGACGTGCTGCAGGCCAAGGGCGTGACCTCGCTGTGCGCCCCGCCCACCGTCTGGCGCATGCTGATCCAGCAGGACCTGGCGGCCTGGAAGGTGAGCCTGCGCGAACTGGTGGGCGCGGGCGAGCCGCTCAACCCGGAGGTGATCGAACAGGTGCGCCGGGCCTGGGGCCTGACCATCCGCGATGGCTTCGGCCAGTCGGAGACCACCTGCCAGATCGGCAACACCCCCGGCCAACCGGTGAAGGAAGGCAGCATGGGCCGGCCGCTGCCGGGCTACAAGGTGGTGCTGCTGGACATCGACGACCAGGCGGTGGAAGAGGGTGAGGTGAGCCTGGAACTGGGCGACGCGCGGCCCCTGGGCCTGATGCTGGGCTATGCAGGCGACCCGGAGAAGACCGAGCAGGTGATGCGCAACGGCCGCTACCGCACCGGCGATGTGGCCCAGCGCGATGCCCAGGGCTACATCACCTACGTGGGTCGGGCCGACGACGTGTTCAAGTCCTCGGACTACCGGCTCAGCCCCTTCGAGCTGGAGTCGGTGCTGATCGAGCATCCGGACGTGGTCGAGGCCGCGGTCATTCCCAGCCCGGACCCGCTGCGCCTGTCGGTGCCCAAGGCGGTCATCGTGCTGCGCGACGGCGTGGAGGAGGGGCCGGAGGCGGCGCTGTCGATTTTCAGCTTCTGCCGCGAGCATCTGGCGCCGTACAAGCGCATCCGGCGCATCGAATTCGCCACCTTGCCCAAGACCATCTCCGGCAAGATCCAGCGCGCGGTGCTGCGCAAGGGCGAGGCCCAGCGCGTGGCCGAGGGGCAACGCGGCGAGCGCGAGTACTGGGAGGAGGATTTCCCCGCATTGGCGAAACGCTGACAGCCGTTAGGCTGGCGGCCGTGCTTGCCGCAGTGCAGCACGTGCCTGTCCATGTCCGTTCCGCCTTCCTGTGCCCAGGGCCTCACCGCCGGCCCCTTCTTCTCCACCCCCGAGCAACGCCTGGCGCTGGCGCGCGAGCGCTTTTTCGGGGCCGGCGAGCGTCCGACCGGGCTGGTGCCGGAACCGGTGCTGGCGTCCTGGGGCCGCTGCCGGGGCGCGGGCCTGGATCCGGCCCGCTGGCCCGGGATGTCGCTGCTGAGTGCCCTTCGGCTGGACAGTGCGCGGCGCCAGGCCCGGGCACTGTGTCAGGCCGCCGAAGGCCCCTTGCGGGAACTGGCCACTGCCTTGCAGGCCAGCCCTGCGGCCATCGGCCTGACCGATGGTCACGGGGTGGTGCTGGACACCGCCGGCAGCGCCCAGCCGCTGTCGCCCCAGAGCGCCGATGTGGGCTTGAGGGCCGGGGCCGAGTGGTCCGAAAGCGCGCTGGGCACCAATGCGGTGGCGCTGGCCCTGGCGCAGGGCAGTGCCGGCCAGGTGCGTCGTGGTGAACACTTCTACGAAGCCTGGGGGGCCTGCCACGACGCGGCGGCGCCGGTGCTGGATGTCGGCGGGCAGGTGGTGGGCACGGTGCTGCTGATGACCCAGGCGCCGGCCTTCGGCTTCGACCCGGTGGCCGTGGTGAGCCAGTACGCCTCGGCCATCGAGAACCAGTTGCTGTGCCAGCAGGCCGATGTCGACGCCTTGCTGGAGTTCCAGACCTCACCGGACCTGCTGGGCACGCCGCTGGCGGCGCTGCTGGGGGTGGATGCGCGGGGGCAGATCCTCTGGCTCAACGGGGTCGCGCGGCGCCTGACCGGCTGGGAGGGCGGGCCGCTGCCCACGGTGCAGGGCCTGCTGGGTGAGGCGGCCGGCGAGCCGGCCGCCGGGGGCGCGGTTCGCCCCCTGTGCCTGCCCAGCGGCCTCACGGTCTGGCTGCGTGGCAGCCCGCGGGCAGCCGTGCCCGAGGCCGCGCCAGCGTCGCCGGACCCGGAGTTGCCCGGCGACGAGGCCGCACAGGCCTCGCTGCGGCTGGCCGATGCCAGCCGGGCCCTGATCGACCAGACGCTGTCCGCCTGCGGGGGCAACGTCTCGCTGGCGGCCAAGCGGCTGGGCATCTCCCGCGGACGCATCTATCGCCATCTTCAGGCACAGGACAAGACCACCACCGTGCCTGCCACCGCCGAAAGGAATCCTTCGTGAACGCTGACGTGCCGGCGCAAGGGCTGCGGGGCTTTCTGGACGCCCGCCGCTGGTTGCTGGACCACCGCACCGACCTGGCCACGGCCTGTGCGGGCTTCTGCTGGCCGCGGCTGGAACACTTCAACTGGGCGCTGGACTACTTCGACCCGATGGCCCGTGACAACGCGGCCGTGGCCCTGTGGATCGTGGATGCCGCGGGGCAGGACGAGCAGGTGAGCTTCGCCGAGCTGGCGCGTCGCTCCAGCCAGGTGGCCATGTGGCTGCGCGCGCAGGGCATCCAGCGGGGTGACCGGGTGCTGCTGATGCTGGGCAACGAGCGCGCCCTGTGGGAGTCGATGCTGGCCCTGATGAAGCTGGGGGCGGTCATCGTGCCGGCCACGGCCCAGCTGACCCCGCAGGATCTGGCCGACCGCTTCAGCCGGGGCGAGGTGCGGCATGTCATCTGCACGGCCGGCCAGCGCGACAAGTTCGATGCCATCGCCG
Source organism: Ideonella dechloratans (assembly GCF_021049305.1). Lineage (GTDB taxonomy): Bacteria > Pseudomonadota > Gammaproteobacteria > Burkholderiales > Burkholderiaceae_C > Ideonella > Ideonella dechloratans. Next base: position 1,957,199 of record NZ_CP088081.1, read on the forward strand.
GGGACTACACCCGCATCGTCGTGGGCCATGCGGCCCCGGGTTGGCGGCCATTCGACGAAGCCAGCACGGCGCCGGCCGAATTCGTTCCACTGGGGCAGACCCAGGCCAGCGACCCGCTGCTGCTGTACTTCACCTCGGGCACCACCAGCCAGCCCAAGCTGGTGGCCCACAGCCACGAGAGCTACCCGGTGGGCCACCTCTCCACCATGTACTGGCTGGGGCTGCGGCCGGGTGACCTGCACCTGAACATCTCCAGCCCGGGCTGGGCCAAGCACGCCTGGAGCACCTTCTTCGCGCCCTGGAACGCCGGGGCCGGCGTGCTGGTGCTCAACCATCCCCGCTTCAGCGCCGAGGCGGTGCTGGAGGTGCTGCGCAGCCGGCCGGTCAGCTCGCTGTGTGCGCCGCCCACGGTCTGGCGCATGCTGCTGCGGACCGGCTTGGGGACGCGGCCGCCCGCACTGGCCGACGTGATGAGCGCCGGCGAGCCCCTGCATCCGGAGCTGATGACCTCGGTGCAGACGGCCTGGGGCCTGTGCCTGCGCGATGGCTACGGGCAGACCGAGACCACCTGCCAGATCGGCAACCCGCCGGGCCGGCCGATCCAGCCGGGCTGCATGGGCTGGCCATTGCCGGGCTACCGCGTGGAGCTGCTGGACAGCAACGACCAGCCTGCCCAGGAAGGGGAGATCAGCCTGCCCCTGGACGCGCCGCTGCCGCCGCTGATGCTGGGCTATGCCCACGAGCCGGAGCGCAATGGCCAGGCCATGCGCGCCGGGCACTACCGCACCGGCGACCTGGCGCGGCGGGATGCCGACGGCGGCTTCTACTACCTCAGCCGGGCCGACGACGTGTTCAAGTCCTCCGACTACCGGATCAGCCCGCCCGAGCTGGAGGCCGTGCTGCTGCAGCATCCTGCCGTGGCCGAGGTGGCCGTGGTGCCCTATCCGGACGACACCCGCCTGGCCTATCCCAAGGCCTATGTGAGCCTGAACCCGGGCTGGGAGGCCGGGGCCCTGCTGGCCCAGGAGTTGATGGCCTTCGGGCGGGAGCGACTGGCCCCTTTCAAGCGGGTGCGGCGGGTGGAGTTCGCACCCTTGCCGCGCACCATCTCCGGCAAGGTGCAGCGGGGGCTGCTGCGGGCCCGGGAACTGGGGCGGGCCGCCTGTGGCGAGCGGGTGGCCGGGGAATTCCGCGAGGAAGATACCGCGGCCGGATGAGCCCGCCTCCAGGCCCTCAGTCCAGGAAGGGACGCAGCGCGGCCGCCACGTCGCGGGCGAGCGGACGCCGATCGGGCACCTGCTGCTGACAGGCCGCGCGCAGGCCGATCAGGGTGGCTGGCGGGGCGCCGTCGCAGCGGGCCAGGCCTTCTTCCAGCAGGTGACCGAATGCCAGCATGTCCAGCCCTTGCACTGCCTCGGCCTGGGCCGCCGGCAGGGCCTGCAGCAGCGACGCGGCCCCGAAATCCCCCAGCCAGGCTTGCCCCGCGCCATCGTGCAGGATGTTGTGGGCGTAGAGGTCCCCGTGGGCCACGCCACGCTCGTGCAGGTGCCGCAGTGCCTCGGCCAGCCCCGCGGCCAGCCGCAGCAGCGCCTGCGGCGTGAAGCGCAGCGCGGGCGCATAGACATCGCGGCTGCAGCTGTCCAGGCTGGGCGGGCCGGCCAGGGGGCTGCAGGCCGGATCCACCAAGGGCATCAGCAGGCCCTCGGCCTGGGTGGGGTGCTCGGTCAGGCGGGCCTCCACCCCGATCAGGCGCGGATGCCGGCCCGCCTGCAGCGAGGCGGCCAGCTCGCTGCTGGGCAGCCCGTCGCTGGTCAGCTCGCCCTTGAAGATCTTCAGGGCCCGCAGCTGTCCCGCGTGGTCGCGCACGCGATGGATCTGGCCCGAGGCGCCCTGGCCCAGCAGTGCCTGCACCTCCAACTGCGGCCAAGGCTGCCGGGGCAGGGGGCTGTGTTGCAGAACCGCCGTTTCGTGCGGGACGGTCAAGGGGTTGCCGCCAAAGGCCAGCCAGGCCAGCCGGGGCAGGCTCAGCAAGAAGTCAGGCAGGGTCTCGAACCGGTTGGCCGCGATGCGCAGCAGGGCCAGTTGCTCGCAGCGGGCCAGGCTGGCGGGCAGGGCGGCGAGGTGGTTGCCCGCCAGGGCCAGTTTCTCCAGCCGCGGGCAGTCGCCCAGGGTGTCGGGCAGGGCGTCGATCTGGTTGTCCGTCAGGATCAGCCAGCGCAGCCGGGGTGGGATCGCGGCCGCGGGGATCTCGCGCAGCCGGTTGCTCTTGAAGGCCACCATCTCCAGCGCCGGGCACTGGCCCAGCACTTCGGGCATGCGCTCGAAGCGGTTGCCCGTGCAGAACAGGACGCGCAGCCGGTGCAGGCGGGGCAGGTCGGCGGGCAGATCCTCCAGCGCATTGCCGCCCAGGTCCAGGATCTCCAGCGTGTCCGCCAGCGCAAAGACCTCGCGTGGCAGTTCGCGCAGCCCCAGCTGGGTCAGGTCCAGGCGCTGGACGCCGTGCAGTCGGCCTGCGCGCAGGGCCTCCAGGGGGGTGTTCGACATGGCCATCGGAAATCGCGGGGCCTGCTCAGACCTTCTTGACGAACTCGGACTTGAGCCCCATCGCACCGATGCCGTCGATCTTGCAGTCGATGTCGTGGTCGCCCTCGGCCAGGCGGATGTTCTTCACCTTGGTGCCGACCTTGACCACCGAGGAGGAGCCCTTGATCTTGAGGTCCTTGATGACGGTGACCGTGTCGCCGTCCTGCAGGACGTTGCCCACGGCGTCGCGGACGACACGGGCCTCGTCGGTGGCCACCGGCTCCGCCCCCGCGGCCGACCACTCGTGGCCGCATTCGGGACAGACCAGCATCGCGCCGTCTTCATAGGTGTAGGCCGATTGGCACTGGGGGCAGGCGGGCAGGGTGCTCATGCGAAGGCTCACGCAAGAAGGGGTGGACCGGGACGGGGCAATGAAGAAGGCCCCACACGCTTGCGCGTGCAGGGCCTTGAATTTGGCTCCCCGACCTGGGCTCGAACCAGGGACCTACGGATTAACAGTCCGGCGCTCTACCGACTGAGCTATCGGGGAATGGTTTCTATGTCAGCCAAGGCATACGGTGGCACCTTGGCGTCTTGAGGATGTCTCGATACAGGACCTAGACACCTGAATTTGGCTCCCCGACCTGGGCTCGAACCAGGGACCTACGGATTAACAGTCCGGCGCTCTACCGACTGAGCTATCGGGGAAGTGAAGCCTCAGATTATAGGCAGAGTTTTGACGTCTTTACAAGCTCGCCTGCAAAGAAATCCGGAAAGTCCGCGGATCGAGCGGGTAGAGATAGACGTGGTCGTACTGGTAGGGGCTCTCCTTCCAGGCCCGCACGCCGAACAGGTTGTCCACGCCGGCACGCAACGTGTAGCGCGTGCCTGACCCTTGCTGCCATTGGTAACGGGCCGCCAGGCCCCAGCTGGTCCAGGCGGGCAGGCTCAGGCTGTTGTCGGGCAGCACCTCGCGCTGACCTTCGTGCAGCACCGAGGCCTGCAGGCTCAGCCCCGGCCAATCGGGCAGGGCGTAGTCCAGCGCGGCACGCAGGGTCTGACGTGGCACATTGGTGGGGGCCAGGCCGTTGAGGCTGGCATCGCCCGAGCCCTCGCGGCGGGCCCGCAGCCACAAGGCGCCGGTGTCCAGCGTCCAGCCGGCCCAGTGGCCCGACAGGCTGGCCTCCAGGCCGCGGTGGTGGTCGTTGCCGTCGGACACCTGGGTGCAGCTGCTGTCGATGTCGCAGCTGCCGGTGTCGCGGGTGGCCGGGCGGTGGATGTCGAAGCCGGTGAGGCTGGCGGCCCAGGTGTCGTCCGCGTACTTCAGGCCCAGCTCGGTCTGCCGGCTCTTGTGGGTGCTGCCCTGGCCCGCGTTGCTGTAGATCGGCAGGTTCGGCACCACCGAGCTCTCGGCGCCCTGGCCCCAGCTGGCGTAGCCCATCAGGGCGGGGGTGAACTGCTGGCTCAGGGCCAGCCACGGCGTGGTGAAGGCCTGCGCGCTGCGGGTGGGTTCGCTGCCATCGGTGTTGACGCTGTCGCGGTGCAGGGTGGTGTGGCGCAGGCCCAGCCACAGGCGGGTGGGTTCGGCCAGCGTCACCACGTCGCGCAGCGTCCACTCCAGGCTGCGTTCGGTGCGGTTGGTGTTGGTGTAGCCGGCCTCCGGCGCGGCGGGCACCTGCACGCTGCCATCGATCTGCCCGACGCCGGCCCAGTTGTAGGCCTGCGGGCCGAAGCGGCCGCGGTAGTCGTTCCACAGCAGGCCGGCGGTCAGATCCTGCGCCAGGCCGAACCACCGGGCGTGGCCCTGCAACTCGGTCTGCACGGCACGGCTGGTGCGGTGCTCGTGCTCGCTGCGGTAGTCGTACAGGTCGAGGCTGCCATCGCTGCAATAGCTCTGGTAGTTGTCCTCGCTGCTGCAGCCGAAGGGGAAGGCGGCGCGGTCGTTGTTGGTCAGGCGCTGCACCATGGCCTGGGTCTGCAGCCGCCAGTCGCGGTCGAGTTGCTCGGTCCAGCGCAGGCTGGCGGTGGTGTCGTCGAAGACCACCGGCAGGGTCCAGGCCTGGTTGTTGAGGTTGATGCGCGGGTTGATGCTGCCGGCCTTGGGCAGCGTGCCGCCCAGCAGGCTGAAGCCGGGCTGGCTGGGCTGGGACTGGTGGCTGTACTCGATCTCGGCCTCCAGCAGCGTGGCAGGCGACACCCGCAGGGTGCCCGCCGCCGCCAGCAACTGGCGGTGGCCCGGGGCGTCGCGCAACTGCGGGTCGAGCTTCTCGACCGAGGCATTGATGCGCAGGCCCGCCTGACCGTCGGCGCCCAGGGTCTGGTCGATGTCCGCCGCGGCCTTCAGGCTGCCGCTCTGGGTGTAGCCCAGGAAGAAGCTCTTCTGGTCGCCCCGCGGACGCTTGACCACGAAGTCCACCATACCGCCGGGGGCGCTGGTGCCGGCCTGGATGCCGCTGGTGCCGCGCAGCAGCTCCACGCGCTCCTTGTTGTCCAGCGAAATGGCGGTTTCGGCATTGATCGGCAGGCCGTCACGCCGGTAGTTGAAGCGGTTGTCCAGTGCATAACCGCGCATGCTGAACGAGGCCCAGTAGCCGGTGGAGTTGTAGGCGTCGCCCAGCCCCGGGTCCAGCCGGGTCAGTTCGTTCAGGGCGGTGATGCCGGCGTCGCTCAGCGTCGCGCTGTCATAACCCTGCGTCTGGAAGGGCGCACGGGCAGCCGGCACCTCGCCAAAGCCGGCCACGCCGGTGCTGGGCCAGGTGGCCCGTTGGCCGGTGACGGTGATGACGCTGGGCGTGGCGTCCGCCACAGCCACGGTCTGGGCGCCGGCCACCGTGCCGATCAGGCCCAGGGCCAGGCACAGCGGCGTGCGAGAGGGGAAGGAGGCAGGAGAACGGGTACGGCAAGCAGCCATCGTGGAACATCCATGTCGATGGCAGAGAGGCAAGTGTCAGGAGAGGCGACACCACACGAACGGTGGCACGCTGAACACGGCTTCCCTGCGCGAGGATTACCTCAATCAGGTTCAAAGGGACTCTCTCAGTCGACCTGCCTTGCGGCAGGCCAACACCCCTAGCGAAGTGGCCGGGTCTTCACACGGCCGACGTGGATTATCTCGCGCCGATCCGGGTGCCACGCTCCCGCGTGGGTCGGCGGAAACAAAAAAGCCCACCGATGGTGGGCTTTTGAGTGCGGTGGCGCCGAGCCATCGGCGCCCGGCGATCAGCGGATGATCTCGCCGATCTTGTTCTTGCGGTCCTTCCATTCCTCGGCGTCGGGCAGCGGAGCCTTGCGCTTGGTGATGCTGGGCCAGGCCTTGGCCAGCTCCGCGTTCAGCGCGATGTAGGCCTGCTGGTCGCCCGGCACGTCCTCCTCGGGCAGGATGGCATTCACCGGGCACTCGGGGATGCAGACGGCGCAGTCGATGCACTCGTCCGGGTCGATGGCCAGGAAGTTGGGGCCTTCGCGGAAGCAATCCACGGGGCAGACATCGACGCAGTCGGTGTACTTGCAACGGACGCAGGCTTCGGTGACGACGTGGGTCATGGGGCGAACTGTGAAGGATGGAAGTGAAAGAGCGCCCCCCGAAAGGAACGCGGGACTGAACACGCCGTGGATCGGCACGCTCAGGCCAACCAATGAATTCTAAATCTTGTCGGCCACGCTGGATTGATGGCAGTCAATCATGCCGGGCTCGTCAGGCCGGATCCCGCAGCCACCGTGGCAGGCGTGGCGCCCACCCCCACGGTGACGACCGCCGGCCGGCCGGCATGCTCCGCCGCCGCCTCGGCCAGCGTACCCACGTTGTGGGTCGACACCCGGGCGTCCGCGCAGCCCGCGCGGGACACCACGCTGACGGCCGTGTCCGACGGCCAGCCGCAGGCCGACAGGCTGTGGGCCAGGGCACCCAGTTGCTGGCCCGCCATGTAGAACACCTCGGTGTCTGCATGATGGCCCGCCTGCAGGGCGTGCTGCAAGGTCATGGCGGTGGTCAGGGCCACGGTCCGTCCCTGGCCGCGCCGCGTCAGCGGGCGCAGGCTCTGCGCAGCGGCCGCGACGGCAGCGGTCACGCCGGGGATCACTTCGCAGGACACGCCCACCCCGGCCAGGGCCTGCAGTTCTTCCTCCAGCCGGCCGAAGATGCTGGGGTCACCGCCCTTGAGCCGGGCCACCTGCCGCCCGGCCAGGGCATGTTCCACCAGCAAGGCATTGATGCGGGCCTGGCCCGTGGCATGGGCGAAGCCACGCTTGCCCACGTCGATCCACTCGGCCTGCGGCGCATGCTCGCGCAGCGCGGGGTCGGTCAGGGCATCGGCCAGCACCACCTGCGCCCGCTGCAGGGCGGCCAGCCCGCGCAGCGTGATCAGGTCGGCGGCACCCGGGCCTGCGCCGATGAAGACGACATGTCCTGAAGGCATCGAGACTCAAGCCAGCGGGACTCAGGCGTGCGCCGGGGCTTCCTTTTGGGCGGCGTCCACCGGGTGGGCCGTGCTGACGTGCAGGCCGCACTCCTTGGCCTTCTCGTCTTCCCACCACCAGCGGCCGGCCCGGAACTCCTCGCCCACCGCGATCGCCCGGGTGCAGGGTGCGCAGCCGATGCTGGGCATGAACTGGTCGTGCAGGTCGTTGTAGGGCACGTCGTGGCTGGCGATGTAGTGCCACACGTCGGCCCAGGTCCAGTCGACCAGCGGGTTGAACTTGGCGCGGCCGTTGGGCTCGATCTCGTGGGCCGGCATGTCCGAGCGGTTCTTGGACTGCTCGTGGCGCAGGCCGGTCACCCAGGCACTGCGGCCTTCCAGCATGCGTCCCAGCGGCTCCAGCTTGCGCACCTGGCAGCAGCCCTTGCGCAACTCCAGGCTCTGGTACATGGCCTTCTCGCCGTTCTTGCGCACGAACTGCACCACGGCTTCCTCGCGGGGGCGATAGACCTCCACCTTCAATCCGTAGCGCTGCTCGATCTTCGGGATCAGGGCCAGGGTTTCGGCGTGCAGGGCACCGGTGTCCAGCGTGCCGATGGCGATCGGGATCTGGTGCCGGGCGATCAGGTCGGTCAGCACCATGTCCTCGGCGCCCAGGCTGTTGGCCAGGACGACATGGCCGGCATGCTGCTCGGCAGCACGCTTGAGCCATTGGATGGCGGCTTCGACGCGAAACTCATGGCCGGTGGTCTTGCGGGCATAGAGCTCGATGGCACTGGCGCGGGCGGCGCCGGGCAACACGGACAGATCGGTCATCTCGTCAACTCTTCAAGCCACTCGGGCGAATTGGGGGCGGGGTTGGTGCACGTCACCCTGGTAGTGGTCGGTCACCAGGGTCAGGGCGTGGCGGGCGCTGGCCTCGTTCTCGCCGGCACGCAGCTGCACGGCGTCGAAACCGGTGCGCGACAGCAGCGGCAGCATGTCGACCAGCACGTCGCCGGTGGCGCGCAGTTCGCCAGCAAAGCGCAGTCGGGCACGCAGCACGCGGGCCTGGCTGTAGGCGCGACCGTCGGTCCACTTGGGAAAGTGCAGGACGATCAGCGCCAGGCGGGGCAGGTCGGCGGTCAGATCCTCCACCTCGTCGGTGTTGGCCAGGGCCAGGCCGACGGGCAGGTCGGACGGCCAGGTGCCGCGCACGGCCTGCCACTGGGTCAGGGTGAGCAGGGCATAGGCCTTGGGCTGGGCCGGCACATCGCCTTCCGGGCGATGCCAGCGGTCTTGGGACGCTTGGATGAATTGCATGGCGGTCCTCACACGGTCTCGGCTTCAGCCGTGGCGGGCTGGGCAGCAGTGGCGTGGCGCACGGCATCGGTGGCGGCGCGCAACGGGGCGACGCCGATGCGGCGCACCGTGTCGACGAAATGCTCGCCAGGTGCCTTGTGCGCGCGATACACCTCGATCAGGGCCTCCACCACGTCAGCGACTTCCTCGGCTGCGAAGGCCGGGCCGATGACCTTGCCGGGCACAGCCGTGCCGGACAGCTGGGTGCCGTCCGAGCCGCCCACCGACACCTGGTACCACTCCTTGCCGTCCTTGTCGACGCCGAGCACGCCGATGTGGCCGGTGTGGTGGTGGCCGCAGGAGTTCATGCAGCCGCTGATGTGCAGATCGATGGGCCCCAGCTCGTACACGGCGTCCAGATCGGCGAAGCGTTCGCTGATGTCGGCCGCCACCGGGATGGAGCGGGCATTGGCCAGGGCGCAGAAGTCGCCACCCGGGCAGGCGATGATGTCGGTCAGCAGGCCGATGTTGGGCGTGGCGAAGCCGGCTTCGCGGGCGGCGTGCCAGACGGCCAGCAGATCAGCCTCGCGCACCCAGGGCAGCAGCAGGTTCTGCTCGTGGGTCACGCGCAGCTCGCCCAGCGAGTAGCGGTCGGCCATGGTCGCGGCAATGTCCATCTGCTCGGCGGTCACGTCGCCCGGGGCCTGACCGGCCCGCTTGAGCGACAGCGTCACGGCGCGGTAGCCCGGCACGCGGTGGGCGTGCACGTTGCGCTCCAGCCAGCGCAGGAAAGCCGGAGGAATCTGGCCGCCGCGGTGCGGATCGAAGCCGCTGGTGGCCGGGCGCACGCCGGCCGGGTCGACGAAGCTGCGCGACACACGTTCCAGCTCGCTGACCGGAATGATGTGCTCGCGGCCGTCGGCATCCTGGTTCAGGATCTTGTCGAACTCGGCGTTCACCGCGTCGAAGAACTTCTGGCCTTCGGCCTTCACCAGGATCTTGATGCGGGCCTTGTACAGGTTGTCGCGCCGGCCGAAGCGGTTGTAGACGCGGACGATGGCCTCCAGGTACAGCAGGATCTCCTGCCAGGGCACGAAGGCGTTGATCACCGAGCCGATCACGGGCGTGCGGCCCATGCCACCACCGACGTAGACCTTGAAGCCCACCTCGCCGGCCTCGTTCTTCAGCAGTTGCAGTCCGACGTCATGCCAGGCGATGGCCGCGCGATCCTCGGCGGCGCCGCTGACCGCGATCTTGAACTTGCGCGGCAGGAAGGCGAACTCGGGGTGCAGGGTGCTCCACTGACGCAGGATCTCGCAGTAGGGGCGGGGATCGACGATCTCGTCCGGCGCGATGCCGGCCAGCGCATCGCTGGTGATGTTGCGGATGCAGTTGCCCGAGGTCTGGATGCCGTGCATGTCCACCTCGGCCAGCAGATCCATGGCGTCGGCCGAGCGCTCCAGCGGAATCCAGTTGAACTGCAGGTTCTGGCGGGTCGTGAAGTGGCCGAAACCGCGGTCGAGTTCGCGTGCGATGACCGCCAGCTGCCGCAGCTGGACCGAGGACAGCTCGCCGTAGGGCACGGCCACCCGCAGCATCGGCGCGTGGCGCTGGATGTACCAGCCGTTCTGCAGGCGCAAAGGGCGGAAGTCGTCATCGGCCAGTTCGCCCTTCAGATTGCGTTCCAGCTGATTGCGGAACTGGGCAGCCCGTTGGCGGACGACTTGGCGGTCAAAGGAGGTGTACTGGTACATGGCGCAGGTCGGGGGGGCGCAAAGAAGGGGGCCTGTGACAGCCCATGGACCACACTTTAGGGAGGCCTTATATGCTTGAAAAGTACATTTAAGTTGAATGCTTATCTCTCATATGAATATAAGAATGCCGAGGATCCTGTCGACCGCTCTAGAATCGCGCCATGCCGTCTGACTTTGTTCCGGCCCGCCGCCTTGCTCTGGGCGGTCTGGGGGCCGGTCTGCTGTACCTGGCCGGATGCCAGTCCACCCCGCCGGCCGTTGAGCCGCCCACGCAGCCTCCCGTCGTCAAGCCTCCCCGTCCGCCGCGCATCGGCTTGGCCCTGGGCGGTGGTGCCGCGCGGGGTTTTGCCCACATCGGGGTGATCCAGGTGCTGGAAGAGCATGGCATCCGACCCGACCTGGTGGTGGGCACCTCGGCCGGCAGCTTGGTGGCGGCGCTGTATGCCAGCGGCAAGAGCGGCACCGAGCTGGCCGGCATGGCCCGGACGATGGACGAATCGGCATTGACCGATTGGGCCTTTCCCGGCCGGGGACTGATCCGGGGCGAGGCCCTGGCCCGCTTCGTGCGCAGCCAGACAGGCAACCGCCCGATCGAGCAGATGCCGCTGCCCCTGGGCATCGTGGCCACCGATGCCGCCAGCGGCGACCCCATCCTGTTCCGCAGAGGGGACACCGGCGCGGCCGTGCGCGCCTCCAGTGCGGTGCCAGCGGTGTTTCAGCCGGTGCGCATCGGCGAGCGGGAATACCTCGACGGCGGCCTGGTGAGCCCGGTGCCGGTGCGATTCGCGCGTGAGATGGGGGCCGAATTGGTCATCGCGGTGGACATCTCCTCCCCGCCCGATCCGAACGCCACCGGTGACGCCTTCCACCTGTTGATGCAGACCTTCGCCATCATGGGGCGCAGCATCAACCGCTGGGAACTGCAGAACGCGGATGTGCTGATCCGGCCCAGCTTGGTGGGGGTGTCGAGTTCGGATTTCACCGCCCGGATGAAGGCGGTGCAGTCAGGGCGGGAAGCGGCCACGGCCCAGTGGCCGACCCTCAAGGCCAGGATCGCGGCCCTGACACGCTGAGCCGCTCGCAACAGCGCGAAAGCGCAAAGCCCGCGCCCCAAAGAAAAACCCGGCCGAAGGGCCGGGTCAAAGTACCTTGAGAGTGATCTCAGAAAGGTACCGAGGAGAGGGTCTCCCGTGGAGGCCGTGGCGATGGCAACGCCACGACATCGGGTGAGAGCCCCGCGGCGCCGGAAAGTTCCGGATCCGCGGGCAGCGTCACCTCAGGCCGCGGTGCGGCGGGCAGCCTTCGGGGCAGCCTGGGCGGCCTTCACGGCGGTGTTGGTCATCGCCTGGAAGTTGGCTTCGGCCACGTCGGCGGCCTGCTTGGCGGCCTTGTGCACCGACTCGTAGGCGTTGTTGGCGGCGGCCATGGCGGACTTCACCAGGGCCACGGCGTTCTCGGTGCCGGCCGGGGCGTTCTTGACGGCGGTGTCGACGGTGGCCATGAACTTCTTCTGGGCATCGCCCAGCTGGGCTTCCATCGCCTTGGTCAGTTCGGCGTTGGTGCTGGTGGCGATGTCGTAGAGGTGGCGGCTGTAGGCGGCAACCTTCTCGGCGGCCGGTTGCAGCAGGCCGGCTTGCAGCGACAGCAGTTCCTGCGGGTCCTTGGCGGCGATGGCGGCCTTGGCGGTCTCGGCGGCATCGCCCATGGTGGCCTTGGCCACTTGCATGTTCAGCTCGACCAGCTTTTCCACGCCTTCAAAGGCCTTGCTGGCCAGATCCAGGGCGGTTTCGACGTTGGCCTTTTGGGTGGCGATCATTTGTTCGGCAGTCAGCATGTCAGTCTCCAAAGGTAGGGGTCAGGGGTTCAGGAACCGATGCAGCCCATCCGGTCTACGACAACCATTCCGAGGTTTGTGCGCTGCAACATGATCCGAAGTATAGGGCCGGGCTGCGGGAACACAAGCCCAAAATGTTGCGACGCAGCAATCTAGTGATCCCGCTCTAAAAACGGCCTGCCGCGCGGGGCACCCCGCCCGACGCAGAATCGGGCTCCCATGCAGGCCTTCACGTCCGACCACCACACGCTGCCCTTGCCGTCGGGGCACCGGTTTCCCGTGTCCAAGTACGCCTTGCTGCGCGAGGCGGTGGCCCGCAGCCTGCCCGAGGTGCGGCTGAGCCCGGCGCCGGCGGCCTGTGATGGCGAGTTGATGCTCGCCCACAGCCCGGACTACGTCGCCGCGGTGCTCGAGGGCTGGCTCAGTCCGGCCCAGCAGCGTGAGATCGGCTTTCCCTGGTCCGAGCGCATGGCCGAGCGTTCACGACGTTCGGTGGGCGCCACGATCGCGGCGGCCCGCGCGGCGCTGGCCGAAGGGGTGGCCGCCAACCTGGCCGGCGGCACCCACCATGCGAGTGCCGACAAGGGGTCGGGCTACTGCGTCTTCAACGATGTGGCCGTGGCCGCGCGGCGCATGCAGGGCGAGTGGCATCGCCTGCACGGCCAACTGCTGCGGGTGCTGGTCGTCGACCTGGACGTGCATCAGGGCAACGGCACAGCCTCCATCTTTGCCGACGATCCGACGGTGTTCACGCTCTCCCTGCACGGGGAGCGCAACTTCCCCTTCCGCAAGGTGGCGGGGGATCTGGACATCGATCTGCCCGACGGCTGCGAGGACATCCCGTACCTGCAGGCCCTGGATCAGGCGCTGGCCACGGTGTGGGCGCACCACGGGGACCAGCCGCCCGGACTGGCCTTCTACCTGGCCGGTGCCGATCCGCACGAGAACGACCGGCTGGGCCGCCTGCGCCTGACCGCAGCCGGCCTGGCCGAGCGCGACCGGCGGGTGCTGACCGCACTGCGCGAGCGCCGCATTCCCGTGGCGCTGACGATGGCCGGCGGCTACGGCCGAGACATCGCGGACACGGTGGCGATCCAACTGAACACCGTCGCCGAGGCCCTGGCGAGCTGGGAAGCCTGGCAGGGCCGCAGGGGCATGGATTCCACGCACAATCGCCCGCCTGACACGACTTTGCGCTGAGCACAGCGCCCGCACGCCATGTCCTCATCGCCCCCCGCCCGCCCCGCCATCCTGCTGGCCCGCCAGGTGTTTCCCGACACCGTGGCGCGTCTTCGCCAGCATCTCGACGTCGATGCCTATGAGGGCCACACCCCGATCCGGCGCGACGAACTGATCGCACGCCTGCAGGGCAAGGCGGGCGTCTTCGTCGCCGGAACGGAGCCGATCGACGCGGACCTGCTCCAGGCCTGTCCTTCACTGAAGGCGGTGTGCAGCATGGCGGTGGGCTACAACAACATCGACGTCGCGGCCTGCACCGCGCGGGGCGTGCTGGTGACCAACGCGCCCGGCGTGCTGACCGAGACCACGGCCGACTTCGGCTTTGCGCTGATGATGGCCACGGCGCGGCGCATCACCGAGGCCGAGCGCTTTCTGCGCCGCGGCGAGTGGACGCACTGGTCCTACGACCTGATGGCCGGCCAGGACATCCATGGCGCCACCCTGGGCGTGCTGGGCATGGGGCGGATCGGTCAAGCCATTGCCCGTCGCGGCGCGCTGGGATTTGGCATGAAGGTGGTTTATCACAACCGCAGCCGGCTGTCGGAGGCGGACGAGGCCGCCCTCGGGGCCCGCTGGCTGCCGCTGCCCGAGCTGATGGCCCAGGCCGATCACCTGGTGATCGTGGTGCCCTACAGCGCCGCCAGCCATCACCTGGTGGGTCGCGAGCAACTGGCGCTGATGAAGCCCACCGCCACGCTGACCAACATCGCCCGCGGTGGCGTGGTGGACGACGCGGCCCTGGCCGAGGCGCTGAAGGTCGGCCAGCTGGCCGCCGCCGGCCTGGACGTGTTCGAGGGCGAGCCGCAGGTGCATCCGGCGTTGCTGGAGGTGCCCAATGTGGTGCTGACCCCGCACATCGCCAGCGCCAGCCTGGCCACCCGCCGGGCCATGGCCGAACTGGCGGCCGACAACCTGATTGCGACCCTGACCGGGGGGCAGCCGCTCACGCCGCTGAACCCCGAGGTACTGGCCACCGCCTGAGGCCGGGCGGCCGGCGACAATGCCGGCATGTCCTTGTCTGTCTACGAAATCACGGTGCTGGCCCTGCTGGGCCTGATGCTGCTGGCGGTGCTGGGCCTGTGGCTGCGGCCCGCCGCGAGCCTGCCTCCCGAACTGCTGGATGCGCTGGAGCGCCTGGAGCGCGAACTGCGCGCCGAGGTGCAGCAGAGCGCGCGTGCGGCGCGCATGGAGCAGGCTCAGACCTTGGCGCAGTCCCTGGGCCAGCTGCAACAGAGCCTGCTGACCCAATCGGGCGATGCCGCCCGCAGCTTGGCACAGGCACGCGAGGCGCAGGACCAGGCCCTGCGCCGGGTGACCGAGACCATCGAGCGCCGCCTGCTGCAGCTGCAGGACGGCAACGAGAAGAAGCTCGAGCAGATGCGGGCGACGGTGGATGAGAAGCTGCACGCCACGCTGGAGCAGCGTCTGGGCGAGAGCTTCCGCCAGGTGGCCGAGCGGCTGGAGCTGGTGCACCAGGGCCTGGGCGAGATGCAGGGGCTGGCGCGCGACGTGGGCTCGCTCAACCGCGTGCTGACCAATGTGAAGTCGCGCGGTGTCTTCGGCGAACTGCAATTGGCCGGCCTGCTGGAGCAGGTGCTGACCCCGGAACAGTACGCGGCCAATGTGGAAACCGTGCCGGGCACGGGCGCGCGGGTCGAGTTCGCCATCCGTCTGCCGGGGCGGCGAGACGATGGCCAGCCGATGTGGCTGCCGATCGACGCCAAGTTCCCCCGTGAAGACTACGAGCGCCTGCTGCAGGCCCAGGACCAGGCCGACCCGGCGGCGGCCGAAGCCGCGGCCCGCGCCCTGGAAGCCCGCCTGCGCGCCGAGGCCCGCAGCATCCGCGAGAAGTATGTGGCACCGCCGCACACCACCGATTTCGCCATCCTGTTCCTGCCCACCGAAGGGCTGTATGCCGAGGCCCTGCGCCGACCGGGCCTGGTGGAGGCCCTGCAGCGCGAGCACCGCATCACTCTGGCGGGCCCCACCACCTTGCTGGCCACGCTCAGCAGCTTGCAGATGGGCTTCCGCAGCCTGGCCCTGGAGCGCCGCAGCGCAGAGGTCTGGGAGGTGCTGGGGGCGGTCAAGACCGAGTTCGCCAAGTTCGGCGACGTGCTGGCCAAGACCAAGAAGAAGCTGGAAGAGGCCAGCGCCACCATCGACAGCGCCGAGGTGCGCACGCGGGCGATGGCCCGCAAGCTCAAGAGCGTGGAACAACTTCCCGAGCCGCAGGCGCGTCAGGTGCTGCAGCAGCCCGCCGGAGAACCCGAGGACGGGCCGGAGGCCTGAGGGCGTTCAGCCGCTCAGGCGGCACGCGGGCGCGTGGCCCGCAGCGCGGCGTCAGAAGCGGATGTTGGGCGTGTTGCCCGCGGGCGCGCGCGGAGCCTGGTTTTCAGGCTCCGGGCCCGGGGCGGACGCCGGGATCGCGCCAGGAGGCAGGGCATTGCCGGCCATGGGTGTCGGCGCGGGCCGCCGGTAGGTGGCGGGCAGGGCCGAGGTCTTGGGGTAGCCCGCCGCGTCCAGGTAGCTGTTCCAGTCGCTGAGCGAGCCCGACTTGATCTGCTGGGTGCCCACGGTCAGCAAGGGCAGGGTGCGGCCGCCACTGAATTTCACATAGGCGTCCAGGTCCGCGTTCGTGTCGATGCGCTTCTCGGCAAAGGGGATGCCGCGCTGGACCAGCATGTCACGTCCGACATCGCAGGGTGCGCAGTTGCGGCCCGCATACAGGGTGACCGGGTAGCGGCTGGCCGGTTGGCGCAATGCTGCAGGCAGGGCGGCCAGATCGGCTCCGCCGCCGCCAACGGACCCATTGGGCGACAGCATCTGCACCTGGGCCTGCGAGGAGGTCGGCGGCCGGTCGGTGTAGGTGACCTTGCCGTCCGGCCCGATCACCTTGTACTGGGCCATGGCCAAGGGTGCTGCCGCCAGCGTGAGCAACAGGGCGGACAGGGCGTGAAGACGGTGAGGCATCGGTGTCATGGCAGCAGGCAGACTCAATCGATGGGGACTATACGCCCGGGGCAGGCCCCGGACTCAGGCCATGCCCTGGTGGCGCAGCAGTGCGTCGATGCGCGGCTCGCGGCCGCGGAAGGCCTTGAAGCTCTCGATGGCGGGACGGGCGCCGCCGGCCTCCAGGATCTCGCGGCGGTAGCGGCGGCCGGTCTCCGGGTTGAGCACGCCTTCTTCCTCGAAGGCGCTCCAGGCATCGGCCGAGAGCACCTCGGCCCACTTGTAGGAGTAGTAGCCGGCCGAGTAGCCCCCCGCGAAGATGTGCGAGAAGGTGTGGGCCGTGCGGCTGAAGGGCGGCACCGGCACCAGGGCCACCTCCTGGCGCACCTCCGCCAGGATGGCCTGCACGCGCTCGGCGGCATCGGCCTCGGTGTGCAGGCGCATGTCGAACAGGCCGAACTCGACCTGGCGCAGGGTCTGCAGGCCGCTCTGGAAATTCTTGGCCGCCAGCATCTTGTCGAACAGGGCACGCGGCAGCGGCTCGCCGCTGTCCACGTGAGCACTCAGTCGGCGGATGACGTCCCACTCCCAGCAGAAGTTCTCCATGAACTGGCTGGGCAGTTCCACCGCGTCCCACTCGACCCCGTCGATGCCCGAGACGCCCATCTCGTCCACCTGGGTCAACATGTGGTGCAGGCCGTGGCCGAACTCGTGGAAGAGGGTGGTCAGCTCGTCGTGCGTCAGCAGGGCCGGCTTGTCGCCCACCGGCGACGAGAAGTTGCAGACCAGGTAGGCCACTGGGGTCTGCAGGCGGTGCGAATCGACCCGCAGCCAGCGGCTGCGCGCGCTGTCCATCCAGGCGCCGGGACGCTTGCCGGGGCGTGCGTGCGGATCCAGGTAGAACTCGCCCACCACCTGACCGGCTCGCTCGATGCGGAAGAAGCGCACGGAGGGGTGCCACACCGGTGCTTCGGCCGGGCGGATGCTCACCTCGAACAGGGTTTCGACGATGTGGAACAGGCCGTCGAGCACCTTGGGCAGCGGCAGATATGCCTTGACCTCCTGGTCGCTGAAGGCATAGCGGGCCTCCTTGAGCTTCTCGCCCGCGTAGGCCAGGTCCCAGGCCTGCAGCTCCGTCAGGCCCAGCTCGCTGGCGGCGAAGGCGCGCAGGTCGGCCAGGTCCTTCTCGGCGCTGGGGCGGGCACGCTGGGCCAGGTCCCGCAGGAAGTGCAACACCTCGGCCGGGGTGCCGGCCATCTTGGGCGCCAGGGACACCTCGGCATAGTTGGCAAAGCCCAGCAGCCGGGCCTCTTCGGCGCGCAGGGTCAGCAGCTCGCGCATGACCGCGCTGTTGTCCCGCTCCGCGGCACCCAGCTCGCTGGCGCGGGTGACATAGGCGGTGTAGAGGGTCTCGCGCAGGGCCCGGTTCTCGGCGTACTGCATGACCGGGAAGTAGCTGGGGAAGTGCAGCGTGAGCTTGTGGCCTTCCTTGCCCTCGGCCTCGGCCGCAGCGCGGGCCGCGGCCACCACATCGGCCGGCACGCCGGCCAGCTCTTCCGCCGTGGCGTAGTGGGCGAAGGCGTCGGTGGCGTCCAGCACATGGTTGGAGAAGGCCTGCGACAGCTCGGCCATGCGGTCCTGGAGGGCCATGAAGCGGGCCTTGGCCTCGCCTTGCAGGTCGGCCCCGCCCAGGCGGAAGTCGCGCAGCGCGTGGGCCAGGGCCTGGCGGCGGGCCGGGCTCAGCTGGGCTGCGGCGGGGCTGGCGGCGATCGCCTTGTACTTGGCGTAGAGCCGCTCGTCGCTGCCCTGGCGGGTGTAGTACTCGGTGATCTTGGGCAGGTTCTCGGCATGGGCCGCCCGCAGCTCGGGCGTGTCGGCCACGTGGGCCAGGTGGTTGACCACGCCCCAGGCCCGGCCCAGCCGCTCCACCGGCACCTCCAGCACCATCGACAGGGCGTCGTAGTCGGGTGGCACATCGGGCCCCACCGCGCGATCCAGCGCCGCATTGGCCTCGGCCAGCAGCGCGTCGATTGCCGGTGTCACATGCTCGGGGCGCACGGCGGCGAAGTCGGTCAGGGGGGCGTCTTGCAGCAGCGGATTGGTCATCGATGGGGTCCTGGTCGGATCGCGGTAGCGGTGGTTCAGGCCTGGGCGGCCACCCGTTCGGCGGCCTCAAGCGTGTTGACGAGCAGCATGGTGATGGTCATCGGCCCCACGCCCCCGGGCACCGGGGTGATGTGCGAGGCCACGGGGCTCACCGTGGCAAACTCCACGTCGCCGCAGAGTTTGCCTTCATCGTTGCGGTTGATGCCCACGTCGATCACGATGGCCCCGGGCTTGACCATGTCTCCGGTCAGCGTGTTGCGTCGGCCCACGGCGGCCACCACCACATCGGCCTGACGGGTGTGGTAAGCCAGGTCGGGCGTGCCGCTGTGGCAGATGGTGACGGTGGCATTGGCCTGCAACAGCAGCAGGGCCATGGGCTTGCCCACGGTGTTGCTGCGGCCGATCACCACGGCGTGCTTGCCCTTGAGCGACACGCCGGTGCTCTCGATCAGCTTCATGCAGCCGTAAGGCGTGCAGGGGCGAAAGCCCTCCAACCCGGCCATCAGCTCACCGGCGGAGAGCACCGAGTAGCCGTCCACGTCCTTGGTGGTGGCAATGGCCTCGATCACCTTGTGCGGGTCGATGTGCTTGGGCAGGGGCATCTGCACCAGGATGCCGTGAACCGTCGGATCGGCATTCAGTGCAGCAATGCGCTCGAGCAGCGCGGCCTCGGTCAGGCTGGCGTCGTACTTCTCGAACACCGAGCGCACGCCGCTGTCCTCGCAGGCCTTGACCTTGTTGCGCACATAGACGGCCGAGGCCGGGTCGTCCCCCACCAGGATGACGGCCAGGCCGGGCTGGTGGCCTCGGGCGGTGAGTGCGGCCGCCCGCTGGGCGACCTCGGCGCGGAGTTGGCGGGACAGGGCGTTGCCGTCGATCACTTGGGCGGTCATGGGCGGTCTCTTTCGGTCAGATGGAATGTCTACGAAGCTGCGGCCAACGCGGGCGCCGAAAAAGGGAAAGGGGCCCTGAAGGCCCCATGGTTCCCGATCGCGACAGGCGAAGTTGGCCTGGCGTCAGGCCTTGTGCGAGGCGCCCAAGGCGATCTTGAGCAGGTCGGCCACCGTGTTGGCGTTGAGCTTCTCCATGATGTTGGCCCGGTGGGCCTCCACCGTCTTGATGCTGATGCCCAGGTCATCGGCGATCTGCTTGTTCAGGCGGCCGGCGACGATGCGTTCCAGCACCTGGGCTTCACGCGTGGTCAGTCGGGCGAGCAGGGCGTCGCGGCTGGCGGCTTCCTGGTGGTGCGAGAAGGCCGCACGGGCCTGGTCCAGCATGCGCTCGACCAGGGACACCAGCTCCTCTTCCTTGAAAGGCTTCTCGATGAAGTCCATCGCGCCCTTCTTCATGGTGGTCACGGCCATCGGCACGTCACCATGACCGGTGATGAACACCACCGGCAGCGGGCTCTTGCGTTCCAGCAGACGGTCCTGCAGTTCCAGGCCGCTCATGCCATCCATGCGGATGTCGGCGATCAGGCAGGCAACTTCCCGGGGATCGAAGCGTGAGAGGAAGGACTCGGCGGACTCGAAGCACTTGACCCGGTAATCCTTGCCTTCCAGCAGCCATTGCAGCGAATCGCGAACGGCCTCGTCATCATCGACAACGTAGACGGTACCCTTTTTTGGAATCAGGCTCATGAAGCAGCAGCGTTGGGGTTGGACGCAGAAACATCCTTGGGCACCGCGGGCGCCGGCAGGCGATCTGCAGGGGGCGTCTGATCAACCGGCAGGGTGAAGGCGAACCTGCACCCGATGACCGTCGAACCATTGTAGAGGTTCTCCGCACGCATCCGGCCGTGGTGCGACTCGATGATCGACCGACACAGGGAAAGTCCGATGCCCAGGCCTTCGGCCTTGGTGGAGAAGAAGGCTTCGAAGAGGCGGGTGATGACCTCCTCGCGCATGCCCGGGCCGGCATCGGTGACCGAGAACTCGATCACGCTGCCCTCGTCGGGCGACTGCCGGGGCACCACTTGCAGCTCGATGTGGCGGCGCTCGGCCGGCATCTGGGCGGTGTCGATGGCCTCGGCCGCGTTCTTCAGCAGGTTCATCAGCACCTGCTCGATCAGGATGGGATCCACCCGCAGCAGCGGCAGGCGCTGGGCCACATAGGTGTGGATGGCCACCTTGCGCCGGCGCAGCTCGATGCCGGCCAATTCGACCGCGTCTTCGACGATGTCCTGGGCCTTGGCGGCCTGGCGCTGTGGCTCGCTCTTCTTGACGAAGGCCCGGATGCGGTGGATGACTTGGCCGGCGCGCTCGGCCTGGCGCGCAGTCTTCTGCAGCGCGGCCACCAGCTCCTCGGTATTGATGGCGTTGTTGCGCACCCGGCTGACGATGCCGTTGCAGTAGTTGGTGATGGCCGTCAGCGGCTGGTTGAGCTCATGGGCCACCGAGGAGGCCATCTCACCCATCGTCACCAGGCGGCTGGTGACCTGTGCCCGCTCGGCCTGCTGTTGGGCCTGTTCCTCCACGCGGCGGCGCGCGGTGATGTCGGTGGCGATCAGCATCTGGGCCAGGCGGCCGTCGGTCCACTGCAGGTAGCGGGTGCGCACGTCGAACCACATCTGCAGCGACTCGACATAGACCTCGCGCGGGTGGGTGCCGACCTCGGTCAGTTCCTGGGTGGGCAGGCCGGACATCGCGTCCACGTCGTCTTCCGGCACCTCGGTGTAGGCGGCGTCGCCATTGGCCAGCAGGTCGTGGCCACGCGCATCGGCGCCGAACCAGAGCCGGTAGGAACGGTTGGCGAACAGCAGCTCGCCCTGCTGCACCGAGAGCACCGACACCGCGGCGTCCAGGCCTTCCAGCACGGTGGTGAAGCGTTCGTGCGACGCGGAGAGCTGGTCGCGGATGCGCTTGGCCTCGGTGATGTTGGTCATCGAGGTCATCCAGCCGGTCTGCTGTCCGCGCGGGTCGATCAGCGGTGACACATACAAGCGCGCATCGAAGTTGGAGCCGTCCTTGCGCTGCACCTTGACCTCGATGCCGCCGGCCGGGCTGCGGCCCTGCAACTCCTGCTGGAAGATGCGCATGTGCTCATCCACCCGGTCGCTGGGCCAGTAGGGGAAGGGCGGCAGGGTGTCCAGCAGGTCGGATTCCGAATAACCCGTCATCGCGCAGAAGGCCGGGTTCACATAGGTCACGCGGCCGTCCATGTCGGTGGCCCGCATGCCGGTGAGCATGGAGTTCTCCATGGCCCGCCGGAAGTTGGTTTCGTTGATCAGCGCGTTCTGGATCTGGGCGCGCCGACGCATGTGGCGCCAGGTGGCCAGCAGGGTCCAGACGGTCAGGGCCGACAGGGCCACCACCATCCAGAACAGGGTGTTGCCCACCAGGCCCGCGGTGGTGCGGTAGCCCTGGCCCCGCAGCATCAGCCCGTTGGCGGCCGGGGTCAGCGGCAGGTCCAGGGTCATGGACGGCGGGGCGCTGCGCTGACCGGGCAGGTTGGTCACCGTGCTCACCAGCGGGCTGAAGTCCACGTCCAGGATGCTGACCGGGTGACGCACGGTCACCTCCGCAGGCACCGCCGTGCGCAGCAGGGTGTCCAGCCCGTATTCGGCCACCAGCACGCCCGCGAAGGCCCCGCGGTCGATGATGGGAACCTGCAACTGGAACACCCAAACACCGTCGACGTTGCGGAAGGGGCGGGAATAGGTGGGCTGGCGCATCGCGCGCGCTGCCTCGAGCGCCGCCTCCGACGCCTGGGGCACGCTGGCGGGGCCGTCGCCGTCCACGACAGCCGTTCCATGCTCGATGGCCGTTGCGTCCTCCAGGCCTGCGCCCGACTGCAGCGACTGCGTGGCGCGCAGTTCGCCCTTTGCGTTGAGCCAATTCAGGTAGCGCACGGCCGGCCGCGCCTGCAGGAAGCCGGCGGCCTGGGTGACGAACTGCTCGGGGGTGATCGCCCGGGTGGCCACTTCGCGCGCAATGCGCAACAGTTGCTCCTGGTTGTCCACCAGGTGAAGACGGATCTCCTGCTGCGCCACCTCGGTGTCCCGGCGCAGCGATTCTTCCGCCCGGCTGACTTCCTCGTTGCGCAGGTACCAGAAGGCAAAGGTGATGGCCGCCAGGAAGAGCAGCACCGAGGTCAGCGGCGCGAGGGTGGCCAGACGATCCTGGCGGGAAGGCGACTGGCGCCCCCACCAGCGCTGCAGGAGCAGGTTCAGCCGGCTGGATGGCAGCGGAGGAAAAACATCGCGGGGGGCTTGCATTGCTTGCGATTATCGAAGCCGGAATGGATGGGGATGCTGCGGCACAACATGCTTTTATCTGGGGTTTTCACGTAGAAAAGCGTTGTTTGGAGACCTTTTTCTTGTCGCATTATGAAATCAACGTTCGCTATTTGAAAATGGAAACGGGCTGTGCCACACTCCGCCCGCACACAAGTTCCCACCATGGCGGGAAGCCTCAGGCCAGCCCGCACAACTCAGGAGACACGCATGTCCGCTCTGCCCGAATCCTCCATGGGCACCCCGGCCGTCGATGCCGACAGCCAGGAAACCCGTGAATGGCTGGATGCCCTGAACGCCGTCATCCAAAGTGAAGGGCGTGAACGGGGGCACTTCCTGCTCGAGCAACTGCTGGAAGAGGCCCGTCAGAACGGGGTGGACCTGCCGTTCTCGGCCACCACCGGCTACGTCAACACCATCGAGCCGCAGGACGAGGCCCGCTCGCCCGGCAACCTGGAGCTGGAAGGCCGGCTGCGAGCCTTCATGCGCTGGAACGCCATGGCCATGGTGGTCAAGGCCAACCGCCTGCACCCCGAGGACGGCGGCGACCTGGGCGGCCACATTTCCTCTTTCGCCTCGCTGGCCCACATGCTGGCCGCAGGCTTCAACCACTTCTGGCACGCCGACGACACCGACCAGGGTGGCAAGCACGGCGGCGACCTGCTCTACATCCAGGGCCACAGTGCGCCCGGCATCTATGCCCGCGCCTTCCTGGAAGGCCGCATCAGCGAAGAGCAGCTCCTGAACTTCCGACAGGAAGTGGAGGGCAAGGGCCTGTCGAGCTACCCGCATCCGAAGCTGATGCCCGAGTTCTGGCAGTTCCCCACCGTGTCGATGGGCCTGGGCCCCTTGATGGCCATCTACCAGGCCCGCTTCCTGAAGTACCTGCACGCCCGCGGCATTGCCGACACCTCCGAGCGCAAGGTCTGGGCCTTCCTGGGCGACGGCGAGATGGACGAGCCCGAGAGCCTGGGCGCCATCGGCCTGGCCGCGCGCGAGGGCCTGGACAACCTGATCTTCGTCGTCAACTGCAACCTGCAGCGCCTGGACGGCCCGGTGCGCGGCAACGGCAAGATCATCCAGGAACTCGAAGGCGAGTTCCGCGGTTCCGGCTGGAACGTGATCAAGCTGATCTGGGGCAGCAACTGGGACCCGCTGCTGGCGCGCGACAAGGACGGCGCGCTGCGCAAGCTGATGATGGACACCCTGGACGGCGACTACCAGGCCTTCAAGGCCAACGACGGCGCCTTCGTCCGCAAGCACTTCTTCGAGCGTGATCCGCGCACGGCCAAGCTGGTCGAGCACATGAGCGACGACGACATCTGGGCCCTGCGCCGCGGCGGCCACGACGCCCAGAAGGTCTATGCCGCCTTCCACCGCGCCCACCACAACAAGGGCCAGCCCACGGTGCTGCTGGTCAAGACGGTCAAGGGATACGGCATGGGCAAGAGCGGCGAGGGCAAGAACACCGCCCACCAGACCAAGAAGCTGACCGACGAGGACATCAAGTACTTCCGCGACCGCTTCAACATCCCCATCCCGGACAGCGAGCTGCCCAAGATCCCGTTCTACAAGCCGGCCGACGACACCCCGGAAATGCAGTACCTGCATGCCCGTCGCAAGGAGCTGGGCGGCTACCTGCCGCACCGCCGCACCAAGGCCAGCGAGCAGTTCACCGTGCCGTCGCTGGACATCTTCAAGGCGGTGCTGGAGCCCACCACCGCCGGGCGCGAGATCTCGACCACCCAGGCCTATGTGCGCTTTCTGACCCAGCTGCTGCGCGACCAGGCCATCGGCCCGCGCGTGGTGCCCATCCTGGTGGACGAGGCCCGCACCTTCGGCATGGAAGGCCTGTTCCGCCAGATCGGCATTTACAACCCCAAGGGCCAGCAGTACACCCCGGTCGACCGTGACCAGGTCATGTACTACAAGGAAGAGACCAACGGTCAGATCCTGCAGGAAGGCATCAACGAAGCCGGCGGCATGGCCAGCTGGATTGCCGCGGCCACGAGCTACAGCACGAACAACCGGATCATGATCCCGTTCTACGTGTACTACTCGATGTTCGGCTTCCAGCGCATCGGCGACCTGGCCTGGGCGGCGGGCGACATGCAGGCCCGCGGCTTCCTGCTGGGCGGCACCTCGGGTCGCACCACGCTGAACGGCGAAGGCCTGCAGCACGAGGACGGCCACAGCCACATCCTGGCCGGCACCATCCCGAACTGCGTCAGCTACGACCCGACCTTCGCACACGAGGTCGCGGTGATCATGCACCACGGCCTCAAGCGCATGGTCGAGCGGCAGGAGAACGTGTTCTTCTACATCACCCTGCTCAATGAGAACTACGCGATGCCGGGCCTGAGGCCGGGCACCGAAGAGCAGATCATCAAGGGCATGTACCTGCTGGAGGAGGGCGCCAAGAAGACCCCGCGCGTCAACCTGCTGGGCTCGGGCACCATCCTGCGCGAGTCGATGGCCGCCAAGGCGCTGCTGGAAGCCGACTGGGGCGTGGCCGCCAACATCTGGAGCTGCCCGAGCTTCAACGAACTGGCCCGCGACGGCCAGGACTGCGAGCGCTGGAACCTGCTGCATCCGACCGAGACGCCCAAGGTGCCCTTCGTCACCGAGCAGCTCTCGGCCCACGCCGGCCCGGTCATCGCCTCGACCGACTACATCAAGAGCTACGCCGAGCAGATCCGCGCCTTCATTCCCAAGGGCCGCAGCTACAAGGTGCTGGGCACCGACGGCTTCGGCCGCAGTGACTTCCGCAGCAAGCTGCGCTGCCACTTCGAGGTCAACCGCCACTATGTCGTGGTTGCCGCCCTGAAGGCCCTGGCCGACGAAGGCAGCGTGCCCGCCACCGTGGTGGCCGAGGCCATTGCCAAGTACGGCCTGAACGCCGACAAGATCAACCCGCTGTACGCCTGACGCACCACGGAGACAAGAACATGGCATTGGTGGAAGTGAAGGTCCCCGACATCGGGGATTTCAAGGACGTCGCCGTGATCGAGCTGCTGGTCAAGCCCGGCGACACGGTCAAGGCGGAGCAGAGTCTGATCACGGTCGAATCCGACAAGGCCTCGATGGAAATCCCGTCGAGCCACGCGGGCGTGGTCAAGGAGCTCAAGGTCGCCCTGGGCGACAAGGTCAACGAGGGCAGCCTGCTGCTGCTGCTGGAAACGGCGGACAGCGCGGCTGCGCCGGCCCCGGCCGCAGCCCCGGCGCCCGCGGTGGCGGCACCGGTGGCCGCCCCTGCGGCGGCGGCGCCCGTGGCCACCCCGGCGGCCTCGGGCCCGATCGAGGTGCGCGTGCCCGACATCGGCGACTTCAAGGACGTCGCCGTGATCGAGCTGCTGGTCAAGGTGGGTGACACCGTCAAGGCCGAGCAGAGCCTGATCACCGTCGAGTCCGACAAGGCCTCGATGGAGATTCCCTCCAGCGCGGCCGGCGTGGTCAAGGAGATCAAGGTCGCCCTGGGCGACAAGGTCAACCAGGGCAGCCTGGTGGCCATCCTGGAAGGCGCCGCGTCGGCGGCCGCCCCCGCCCCCGCCCCGGTGGCGGCTGCGCCGGCAGCCGCGCCTGCGGTGGCCGCGGCGGCGCCGGCCGTCGCTGTCGCGGCGGCACCGGTCGCGTCGGCGGTGCCCGCGCACGAGCCCACCATCGCCCCCAGCGGCAAGTTGCCGCATGCCTCGCCCAGCATCCGCAAGATGGCCCGCGAACTGGGCGTGCCGCTGGCCGAGGTCCAGGGCAGTGGTCCCAAGGGACGCATCACCCAGGCCGACCTGCAGGGCTTCGTCAAGGGCGTGATGGCCGGCCAGGTGAAGACTGCCGCCCAGAAGGCCGCCGCACCGGCGGCCGAGCAGGGCGGTGGCATTCCCGGCCTGCTGCCCTGGCCCAAGGTCGATTTCGCCAAGTTCGGCGAGATCGAGACCGTGGCCCTGTCGCGCATCAAGAAGATCAGCGGTGCCAACCTGGCCCGCAACTGGGTGATGATCCCCGCGGTCACTTACCACGAGGACGCCGACATCACCGACCTGGAGGACTTCCGCGTCCTGGTGAACAAGGAGAACGAGAAGTCCGGCGGCGCCAAGCTGACCATGCTGGCCTTCCTGGTCAAGGCCTGCGTCAAGGCCCTGCAGAAGTTCCCCGAGTTCAACTGCTCGCTGGACGGTGACAACCTGGTCTACAAGAAGTACTTCCACATCGCCTTTGCGGCCGACACGCCCAATGGCCTGGTGGTGCCGGTGATCAAGGACGCCGACAAGAAGAGCGTGGTCGAGATCGCCGCCGAGTCGGCCGTGCTGGCCAAGAAGGCCCGCGACGGCAAGCTGGGCCCGGCCGACATGCAGGGTGCCTGCTTCACCATCTCCAGCCTGGGCGGCATTGGCGGCACCGGCTTCGCGCCGATCGTCAACGCGCCGGAGGTCGCCATCCTCGGCGTCAACAAGAGCGTGATGAAGCCGGTGTGGGACGGCAAGGCCTTCCAGCCGCGTCTGGTGCTGCCGCTGTCGCTGACCGCCGATCACCGCGTGATCGACGGCGCGCTGGCCACCCGCTTCAACGTCTATCTGGCGCAGCTGCTGGCGGATTTCCGCCGCATCGCCCTCTGAGCGGGAGCACAGCATGGCATTGATCGACGTGCGTGTGCCGGACATCGGCGATTTCAAGGACGTGGCCATCATCGAGGTGCTGGTCAAGCCGGGCGACACGGTGAAGGCCGAACAGAGCCTGATCACCGTCGAGTCCGACAAGGCCTCGATGGAGATCCCCAGCAGCCATGCCGGGGTGGTCAAGGAACTGAAGGTGGCCCTGGGCGACAAGGTCAACCAAGGCAGCGTGATCCTGACGCTGGAGGCAGCCGAAGCCGCTGCGGCGGCACCAGCCGCTCCCGCGCAGGCCCCCGTGCCTGCCGCTGCGGCACCGGCCCCCGCGCCGGTGGCGACCCCTGCCGCGGCCGGCAGCTACGCCGGCCCGGTGGATCTGAGCTGCGACGTGCTGGTGCTGGGCGGTGGCCCTGGCGGCTATTCCGCCGCCTTCCGGGCCGCCGACCTGGGCCTGAACGTGGTGGTGGTCGAGCGCTACCCGACCCTGGGCGGCGTCTGCCTGAACGTGGGCTGCATCCCGTCCAAGGCGCTGCTGCACGTGGCCGCGGTGATGGACGAGGTCAAGCACCTGGCTGACGCGGGCATTGCCTACGCCGAGCCGGCGGTGGACATCGACAAGCTGCGCGGCCACAAGGAAAAGGTGGTCGGCAAGCTGACCGGCGGCCTGGGCGCCATGGCCAAGATGCGCAAGGTCACCATCGTGCGCGGCTACGGCAGCTTCATCGACCCCTACCACCTGCAGGTGGACGAGACCAGCGGCCCCGGGCAGGACCGCAGTGGCGGCCGCAAGGTGGTCAAGTTCGGCCACGCCATCATCGCCGCGGGTTCGCAGGCCGTGCGTCTGCCGTTCTTCCCGGTCGATGAACGCATCGTGGACTCCACCGGCGCGCTGAACCTGAAGTCCGTGCCGAAGAAGATGCTGATCGTCGGCGGCGGCATCATCGGCCTGGAAATGGGCACCGTCTACTCCACCCTGGGCGCCCGCCTGGACGTGGTGGAGATGCTGGACGGCCTGATGCAGGGGGCGGACCGCGACCTGGTCAAGGTGTGGCAGAAGATGAACGCGCCGCGCTTCGACAACATCATGTTGAAGACCAAGACGGTGGGGGCCGAGGCCACGCCCGAGGGCATCAAGGTGAAGTTCGAGGCCGCCGACGGCACGACCAGCGAGCAGGTCTACGACCTGGTGCTGCAGGCCGTGGGCCGCACGCCCAATGGCAAGAAGATCGGTGCCGAGGCCGCTGGCGTGGCCGTGGGTGAGCGCGGCTTCATCCCGGTGGATGCCCAGCTGCGCACCAACGTGCCGCACATCTTCGCCATCGGCGACGTGGTGGGCCAGCCCATGCTGGCGCACAAGGCGGTGCACGAGGGCCATGTGGCGGCCGAGGTCATCGCCGGCACGGTCAAGGGCGACGCCACCCTGGCCCGCAGCCAGTTCGATGCCCGCGTGATCCCCAGCGTGGCCTACACCGATCCCGAGGTGGCCTGGGTGGGCCTGACCGAGGACCAGGCCAAGGCCCAGGGCATCAAGGTCAAGAAGGGCCTGTTCCCCTGGACGGCCTCGGGCCGCGCCATCGCCAACGGTCGCGACGAGGGCTTCACCAAGCTGCTGTTCGACGATTCGCCCGAGGCCCATGGCCACGGTCGCATCCTGGGGGGCGGCATCGTGGGCACTCATGCGGGCGACATGATCGGCGAGATCGCGCTGGCCATCGAGATGGGCGCGGACGCAGTGGACATCGGCGCCACCATCCACCCGCACCCCACGCTGGGCGAAAGCCTGGGCATGGCGGCCGAGGTGGCGCACGGCAGCTGCACCGATCTGCCGCCCCAGCGGCGCTGATGCAGGGATCGGCGGTCAGCCGCAACGCAGGGGACCTTCGGGTCCCCTTTTTTTCGCCCCGGCCATGCGGACGGCCCCGCTTTTCGAGGGCTCACCCCCTGAGCGCGCAGGGTATAAGAGCGGCAGAGGAGAGCCCATGAGTCTGATCCGCCAAATCTGGCTGCTGCTGCTGCTGACCCTGATCCTGGCCTTCGGGGGGGCCTTCGGCCTGTCGCTGGTGTCGGCCCGGGCCTCGCTGAGCACGCAGATCGGCCAGCAGAACCAGAACAGCGCCTTGTCGCTGGCGCAGATCCTGGGCCAGGACGGGCGTCTGACCGTGATGGCCGCCACGCTGGACCGCCAGTTCCAGCTCGGGGGCTATGCCCGTCTGCGCCTGCTCGATGCCCAGGGGTTGCCGGTGCTGGAGCGCGCCGCGGCACCGGTCGCCGACAGCGTGCCGGCCTGGTTCGCCCGCTGGGTGGATCTGGATCCCTTGCCCGGGCGCGCCGAGGTCATGGCCGGCCCCCAGCGTGCCGGCATGCTGGAGGTGCAGAGCAGCACCCGCTTTGCCCTGCAGGAGTTCTGGGCCGTGAGCCAGCGCAGCCTGGCCGCCATGCTGGCGCTGGGCGCCCTGATGGGGGCCGTGGGCTGGACCGTGCTGCGCCGGCTGCGCCAGCCCTTGGCGCGCACCGTCGAGCAGGCCCAGGCGATCACCGAGCGACGCTTCGTGACCGTCAGCGAGCCCGATGTCCCCGAGTTGCGTCAACTCACCCGGGCCATGAACGCGATGGTCGAACGGCTCAGGACGCTGTTCGACGAACAGGCCGGGCAGGTCGAGCACTGGCGCCGTCAGGCCCATGCCGACCCGATGACCGGGGTGTCCAACCGGGCCCATTTCATGACCCGGCTCAAGCTGATGCTGCAGTCCGAGGAACATGCCGCCGGCGGCGCGCTGCTGCTCGTGCGCGTGGGCGATCTGCAGGGCCTGAACCGCCGACTGGGCCGCCAGCGCACCGACGACCTCCTGCGCGAAACCGCCCACACCATCCTGGATTCGGTGGGGGGCGCCAGCGTCTTCGAGGTCGGGCGTCTGAACGGCTCCGACTTCGCGATCGTCCTGCCGGAAGTGAGCAGCCTGCGCGAACCCGCGATGGACGTGGTCAGCCGGCTGCGCTCGCTCTGGCGCGGCCAGCTGCCCCCGGTGTCGGCGGTGATCGGCGCGGTGCGCTGGTGGCATGGGGCCCCCATGTCCGCGCTGCTGGGTGCCGCCGACCATGCGCTGGCCCGGGCCGAGGCGCGAGGCCCCTTCGCGGTGGAGCTCGACGACAGTGGCGGCGCCTTGGCCCTGGGCGAAGACGCCTGGCGCCAGGTGCTGCGGGATGCGCTCTCCGCCGGGCAGGCCGCGCTGGCGGAGTTCCCGCTGATCGACATGAATGCCGCCGTGGTGCATCTGGAATGCCCCCTGCGCCTGCCGCTGCATGGGTCCACCGCCCCGACCCCGGCGGCCGAATGGCTGCCCATGGCCAAGCGCACCCAGCTGACCGCCCAGGTGGACCTGGTGGCGGTGGAGCTGGCCCTCAAGGCGATCGCCCGCGACAACATGTCCCGCGCAGTCAACCTCAGCCCCCGCTCGCTGCAGGACAGCCAGCTGATCCCGCGTCTGCGGACCCTGCTGGAAACACATTCGGCCAGCGCGCCGGGCCTGTGGCTGGAGGTCGACGAGCAGGGCGCACTGAACCAGTTGCCCTTGCTGCGCGAGCTGGTGGGCATGGCCCACGCCCGCAGCGCCCGCGTCGGGCTGGAGCATGCCGGTCACCATCTTTCCGATCCTTCCGCGCTGTTGGAGGCCGGTCTGGACTTCGTCAAGCTCGACGCCAGCGTGACGGAAGGCATGGCGCATGACGAGGCCTTGGGCCAGCACGCCGATGCGCTGGTGCGCATGCTGCACGGCATCGGCCTGAAGGTCTATGCCGAGGGGGTGGCCAGCGCCGATGACGCCGCCGCGCTCTGGCGCGCGGGGGTGGACGGCATCACCGGCCCGGCGGCCCGGCGCTGAGCAACAGGCTCAGGCGATGTCCAGGGTGTGGACGTCGTACTGACCGACGCGGCGGTTCTCGAAGAACAGGCGCAGGGTCTCGCGCACGGTGCGGAACGCTAGTTCATCCCAGGGAATTTCATCTTCCCGGAACAGCCGGGCTTCCAGGGTCTCCGGGCCCGGGTCCAGGTGCAGGTCCAGCATCCGGGCACGGTAGAACAGATGGACCTGGCCCACACGCACCACGTTGAGCAGGGTGAAGAGGCCTTCGAGTTCGACGTGGGCGCCGGACTCCTCGACGGTCTCCCGCAGTGCCCCCTCGGCCGTGGTCTCGCCCAGCTCCATGAAGCCCGCAGGCAGGGTCCAGAGCCCGTGCCGGGGCTCGATGGCGCGTCGGCACAGCAGCACCTGGTCCTGCCACACCGGCACGGTGCCCACCACGTTGAGCGGGTTCTCGTAATGCACCAAACCGCAGGCCGTGCAGGTGGCCCGGGGGCGGTTGTCATCCGGCGGCACGCGGTAGTCGGTGGGGGCACCGCAGACGCGGCAGTGGCAGATGGAGCGCACGGGCAGCATGGCGTCAAAGTGTACCGGGGCCCATGGCATGATGAGCTGCCGAACCTCAGATCGCCCTTGCGAGATGGAACTCTTCAACTACTTCCGCTCCTCCGCGTCCTACCGGGTGCGCATCGGTCTGGCCCTCAAGGGGCTGGACTACACCTACCGCCCCGTCCACCTGGCCAAGGGTGAGCAGCACGGCGAGTCCTACGCTGCGGTGTCCGCCACCCGGCTGGTGCCGCTGCTCGTCGATGGCGAGCTGCGCCTGCACCAGTCCCTGGCCATCCTGGAGTATCTGGACGAGACCCATCCCGAGCCGCCGCTGCTGCCCCGGGATCCCGCCGAGCGGGCCCGGGTGCGCGCCTTGGCGATGGACATCGCCTGCGAGATCCATTCCCTGAACAACACCCGGGTGCTGCGCTTCCTGGTCAAGGACCTGGGTCTGTCGGACGAGGACAAGCTGCGCTGGTACCGTCACTGGGTGGAGTCGGGTCTGGTCACGCTGGACGCCCAACTGGCCCAGGCCCCGGCCCGTTACGCCTGTGGCGATCTGCCCGGCCTGGTGGACTGCGTGCTGGTGCCCCAGGTCTTCAACGCCCAACGCTTCGACTGCCGGCTCGACCACGTGCCCCAGGTGATGCGGGTGTTCGATGCCTGCATGGCCCTGCCGGCCTTCGACAAGACCCAGCCGAAATACTGCCCCGATGCCGAGTGAGCGCCATCCCGACTGGCTGGTGGCCGACGGGCTGCCGGCGCAGGTGAGGGGGCTGATGGCCACCCGGGCCGGGGGCGTCAGCCAAGGTGCCTGTCAGGGGCTGAACCTGCGGCCCGTCGGGCTGCCGGGGGGCACCGCGGACGACGCCGCCCACATCCGCGAGAACCAGCGGCGCTTCGCCGCCGCCCTGGACGGCGCCGTGCCGGTCTATCTGAACCAGGTGCACGGGGCCGATGCCGTGCGCCTGCACCGGGCCGAACTGCCCGCAGCCGGCGAGCACCCGGTGGCCGATGCCAGCTTCACGACCGACCGTGGGGTGGCCTGCACGGTGCTGGTGGCGGACTGCCTGCCGGTGCTGCTGGCCGCCCCCGACGGGCGCGGGGTGGCCGCCGCCCACGCCGGCTGGCGGGGCTTGGCGGGCGGCGTGCTGGAGCGCACCGTGACCGCCTTGTGCGAGGCTGCGGCCTGCGAGCCGTCGGAGCTGTCGGCCTGGCTGGGCGCCTGCATCGGTCCGGAGCGCTTCGAGGTGGGTGAGGAGGTGCGGACAGCCTTCCTCCGGCAGCCCTCCCACACGGCCGAGCGCTTTCGCGCCACCGGCACCGCCGGCAAGTGGTGGGCCGATCTGCCCGGACTGGCGCGGGAGCGCCTGGGGCATCTCGGCTTGCATCGGGTCAGCGGCGGTCAATGGTGCACGGTCAGCGAACCGTCACGGTTCTTCTCGTTTCGGCGCGACCGGGACACCGGCCGACACGCGGCTGCCATCTGGATCGTCTGAAATAGGCCCCGAGGCTGCGGCGGCCTCGGCCTGTTCCGTCATGCGCAGCCTGGCCCGCCGGCGGGCCGGTGTGCCCAGGATGTAGAGCACGACCGACAGCGGGATGACGCCATACAGCAACAGCGTGAAGAGTGCCCCCAGCACGCTGCCCTGGGGAGAGGTGGCTTCCACGAGTGTCATCAGCACAACGACGAAAGCCCATGCAATGGCGACGATATACATTCGAGTCGGAAGGATGAGAGTGGGGTCGGCAATGCCGACTCACCCGTCCATTGTGGGGGCATGACGGAGACGCGAGCGTGGTGACCAGGAAGAAGTCCGAGAAGTCCGAACAAACCAAGCCGGGCTCCCAGCCCGATCCCGCCGAAGCCTTCGGCTCCGCGGTGGGGGAGATGTGGAAGTCGCTGTCCGCGCTCAGCATCCCGCAGGCCGCCTTGTCCGAGCTGCAGGCCGATTACCTGCGCGACGCCACGCTGCTGTGGAACAGCGTGCTGGGGCCGGCCGCAGGCGAGTCGGGCGCGCCACTGCCGCCGGTCAAGGACCGACGCTTCAGCGCGGCAGACTGGCAGGCCCAACCCAGCACCGACTACGTGGCACGGATGTACCTGCTGAACGCCCGCACGCTGATGCAGATGGCCGAGGCGGTGCAAGCCGACGAGAAGACCAAGGCCCGGGTGCGCTTTGCCGTGCAGCAGTGGGTGGATGCCGCCAGCCCGGCCAACTACCTGGCCTTCAACCCGGAAGCCCAGCGCAAGGCGCTCGAAACCGGCGGGCAGAGCATCGTCCAGGGCATGCAGCTCCTGTGGAATGACCTGCGCCAGGGCCATGTCTCGCAGACCGACACCACGCAGTTCGAGGTGGGCCGCAACGTGGCGACCACCGAAGGCGCCGTGGTCTTCGAGGATGAGCTGTTCCAGCTGATCGAATACAAGCCGTTGACCGCCAAGGTGGCCGAGCGGCCGCTGCTGATGGTGCCCCCGTGCATCAACAAGTACTACATCATGGACCTGCAGCCGGCGAACTCGCTGGTGCGCTACGCGGTGGCACAGGGCAACCGGGTGTTCATGCTCAGCTGGCGCAACCCCGACGAGGGTCTGGCCAACCGGAGTTGGGACGACTACGTCGAGCAGGCCGTCATCCGCGCCATCCACACGGTGCAGGCGCTCTCCGGGGCCAAGCAGATCAACACCCTGGGCTTCTGCGTCGGTGGCACCCTGCTGGCCACGGCCCTGGCGGTGCTGGCGGCGCGGGGCGAACACCCCGCCGCCTCGATGACGCTGCTGACCGCTCTGCTCGATTTCAGCGACACCGGCATGCTCGATGTCTTCATCGACGAGGCCGCGGTGCAGCTGCGCGAGGTCACCATCGGCGACAAGGCCCCGGGCGGCCCCAAGCTGCTCAAGGGCCAGGAACTGGCCACGGCTTTCAACTTCCTGCGCCCGAACGACCTGGTGTGGAACTACGTGGTCGGCAACTACCTCAAGGGCGAGATGCCCCCGGCCTTCGACCTGCTGTACTGGAACGGCGACAGCACCAACCTGCCGGGGCCGATGTACTGCTGGTACCTGCGCAACACCTACCTGGAGAACCGCCTGCGCGAGCCCGGGGCGCTCACCGTCTGCGGCGAACGCCTGGACCTGGGCCTGCTGAAGCTGCCGATCTACCTCTACGCCTCGCGAGAGGACCACATCGTGCCTTGGCAGAGCGCCTATGCCTCGACCCGTTTGTTCCAGGGGCCGCGCCGCTTCGTGCTGGGGGCGTCCGGGCACATTGCCGGGGTCATCAACCCGCCGGAGGCCCGCAAGCGGTCGCACTGGACGAACGACTCGCTGCCGGACCAGCCCGACGCCTGGCTGGCGGGTGCCCAGGAACACGCCGGCAGCTGGTGGACGGACTGGTCGGCCTGGCTGGCGCCGCACAGCGGCCGTCAACTGACCGCGCCCAAGACCTACGGGGGGCGCGGTTATGAGGCCATCGAACCGGCCCCCGGCCGCTACGTGAAGGCCTCGGCTTGAGCGAGGTCAAGCCGCTCATCACCCTCGGTCCAACATCATGCAACTTGGGCTTTGTTGCAGTGCAAAGGGATTGTCCCGAGGGTGTGACGCGCCGGCAGGCCCGATAGTGTTCTTCAAGCAATATCCATTGACACACCAGAGGAGAGACAGACCATGACGCAGCAACGGGTGGCCTACGTGACCGGAGGGATGGGAGGCATCGGCACCTCCATCTGCCAGCGCCTGGCCAAGAACGGCTACAAGGTGATCGCCGGCTGCGGCCCCAGCCGGGACTTCCAGAAGTGGCTGGACGAGCAGAAGGCCCTGGGCTACGACTTCCACGCCTCCGTCGGCAACGTGGCCGACTGGGACTCCACCGTCGAGGCCTTCAAGGCCGCCAAGCAGGCCCACGGCCCGATCGACGTGCTGGTGAACAACGCCGGCATCACCCGTGACCGCATGTTCCTGAAGATGAGCAAGGAAGACTGGGACGCGGTGATCAGCACCAACCTGACCTCCATGTTCAACGTCACCAAGCAGGTGGTGGGCGACATGGTCGAGCGCGGCTGGGGCCGCATCGTCCAGATCTCCTCGGTGAACGGTGAGAAGGGGCAGGCCGGCCAGACCAACTATTCGGCCGCCAAGGCAGGCATGCACGGCTTCACGATGGCGCTGGCCCAGGAACTGGCCGCCAAGGGCGTGACCGTCAACACCGTGTCGCCCGGCTACATCGGCACGGACATGGTGCGAGCCATCAAGCCCGAGATCCTGGAGAAGATCGTCGCGAGCATTCCGGTCAAGCGTCTGGGCGCGCCGGAAGAAATTGCCTCCATCGTCGGCTGGCTGGCCGGCGAGGACTCCGGCTTCACGACCGGTGCCGACTTCTCCTGCAACGGCGGTCTGCACATGGGCTGAGCCCCTCGACCGGTGGCAAAACGGGCGCCTTGGGGCGCCCGTTTTCTTGGGTGCTGCTCGCCAGGTTCGACCGGTTCAGAAGGCCGTGTAGCGCCCCGGCTTGTGGTTGACGGCCAAGGCGAAGTTCATGGCAGCCGCCCCCAGGACGGACAGCAGCAGGCGCTGCACATCCACCCAGGGCAGGGACGCCAGCAGGATGGTGGCGTCCAGCATCAGCTGGACCTTGCCTGCCCGCCAACCGAAGCGTTCCTGCAGCCACAGCACCACCGCGTTGAGCCCACCCAGGCTGGCGCGGTGGCGGAACAGGATGATGAAGCCGGTGCCGATCATCAGACCACCGCCGATGGCGGCGAAGAGGGGCTGCACCATCTCCAGGCGCAGCCAGTGAGGCATCCATTCGCTGAGCAGGGCCAGCAGACTCACCGCCAGCAGGGTCTTGACCGTGAAGCGCGCCCCCAGGCGGCGCCAGGCCAGCCAATAAAAGGGCAGGTTGATGACGAAGAACACCGGCCCGAAGGACCACCCGGTGGCCAAGCGGGTCAGCAAGGCCAGGCCCACGGTGCCGCCGGTCATCAGCCCAGCCTGGCGGAACAGCGTCAGCCCCACGGCCACGAACAGCGTACCGATCAGCAGGGCCTGCACATCCTCGAACAGGGTGTGGCGTTGCGTGGTGGCGGCCTCGGTGGCCGCTGCGGAAGACGCGGCGGCGCTCATTCGATGACGCCCGCCAGGAAGAACTTGATCAGGCCCTTGGCCGCAAAGCCCAGCAGACCCACTCCCAGGCCCAGCAGCAGCACGAAGGTGCCGAAGCGACCTGCCTTGGATTCCCGGGCCAGCTGCAGGATGATGAACACCATGTACAGCATGAAGGCCGTGACCCCGAAGGTCAGGCCGAACCAGGCAATCTGTTCTTCCGAAAAACCGAACATCTATCCATCACGGCCTGCCCGGGCAGAACCGTCCACTACATCCCGGTAGACATGCCAGCTGGCATGCCCCAACCAGGGCACGATCACGATCAATCCCAGCATGGCCGTGGCCATGCCCAGGGCGGTCAGGCCCATCAGCAGGGCCGCCCAGAAGGCCATGGCGGCAGGGTGTTCCAGGATCACTTTCCAGCTGGTGAACACGGCGCCCATCACCCCGATCGGGCGATCCAGCAGCAAGGGCATGGCCACCACTGTGGAGGCGAACACCGGTGCGGCCAGCAGGGCTCCCAGCGCCAGCCAGGATTCGAACACCAGTCCTTCCGGCGCCAGCACCACATAACGCAAGAAATCTTCCAGCGTATCGAGGTGTCTGGGCACCAGACCGGTGACCAGCAGGGCCGAGGTCAACACCCAGCCCGTGCCTGCAAAAGCCAGAAGGATACCGAAAACCACGAGACGACCGTCCCGCAGTGCCCAGCATGACATCGCGGTGTGCAGCGTCGGTGACAGACCTCGCTCCAGATCGCGGCTGATCGCGTACAGGCCGGTGACCAGCAGCGGGGCGATCAGCAGGAAGCCGGTGAAGGCCCCGATGAGCAGCCAGAAGTGGCGCCAGCCCGCCGCGACCAGCAGTGCGCCGAACAGGCTGACCGCCAGGCCGTGCAGCAAGCCGGGCAGGGGGCAGCGCATGAAATCCCGCCATCCCCGTCCCAGCCAGGCCAGCGGCTGCAAGAGGGGAAGGGCCCGGACCCGGTAGCTGCGGGATTCGATCAAAGCCTTCTCGGCCAGGTGGATGGACATGGCGGCTCTCCTGACAGACATGCTCACCGCGCCAAAAGAGGGCGCTGTCCAAGTGTCAATGTCAGGGCTGCCCCACGCCACCGGGTTGGTCCCGAGACGCCGAGGAACTCAGCGCGGCGGCGTCAGGGCGTCCAGCAGCTCGCTCTCGACCTGCAACTGGATCTTGGGCTGCTGCATGGCCTGACCGCAGACCAGGAAGGTGTCCTCCACCCGCTCCCCCAGGGTGGTGACCTTGGCCAGCTGCAGGCTGATCTCATGGCGGCCCAGCACCCGGGCGATGGCGTAGAGCAGGCCCGGCCGGTCACTGGCACTGATGGACAGCAGCCAGCGCTGGCGACGCTCGTCCGGTCGCAAGGCCACCCGCGGTTTGACCGGGAAGGAGCGCACCCGGCGCGAGACGCGGCCGCGCAGGCCCGCCTCCGGCAAGGGGGCCGTGCTGGCCAGGGCCAGGGTGGCCTGGGTTTCGACCAGGGAAATCATGTCCCGGTAGGTTGCCGGTTCGGGATCGTCCATGGTGGAGCTCACCACCTGGAAGGTGTCCAGCGCGTAGCCCTTCTTGGTGGTGTGCACCTTGGCATCCTGGATCGAGAAGCCGGCGCCGTCGAAATAACCGCAGATGCGCGCGAACAGGTCGGGACGGTCGGGCGCATAGACCAGCACCTGTAGCCCTTCGCCGACGCTGGAGGGCCGCGCCCGCACGATGGGCTCCTGCGTCTCCAGGTAGCGCCACAGCGAACGTGCATGCCAGGCGATGTCCGAGGCATCGTGCCGCGCGAAGTAGCTCAGTTCCAGCGTGGCCCACAGCGGCTCTTCCGTGCCCGGCAGGGCCGAATGCAGGGCCAGCAGATGGCGGGACTCCTGCTTGCGGGCCTCGATCTCGGCGTCGGCATTGGGCGCGGCCCCGCCCAGGGCCCGCAACGTCATGCGGAAGAGATCTTCCAGCAGCTTGGACTTCCAGGCGTTCCAGACCTTCGGGCTGGTGCCGCGCACATCGGCCACGGTCAGCAGGTACAGGCCGGTCAGCCGACGGGCATCGCGCATCTTCTGGGCGAAGCGGGCCACCACGTCGGGGTCGGAGAGGTCTTCCTTCTGGGCCACGCGGCTCATGGTCAGGTGCTCGCGCACCAGGAACTCCACCAGGCCGGTGTCGGTCTTGTCCAGGCCGTGGTCGCGGCAGAAGCGCCGCACCTCCACCGCCCCCAGTTCGGAATGGTCCCCACCGCGCCCCTTGGCCACATCGTGGAAGAGGGCGGCGATGTAGAGCAGCCAGGGCTTGTCCCAGTTGGCCGCCAGCTGGCTGCACTGCGGGTACTCGTGGGCGTGCTCGGGGATGAAGAAGCGCCGCACATTGCGCAGCACCATCAGGATGTGCTGGTCCACGGTGTAGACATGGAACAGGTCGTGCTGCATGCGCCCGACGATGCCGCGGAAGACCCAGAGGTAGCGCCCCAGCACCGAGGTCTGGTTCATCAGACGGAAGGCGTGGGTCTGGCCTTCGTGCTGCTGCAGGATCTCCATGAACAGCGCCCGGTTGAACGGGTCGCGCCGGAAGGCGCCGTTCATCACGCTGCGGGCGTTGTACAGGGCGCGCAGGGTGCGGGCCGAGAGGCCCTTGATCCCCGGCGTCTGCTGGTAGATCAGGAAGGTCTCGAGGATGGCGTGCGGGTTGTCCAGGTACAGCGTGTCGCTGACCACCTCCAGCATGCCGGCACGGTCCAGGAAGCGGGCGTTGATCGGCCGCATCGGCGCGCTCTCGGAAGCGTTCACCCGCTCCTCGATGTTGAGCATCAGGATCTGGTTGAGCTGCGTGACCGCCTTGGCCGCCCAGTAGTAGCGGTGCATCAGCACCTCGGAGGCCCGCTCGCTGCCGCTGGCGTGGAAGCCAAAGCTCTCGGCCACGGCCGTCTGCAGGTCGAAGACCAGCCGGTCCTCGCGTCGGCCCGCCACCAGATGCAGCCGGCAGCGGATGAGCTTGAGGATGCCTTCGTTGCGTTGCAGCTGCTTGACCTCGAAGGGCGTGATCAGGCCCTTGGCCGCCAGTTCCGCCCAGGTCTTGCCCAGGCGCGCGGCGCGGGCCACCCACATCACCACCTGCAGGTCGCGCAGTCCGCCCGGACTTTCCTTGCTGTTGGGCTCCAGCGCGTAGGGCGTGTCCTCGTACTTTTCGTGGCGCTGGCGCATTTCCAGCGTCTTGGCGCGCAGAAAGGCCTCCGGCTCCACCGAGGCCAGGGTGCGGTCGACGAACTGCTTGTAGACCTTGCGGGTGCCGCACAGCAGGCGGCTCTCGAGCAAGGCCGTCTGCACCGTCACATCGGCCTTGGCCTCGGTGATGCATTCGGCCAGCGTGCGCACCGAGGAGCCGATCTCCAGCCCCACGTCCCAACAGGCCGTGATGAAGTCCGACACCGCAGACTTGACCGCCTCGTCGCGCGCCTGGGCCTCGGGCAGCAGCACCAGCACGTCCACATCGGAATAGGGAAACAGCTCGCCACGCCCATAGCCCCCCACCGCGATCAGCGCCGCCTGGGAGGGCAGGGCAGCCTGGTGCCACAGCTGGGCCAGCGTGGTGTCCACATGCTTGGCCAGGGCCTTCATCAGCCGCGAGGCACTGGTCACCGTCGGGCGGGCCTCGCGGAAGTGGTCCAGCAGCTCCGCCTTGCCCTGCTTGAAGCGCTGGCGGATCTCGCTCATCGGGAGCGGGCCGGCCGGGGCCGGTGCGGGGGCGATGCTGTCGTCGTCGCGGGCCATGGAACTGCGGGGCCGGGAAACGTTCAGCCGGTCACGAAGGCCGGCGGCTTGGGGGTGCCGGCGGACACGGTCAGCACCTCGTACCCGGTCTCGGTCACCAGGACCGTGTGCTCCCACTGTGCCGACAAGGAGCGGTCCTTGGTGACGATGGCCCAGCCGTCAGGGCCTTCCTTGATCTCGCGGCGCCCGGCGTTGAGCATGGGCTCGATCGTGATGGTCATGCCGGCCTTGAGCTCGTCCAGCGTACCCGGGCGGCCGTAGTGCAGCACCTGGGGTTCCTCATGGAAGCCGCGGCCGATGCCGTGGCCGCAGAACTCGCGCACCACCGACAGGCCGGCGTTCTCGGCAAAGGTCTGGATGGCGTGACCGATGTCACCCAGGCGAGCGCCCGCGCGCACCTTGACGATGCCCTTCCACATGGCCTCGTAGGTCAGCAGGCACAGGCGCTTGGCCACCATGGAGCCTTCGCCGACGATGAACATGCGGCTGGAATCGCCATGCCAGCCGTCCTTGATCACCGTGATGTCCAGGTTGACGATGTCGCCTTCCTTGAGCGGCTTGTCGTTCGGGATGCCGTGGCAGACCTGGTGGTTCACCGAGGCACAAATCGACTTGGGGTAGGGGCGGTGCCCCGGCGGCGCATAGTTCAGCGGCGCCGGAATGGCCTTCTGCTCGTGGACGATCAGGTCGTGGGCCAGCTTGTCCAATTGGTTGGTGGTCACCCCGGGCTTCACATGCTCGGCCAGCATGTCCAGCACTTCGGACGTCAGGCGCCCGGCCACCCGCATGCCTTCGATGTCGGCTGCGCTCTTGATGGAAATCGTCATGGGCTGAATTATCCCATCGCATCGTAAAATTGACGGTTTCCATGGCCAGGGCAGTGCCATCACCCAGGGACTGCCGAGGTCAACGCCACCCCGGGCTGCCACGCACGCGCCGCCTCAGACCGCCGCCAACCGACGGGATTCCATGTCCACAGCTCCCAAGCACCTGATGCACTTCGAGGGCGGCAACGCCCTGTCCGCCTTCCGCGCCGCTGCGCTGCTGCCCCGCCTGCAGGCCGCCTGCCCGCGCATCACCGGGGTGACGGCCCGCCACGTGCACTGGGTCTGGAGCGACGGGCCGCTGTCGGCCGAGGCCACGGCCAAGCTGGGCGAATTGCTGAACTACGGCGACCCGGCGCAGGGTGACGACGGCACCCTGGTGCTGACCATGCCGCGCCTGGGCACGGTCTCGCCCTGGGCCTCCAAGGCCACCGACATCGCCCACAACTGCGGCCTGGCCATCCACCGGGTCGAGCGCGTCACCGAATACCGGCTGCAGCTCAAGAGCGGGCTGGTGAGCAGCCTGACCGGCGGCGCCAAGCCGCTGAGCACCGAGGAGATGCAGGCCTGCGCGCTGCTGCTGCACGACCGCATGACCGAGAGCGTGGCCTTCGAGCGCGAGGCCGCGGCCCACCTGTTCGACGAGAAACCGGCCGAGCCCTTGGCCCATGTGGACGTGCTGGGCCAGGGCCGCGCGGCACTGGAGGCCGCCAACACCACCTTCGGCCTGGCGCTGTCGGACGACGAGATCGACTACCTGGTGAAGGCTTTCACCGGCCTGCAGCGCAACCCGACGGACGTCGAGCTGATGATGTTCGCCCAGGCCAACAGCGAGCACTGCCGGCACAAGATCTTCAACGCCGAATTCGTCATCGACGGCCAGAAGCAGCCACTGTCGATGTTCGGCATGATCCGCAACACCGAGAAGCTCAACCCGCAGCACACCATCATCGCTTACAACGACAACGCGGCGGTGATGGAAGGCGGCCCGGTGCAACGCTGGCTGCCCGAGGGCTACCTGGACGCGCCCAAGTACGGCGTCAAGGCCGAGACGGCCCATGTGCTGATGAAGGTGGAGACCCACAACCACCCGACGGCCATCTCCCCGTTCCCGGGCGCCTCCACCGGCGCGGGCGGCGAGATCCGCGACGAGGGCGCGACCGGCCGCGGCGCCAAGCCCAAGGCCGGCCTGACCGGCTTCAGCGTCTCCAACCTGCACCTGCCGGACACCGCCGAGCCCTGGGAAGCCCAGCCCTACGGCAAGCCCGAGCACATCGCCAGCCCGCTGCAGATCATGACCGAGGGCCCGCTGGGCGGCGCGGCCTTCAACAACGAGTTCGGCCGTCCCAACCTGGGCGGCTACTTCCGCGTCTACGAGCAGACGGTGGGCGAGGGCGCGCAGGCCATCCGCCGCGGCTACCACAAGCCCATCATGATCGCCGGTGGCATCGGCATGATCAGCGACGGCCAGACCAAGAAGCTGCCCTTCGGCGCCGGCACCCTGCTGGTGCAGCTGGGCGGCCCGGGCATGCGCATCGGCATGGGCGGCGGCGCCGCCAGCTCGATGGCCGCGGGCACCAACACCGCCGCGCTGGACTTCGACAGCGTGCAGCGCGGCAACCCCGAGATCCAGCGCCGTGCGCAGGAGGTCATCAACCACTGCTGGACGCTGGGCGAGGGCAACCCCATCCTGGCCATCCACGACGTGGGCGCCGGTGGCATCTCCAACGCCTTCCCCGAGCTGGTGGATGGCGCCGAGAAGGGCGCGCGCTTCGATCTGCGCCAGGTGCCGCTGGAGGAGTCCGGCCTGGCGCCCAAGGAGATCTGGTGCAACGAGAGCCAGGAGCGCTATACCCTGGCGGTGGACCCGGCCAAGCTGGACGCCTTCGATGCCATGTGCCGCCGCG
The DNA here is from genome assembly GCF_021049305.1 of Ideonella dechloratans. Classification (GTDB taxonomy): domain Bacteria; phylum Pseudomonadota; class Gammaproteobacteria; order Burkholderiales; family Burkholderiaceae_C; genus Ideonella; species Ideonella dechloratans. The sequence goes on from NZ_CP088081.1 coordinate 2,000,161, forward strand.
AACGCTGCCCTTATGCGGTGGTGGGCGTGGCCACCGACGCGCCCGAGCTGATCCTCGAGGATGGTCCGGGCGGCGAGCGCGTGATCGACATGCCCATGGACGTGCTGCTGGGCAAGCCGCCCAAGATGCAGCGCGACGTGAAGCGGGTGGCACGCCAGCTGGCGCCGCTGGACCTGACCGGCGTGTCGCTCGCCGATGCTGCCCGCAACGTGCTGCGCCACCCCACGGTGGCCAGCAAGCGCTTCCTGATCGCCATCGGCGACCGCACCGTGGGTGGCCTGAACCACCGCGACCAGATGGTCGGCCCCTGGCAGGTGCCGGTGGCCGACTGCGCCGTGACGCTGGCCGACTTTGCCGGGTTCCGCGGCGAGGCCATGAGCATGGGCGAGCGCACGCCGCTGGCCGCGCTGGACGCCCCGGCCTCCGGCCGCATGGCCGTGGCCGAGGCCATCACCAACCTGCTGGCCGCGCCCTTCGAGCTGTCACGCGTCAAGCTCAGCTGCAACTGGATGGCCGCCTGCGGCGAGCCGGGCGAGGATGCCGCCCTCTATGAAACGGTCAAGGCCGTGGGCATGGACCTGTGCCCGGCCCTGGGCGTGAGCGTGCCGGTGGGCAAGGACAGCCTGTCCATGCGCACCCGCTGGAGCGAGGACGGCCAGACCAAGCAGGTCGTGGCGCCGGTGTCGCTGATCGTCTCGGCCTTCGTGACGCTGGACGATGTGCGCGGCACCCTGACCCCGCAACTGCAGGACGGTGACACCACCCTGATTCTGGTGGACCTGGGCAACGCCAAGCGCCGCATGGGGGGCTCCATCCTGGCGCAGACGCTGCAGCAGTTCGGCGACGCGGTGCCCGACCTGGACGACCCCGCCCAGCTCAAGGCTCTGGTGGCCGCCGTCAATCAGTTGCGCACGGAAGGCAAGCTGCTGGCCTACCACGACCGCTCCGACGGCGGCCTGTGGGCGGCGGCCTGCGAGATGGCCTTTGCCGGCCAGCGCGGTGTCAGCCTGAACGTGGACATGCTGGTCTTCGAAGGCGACGGCATCAGCGACAGCCGGGCCGACACCGGCGACGCCAAGAACTGGGCCACCCAGGTCAGCGGCCGCCGCGACGAGCTGACCCTGCAGGCCCTGTTCAACGAGGAACTCGGCGCCCTGCTGCAGGTGAAGACCGCCGACCGCGACGCGGTGCTGGCCACGCTGCGCGCGCACGGCCTGTCCACCTGCAGCCATGTGGTGGGCAAGCCCAACGACAAGGGTGTGGTCGAAGTCTGGCGCGACGCCAAGAGCCAGTTCTCGGCCCCGCTGTCCGAACTGCAGCAGATCTGGGACGAGGTGAGCTGGCGCATCGCCCGCCTGCGCGACAACCCGGTCTGCGCCGACCAGGAACATGCCGCCGCTGGCAGCGAAGACCCCGGCCTGCATCTGGCCCTGAGCTTCGACCCGGCCGAGGACGTGGCCGCGCCCTACATCGCCAAGGCCCGACCCAAGGTGGCCATCCTGCGCGAGCAGGGCGTGAACAGCCATGTGGAGACCAGCCATGTGTTCGCACTGGCCGGCTTTGATGCGCACGACGTGCACATGAGCGACCTGCAGTCCGGCCGGGTGCCGCTGTCGCAGTTCCAGGGCTTTGTGGCCTGCGGCGGCTTCAGCTACGGCGACACCCTGGGCGCCGGCGAGGGCTGGGCCCGCTCCATCCTGTTCAACCCGGCCCTGGCCGACCAGTTCCAGGCCTTCTTCGGCCGCAGCGACACCTTCGCCCTGGGCATCTGCAACGGTTGCCAGATGATGGCGGCGTTGTCGCCCATCATCCCGGGGGCCGAGGCCTGGCCCAAATTCACCCGCAACAAGAGCGAGCAGTTCGAGGCCCGTCTGGCCCAGGTCGAGGTGCTGGAGAGCCCCTCCATCTTCTTCCAGGGCATGGCCGGCAGCCGCCTTCCCATCGCCACCGCGCACGGCGAGGGCTTTGCCGACTTCTCGCAACGCGGCGACGTCAACCGCGTGCATCAGGCCATGCGTTATGTGGATGGCCGGGGCCAGCCGACCGAGGTCTACCCGTTCAACCCGAACGGCAGCCCGGGTGGCCTGACCTCGGTGACCACGCCGGACGGCCGCTTCACGGTGCTGATGCCGCACCCGGAGCGGGTCTTCCGCAATGTGCTGATGAGCTGGAACGGTGGTGACATCAACGCCTACAGCCCGTGGATGCGCATGTTCCGCAACGCGCGCAAGTGGGTGGGCTGATAGCCGGTTTCAACGTTTCAGCCTCGCAAGGGGAGAAGACAATGCGCAAGCAGTGGATCGGTGCCATGGCCTTGCTGGGGGCCGCAGCGGCGGCTCAGGCGGACATCACCCTGTACCAGGACGACGACTTCCAGGGGCGGGCCGTGGCCTCCTCCGGCGAGATCCCGGATCTGAAGTCCCTCCAGTTCAATGACCAGGCCTCGTCCCTGGTCATCCGGGGCGAGCGCTGGACGCTGTGCAGCGATGCCGGCTTCAAGGGGCAATGCGTCTCCCTGGGGCCGGGGCGCTACCCCTCGCTGAGCGCCATGGGGCTCAATGATCGCCTCTCGTCCCTGCGGCCGGAGGGTGGCAACGGCTGGAACCATGGTGGCTGGCAGGGCGGCGGTTGGGGCGGTGGATGGAACGGCAATGGCTGGGGCCAGGGCGGTGCCGGCACCGTGCTGCTCTACGAGAACGACAACTTCGGTGGACGATCCATCGACCTCAGCCAGGGCATCGACGACCTGCAGCAGCGCGGCTTCAACGACCGGGTGTCCTCGCTGGTCATCCGCCAGGGGCTGTGGGAGTTCTGCAGCGACGCCCACTTCCGCGGCCAGTGCATCACGCTGGGGCCGGGCCGCTATCCCACCATGGGCAGTTGGAACCTCAACGACAAGCTGTCCTCCGTCCGCCGTGTCAATGGCGCCGGCCAGCGCTCGGCGATCGAGCTCTATGAACACGCCAACTTCGGGGGGCGCAGCCTGGATGCCAGCCGCGGCGTGGACGATCTGGGACGAGTCGATTTCAACGACCGGGTGAGTTCGGTCGTCATCCGCTGGGGCCGCTGGGAGCTGTGCAGCGACGCCTATTTCAGCGGTCGCTGCATCACGCTGTCGCCCGGCCAGTATGCAGACCTGAACCGCTGGGACTTCAACGACGTGCTGTCCTCGGTGCGTCCGGCCGGCTGGATGCCTTCGGGCGACTGAACCGCCCAGGCACCGGGGGGCGCCGCCGGGCCGCTCTGTCAGCGGCGTCCGACACGCACGCGCGCCCTTGGCCGATGGTTCACGGCGGCACGTGCTGCGAAGCTGTGGTCATGGTTTCGATGAGGAGAACACCGTGAACACATCTGCAATCGCCCGTTTCGCCACCGCCTCGGCCCTGGGCCTGGCTGCGCTGTCCCTGACCGCTTGTGCCGGCATGAGCCAGCGCAGCAAGGACACGGCGGTGGGGGCCGGCCTGGGAGCCGTGGCCGGCTCGGTCATCACGGGTGGCACCACGGCCGGCGCCATCGGCGGCGCTGTCATCGGTGGCGTGATCGGCCACGAAAACGGCAAGAAGTGACCGCCGCGCGGTCCGTCTCTCAGAGGCTGGCGCCCAGGCGCACGCCCTGGTCGATGGCGCGCTTGGCATCGAGTTCGCCTGCCTCCTGGGCGCCACCGATGATGTGGACACGCACCCCGGCAGCCTCCAGGGGGGCCTGCAGCGCACGCAGCGGCTCCTGGCCAGCGCACAGCACCACGGTGTCCACCTCCAGCCACCGCAGGTTCTCCCGGCGCTCGCCATCGGACACCTGCAGCCCGGGATCCCCGATGCGCTCGTAGTTGACTCCGCCGAGAAAGCGCACACCGCGCTGCTTGAGCGAGGCCCGGTGGATCCAGCCCGTGGTCTTGCCCAGGCTGGCGCCGAGCTTGCCGGGCTTGCGCTGCAGCAGCGTGATGTCCCTCGGTGAGCGGTGTACCGGCAGGGCCTCGGGCTTCAAGCCGCCGCGCGCCAATGCGGGGTCGGTGACCCCCCATTCAGCCAGCCAGGCCTGCAGGTCCAGTGCCGTGGATTTGCCGCTCTGGCTGAGGTACTCGGCCACGTCGAAGCCGATGCCACCGGCGCCGATGATGGCCACCCGGTCGCCCACCGGCGCGCCGCTCAGCACGTCCAGGTAGCTCAGGACCTTGGGATGATCCTGGCCCGGAATGCGCGGGTTGCGGGGCAGCACGCCGGTGGCCAGCACCACCTCGCGGAAGCCGTCATGCACCAGGTGCTCGGGCTGCACGCGTCGGCCCAGGTGCACATAGACACCGGTGACCTCCAGACGCCGCCGCCAGTAGCGCAGCATCTCGTGGAACTCCTCCTTGCCCGGCACCTGCTTGGCCAGGTTGAGTTGGCCGCCGATCTCCTGCCCGCCTTCGAAGAGGTGAACCTCGTGGCCGCGCTCTGCCAGCGTGGTGGCCGCGGCGAGCCCGGCCGGGCCGGCGCCCACCACCGCCAGGAGGCGTGCACTGTGCACCGGCTGGATGCGCAGCGTGGTCTCGTGCCCGGCCCGCGGGTTGACCAGGCAACTCGCCGGCTTGTTGGCGAAGATGTGGTCCAGGCAGGCCTGGTTGCAGGCAATGCAGGTGTTGATCTCGTCGGCCCGGCCTTCGCGGGCCTTGCGCACGAAATCGGGGTCGGCCAGCAGTGGGCGGGCCATCGACACCATGTCCGCATAGCCCTCGGACAACAGCACCTCCCCGGTTTCCGGGGTGTTGATGCGGTTGCTGGTGATCACCGGGATGGTCAGTTCGGCCTTGATCTTCTTGCTCAGCCACGCGAACGCGGCGCGCGGCACGCTGGTGGCAATGGTCGGCACCCTGGCCTCATGCCAGCCGATGCCGGTGTTGATGAGGGTGGCACCGGCCGCCTCCAGGGCCTTGGCCAGTTGGACCACCTCGGCCCAGGTCGAGCCGCCGGGCACCAGGTCGATCATCGACAGGCGGAAGATCAGGGTGAAGTCCGGCCCGACGGCGGCCCGGATGCGCCGCACCACCTCGACCGGAAAGCGCATGCGCTGCTCGTAGGCGCCGCCCCAGGCATCGTCGCGCTGGTTGGTGGCGGCGGCCAGGAACTGGTTGATCAGGTAGCCCTCGCTGCCCATGATCTCCACCCCGTCATAGCCGGCCTCCCGGGCCAGCACGGCGCAGCGCACGAACGCACGGATCTGACGCTCCACGCCCGAACTGCTCAGCCCACGGGGCCGGAAGGGCGAAATGGGTGAGCGCAGCGGGGAGGGCGCCACCGCCAGCGGGTGGTAGCCGTAGCGGCCCGCGTGCAGGATCTGCAGGGCGATCTTGCCGCCCTCGGCATGGACGGCCTCGGTCACCACCCGGTGGCGCCGCACCCCGGCCTGGGAGGCCAGCATGCCGGAGAAAGGCTTGAGCCAACCCACCAGGTTGGGGGCAAAGCCGCCGGTGACCATCAGCCCCACCTCGCCCCGGGCCCGCTCCGCGAAATAGGCGGCCATCCGGCTCAGGTCGCGCCCATCCTCCAGCCCGGTGTGCATGGAGCCCATCAGGACCCGGTTCTTCAGCGTGGTGAACCCCAGATCCAGGGGCTGCAGCAGGTGGGGGTATCGGCTCATCGTGGCGGGGCTGGCGGAGTTCGACAGACAGGGGCAAAGGTGCAGTGTGCACCGTCCGGCCGGCGCACGGTGTCCGCCCCACGCCACATGAACGTCAAACTGAGCCCCGCGGCGGGGGCACCGCCGCTCAGAAGTTGAAGACCTGGACCGAGCGGCGCAGCGCTTCGGTACGGCGGTGCAGGACCTCGACAGCCGCCGCCGTCTGCTCCACCAGCGCCGCATTGGCCTGGGTCATGCGGTCGAGTTCCGCCACCGCCACGTTCACATCGTGCACGCCGGAGGACTGCTCGGCCGTGGCGGCGCTGATCTCGCGGATCATTTCCCCCATGCGCTGCACTTCGGACACGGTGTGGGCGACAGTCTGGCTGGCATCGGCCACCTGGCGGGAGCCGTGCGACACCTGCTCCACGGACTGGCCGATGAGGGTGCGGATCTCGGTGGCCGCCTCGCCGCTGCGGCGGGCCAGTGCGCGCACTTCGCTGGCCACCACGGCAAAGCCGCGGCCCTGTTCGCCGGCACGGGCGGCCTCCACCGCGGCATTCAGGGCCAGGATGTTGGTCTGGAAGGCCAGGCTCTCGATGATCTGGATGAAGCTGGCCACCTTGTGCGAGGCCTGCTCAATCTGGCCGATGGTCGTGCCCACCCGCCCCATGGCCTCGCCGCCCAGCGTCGCGGCCGACGCGGTCTCCAGGCTGTGGTGCTGAACCTGGGCCGCCGTCTGGGCCGTCTGTTGAACCGTGCCGGCCATCTGCTCCATGGATGCGGCGGTACGCTGCACCGCACTGGCCTGGGCCTCCGTGCGGTCGGACAGGTCCTTGCTGCCCTGGGCAATCTCGCCGATGGACTGGGTGGTGCCGGCCACCTCATCGCGGGCGTCACCCATGACCGCGCGCAGGTTCATCTGGATGTGGCTCAACGCCCGGGTCAGACCACTCAAGGGGTGGGGGTGGACCTGCTCGATGGCGGTCACCAGATTGCAGCTGGCCAGGTCGTTGGCGAACTGCTCGGCCTCGTCCATGCGACGCTGGATGCTGCTGTGGAACCAGCGGGCCACACCCGCCATGCCCACCACGGCCACGCCCGCAGCCGCCAGCAGCGGCGCGGATGGCACCAATGCGATGGCGGCCAGCATGGCGGCGGTCGTCACGCCCATGCCCGCGGTCAGGCGCTGGGTCAGGGTGAAGCGGTGCAGCTTGCCCGGCAGGTCCCGCAGCCCCAGTTGACGCACACGGCCCGCATGCAGCTTGAAGGTTTGGTGGCCACTCTCTCGCTCCTGCGCCATCTTGGCGTACAGGGCCTCTGCGGCCTGGATCTGGTCGGGCTGCGCTTTTTCCCGTACCGACATGTAGCCCTGGGGCTTGCCCCCCTTCATGATGGGCACCACATGGGCCACGACCCAGTAATGGTCGCCATTCTTGCGGCGGTTCTTGACCACGCCGGACCAGGGACGCCCACGGCCGATCGTCGCCCACATGTCCTTGAAGGCTTCCGGCGGCATGTCCGGGTGGCGGATCAGGTTGTGCGGCTGCTGGATCAGCTCTTCGTAGCTGTAGCCGCTGACCTCTGCGAACGCACGGTTGCAGTGGGTGATGCGGCCCTGCACATCGGTGGTGGACACCAGCATGGTGTTGTCCGCCATCGCGTACTGCTTCTGGGTCACGGGCAGGTTGACGCGCATCTCTTCAGACTCCCGGTGAACGCGATTCAAAGACCGCCACGACGCATAGGCGTGCGGCAGCTTCCACTGTACGAGGCCGACTGGGGGCGCCAAGATGCAATAAGCTGTCGGGATTCCCCGCAATTTCCTCACAGGCCACCATGTCCTTGCCGGACGACACCCAGCGCAGGCTGACCGATCTGGAGGTGAAGTTCAGCTTCACCGAAGACCTGCTCGAACACCTCAATGTCACCGTGGCGAAGCAGCAGGAGCAGATCGACCTGCTGTTGCGCGAGCTGCTGCAACTGCGTCGCCAATCCGGTGGTGACGAGGCTCCGACCTTCCGCAGCCTGCGCGACGAGATCCCCCCTCACTATTGAACCCGGGATGCGGTGGCGGGGCGCAGCATCCGCCCGCCACTGCAGGCCGGATGGCACCCATGCCCATCAACCAGAAACACACCTGGAACCTGAGCTACTGGTTCATTGCCGCGCTGATGCTGCTCACGCTGCAGGACCTGTGGCAGAGCGCCCGCGAAGTCGAGGCCGTGCCCTACAGCGCCTTCGAGCAGGCGCTGGCCGACGGCAAGATCGCCGAGGTCCAGGTGACGGACCGGCAGCTCACCGGCAAGCTCAAGACCCCGCAGGGCAGCAAGCTGCTGCTGGTGACCAACCGGGTGGAACCCGACATCGCCGAGCGCCTGGACCGCTACCACGTGCCCTACAGCCGGGTGATCGAGAGCACGCTGCTGCGCGACCTGCTGTCCTGGATCGTGCCCGCGGCGGTGTTCTTCGGCCTGTGGTTCTTCGTGTTCCGGCGCTTTGCCGACAAGGCCGGCGGCGGCCTGGGCGGCTTCATGTCCATCGGCAAGAGCCGGGCCAAGGTCTATGTGCAGACCGATACCGGCGTGACCTTTGCCGATGTGGCCGGGGTGGACGAGGCCCGGGCCGAACTGGCCGAGGTGGTGGAGTTCCTCAAGCACCCGGCAGACTTCGGCCGCCTGGGCGCCCATGTGCCCAAGGGCGTGCTGCTGGTCGGACCGCCGGGCACCGGCAAAACCCTGCTGGCCCGCGCCGTGGCCGGCGAAGCGGCGGTGCCGTTCTTCTCGATCTCCGGCAGCGAGTTCGTCGAGATGTTCGTCGGCGTGGGCGCCGCCCGGGTGCGCGACCTCTTCGAACAGGCCCGCGCCCAGGCCCCGGCCATCATCTTCATCGACGAGCTCGATGCCCTGGGCCGCGCCCGCGGCGCCTTTCCCGGCCTGGGCGGGCACGACGAGAAGGAGCAGACCCTCAACCAGCTGCTGGTCGAGATGGACGGTTTCGACGCCAAGACCGGGCTGATCATCCTGGCCGCCACCAACCGGCCGGAGATCCTGGACCCGGCCCTGCTGCGGGCCGGCCGCTTCGACCGCCAGGTGCTGGTGGACCGGCCGGACAAGAAGGGGCGGTTGGACATCCTGAAGGTGCATGTGCGCAAGGTCACGCTGGCGCCGGACCTCAAGCTCGACGAGGTGGCGGCGCTGACGCCGGGCTTCTCGGGCGCCGACCTGGCCAATCTGGTGAACGAGGCGGCCCTGGTGGCCACCCGCCGCCGGGCCAGCCAGGTGACGCTGGACGACTTCACCGCCGCGGTGGAACGCATCGTCGCCGGGCTGGAAAAGCGCAACCGCCTGCTCAATCCGAAGGAGCGGCAGACGGTGGCGGTGCACGAGATGGGCCACACCCTGGTGGCCCTGGCCCAGCCGGGCACGGACCCGGTGCACAAGGTCAGCATCATCCCGCGCGGCATCGGCTCGCTGGGCTACACCATCCAGCGGCCCACCGAGGACCGCTACCTGATGACCAAGGCCGAGCTCGAACGCAAGATGGCGGTGCTGCTGGGCGGCCGGGCGGCCGAGATGCTGGTCTTCGGCGAGCTCTCCACCGGTGCCTCGGACGACCTGGCCAAGGCCACCGACCTGGCCCGCGAAATGGTGATGCGCTACGGCATGGACGCCGAACTGGGCTTCGTCGCCTACGAATCGCCGCGCAACCGCATGCTCGAAGGCGGGGAGGGCGCCGTGCCGGAAGCGGCGGCCGCCCATGTGTCGGAGCAGACCCAGGAGCGCATTGACCAGTCCATCCGGGCCCTGGTGATGGGGGCCTTCGACCGGGCCACGGCGCTGCTGACCACCCATCGCGCCATCCTGGACCAGGGCGCGGCTGAACTGCTGCAGCACGAGACCCTGGACGAGCCGGCGCTGCGCCGGCTCACGGCGGGCCTGACACCGACGGCGGCCTGAGGCCGGACGGACTCAGCGCGCCGGGTGTGGGGCCGGCCGGGTCTTGTAGAACTGGATCGGCACGCCTTCGCGGGCAGCCTGCTTCTCGGCCGCGCGGGCCTGATGGAGCACGTTCTTCTTCATCCGGCCCACCACGTGCATCTCGCAGGGCTTGCAGTCGAAGCGCAGGGTCAGCACCTCGTCACCGTTCTGGATGGTCAGCGGCTCGGCCCGCACCGTGCCCTGCACGCCGGTCACGCCCTTGGCCTGCTTGGGGCACAGGCTCAGCGAGAAGCGCACGCAGTGCTTGGTGATCATCAGGCTGGCGTCGCCCAGGGCTTCGTGGCTTTCGTAGGCCGCCTCGATGATCTTCACGCCGTGCCGGGCATAGAAGTCGCGCGCCTTCTGGTTGTAGACATTGGCCAGGTAGCTCAGCGTGTCCTCGGGGTAGGGCACCGGCGGTTCCGCCGGCGCGCGGCGCTGCAACCGTTCCCGGCAGGCTTCGCGTTCGGTCTCCAGCGCCGCGATGGCGTCCCGGCGCAGCGCGTTGAGCGCCGCGGCCGGCAGAAACCAGGGCTGGCGCAAGGCCAGGGTGATCTCCCGTGCAGCGAAGATGGTCGTACCCAGCTTGGCCAGGCCTTCGCGCAGGGCGGCCTCGGCCCGCTCCGGCTGCTGGGCCGCCTCGTGGGCATGGGCCAGTTCCACCCGCGCATGGTGGCCGTCCTCGTCGGTGACCGACAGCGCGAAGCCTTCCCGCGTCTCCTCCAAATGAAGATCCACCGCCACGCGCCGGTCGCTGCTCTTCTTGCGCAGCAGCCGGTCCCAGGCCATGTCGCGGTTGCGCATCAGCACGGTGCCGCGGCGCAGGTCCTTCAGCTCGGACAGCGGGTCCTTGGGCACCACCCGGAAGCGCCTCCCGCTGGCATCCAGCGGCTCGGCCGTGTTGACTGGCACACCGCGCAGTTCCTGCTGCAGGTCGAACCAGGTGATCGCGTCACCGTTGTTGAGCGGGCCGACGCCTTCGTCGAGTTCCACCTCCAGGTGGTCCACACCGACGCGGATGACGTGGCCCAGCGGCAGGCCGGCATGCTTGGGGGTGTCGAAGGCGCCGATGTCCTGCTGGCGCCCCTGCACGAAGTAGTCGGTGCTGCCGCGGTTGAAGTTGCGGTCCGGGTCCGGCGTGAACAGGAAGGTGGTGCGGCCGCTGGAGGCGCGGCTCAGCCCCGGGCGGCCCTCCAGCACCTCGTCGAGCAGTTGGCGGTAGTGGGCGGTGATGTTCTTCACATAGCCCATGTCCTTGTAGCGCCCCTCGATCTTGAAGCTGCGCACCCCGGCATCCACCAGCGCGGCCAGGTTGGCCGACTGGTTGTTGTCCTTCATCGAGAGCACATGCTTCTCGTGCGCCACGATGCGCCCCTGGTCGTCGGTGACCGTCCAGGGCAGGCGGCAGGCCTGGGAGCAATCGCCCCGGTTGGCGCTGCGACCGGTCTGGGCATGGCTGACATAGCACTGGCCGGAATAGGCCACGCACAGGGCGCCATGCACAAAGAATTCCACCACCGTGTCCGCCGGCAACGCCTGGGCCACCGCCTGGATCTGCGGCAGCGTCAGTTCCCGGGCCAGCACGATCTGCGAAAAGCCCGAATTGGCCAGGAAGGCCGCCTTTTCGGGCGTGCGGATGTCGCACTGGGTGCTGGCGTGGAGCTGGATGGGGGGCAGGTCCAGCTCCAGCAGACCCATGTCCTGGATGATCAGGGCATCCACCCCGGCCTCGTGGACCTGCCAGGCCATGCGGCGGGCCGGCTCCAGTTCATCGTCGCGCAGGATGGTGTTGAGCGTGACGAAAATCTTGCTGCCGAAGCGGTGGGCATGGGCCACCAGCCGCTCGATGTCCTCGATCGGGTTGCCGGCCGACGCCCGTGCACCAAAACCGGGCCCGCCGATGTAAACCGCATCCGCCCCGTGGTTGACCGCCTCGATGCCGATCTCGGCATCCCGGGCAGGGGAGAGCAGTTCAAGCTGGCGGGTGCGGGCAGGCTGGATCATGGGCCGGCATGGTAGCGGGTCGGGCGTCTTGTCCTCCCGGGAGGGGACGCACTCCTCAATTCCGTGATGGTTGTCACCGTGGACCTCCCCTCATTCTTGGGGGATGGCACTTTCTGTCCCAGAGGACCGGGGCGCATACTTTGTACGACTCGTTACACAAGCCCAAGCGCTGGCGCTGAGGTTTGTTTTTGCATGAGGCTTTCATGATCAATATCAAGACCCTGCATATCTCAGCCGGACGACGTTGGGCGCGAGCCATGAGCGTCATGGCGCTGGCCTTTGTCGGTGCAGGGGCCCATGCCGGTTCCGAAGTTCAGGTCAGCACCACCAACATCATCGACTACGAGTTCGACTGGGGCCGCGATGGCGTCGACTGCCCCAGTTGCAACCAGGGGGCCGGCAATTCCCGGCTAGCCTATGTGGACAACAACAAGCAGCTATGGGTCGCTGCGGTGGATCCTGCCACGGGCAACTTCCTGCCTGCCAACGGCATGGGGCAGCTGGTGGACAGCCGCGCCGCGCCTGCGCCAATCTACCTCAATGGCCCGGAATGGGTGCGATCGGCCCTGGGGTCGCAGATCGTCTTCACCCGCTACCAGCCAGGCATGATCCCATCGAACCAGTCTGCGGGGCTGGCCACAGCCACGGACAACGGCAGCGGCGGCTGGTCTGTGGCCATGCTGGGCTCGAGCCTGGGCAAGGTGAACCCCATGGGCTCGACCGACCCGACCGACGCGCAGCCGACGATCCACTACCAGAATACCTCCACCTCCTACGCCTTCAGCCGGGTGGAGAACATTCCCAGCAGCGAACTGCCGATCACCGTGAGCGGTCAGGGGGATGCCAGCTCCTTCCGGCGTTCCGTGGACGGCATGAACAAGATCGTGGTGTCGGGCAAGGCCAGCAACGGCTATTACCAGATCTTCCTGCATGACCCGGCCACCGGCGTCAGCGAGCAGATCACCCACGAGAAGAACAACCTGAAGGGGGCGGTGATGTGGCGGGCGCCCGACTACGAGGGCGACTACGTGATGGCGGCGGTCCAGAACGGGGTGTCCATCGTCGTCTACCGGCGCACGGCCAACGGCGATGGCAGCTTCACCTGGAACAAGATCATCAAGCGTCAGTTGCCGTCGGCCACGCCCTATGTCTGGTCGCCCGATTTCTTCATCCACAACGGCAAGTCGTACGTGTTCTTCCAGATGAACACCTCCCCCAACTGGAACGACTACACCAAGCCTAATCTGCTGGCAATGATCGGCATCCTTGACAGCAACTCCAGCATCCAGAAGCTGGTGGCCAGCGGCGCCAAGTCACGCGCCCGGACGGACCCGGAGTACTTCATCACGGCACAGGGCCCGTTCATTTACTACAACCGCTACACCTACGACGGCAGCACCCTGAAGTCCGAAGGCATCTGGCGGGTGGACACCGGTCTGGGCCCGGCTGTTGCGCCCATGCTCAATCAGCAGCCCCGCTGAAAACTCATGTCTCCGGCCACCACAGACATCCACAGCAACAGCATAGGGCCGGATTTCGGCCTGGCTTTCCTGCGGGTCCGGGCCGCAACACGCAGCGGCCACGGTGGCATGGCCTTCAAGGCAGCAGACTCCGGCATAGGGGAGGGCCCTCTCCGCATATACGCGGATAGGAGATTTCCCTGCACTTGCCTAGCATCACTTCATGCCTGCGGACAGCGGGGGTCTGCGGGGAACGTTCAGGTGCACTCGGCATGATCCATCCTGACAGCGCGCAGCTTGCGACAGAAACACCGGCAGAAGGTGTGGCGGCCAGAGAGCCTGCCGACCCCTTGTTCGGCATCACCGAGCTGTGCCGGGAGTTCGGCATCACGCTGCGGGCCATCCGCTTCTATGAAGACAAGGGACTGCTGCAGCCGCGGCGCATCAATGGCTCGCGCGTGTACAGCCAGCGTGACCGTGCCCGACTGATGCTCATCCTGCGCTCCAAGTCGCTGGGGGCGTCCCTGGCCCAGATCCGTCACTACCTGGATCTGTACGACGCCCCCGAGCTGAACGAGGTCTCCAGCCTGCGGGCCGCCGAGGATGAACTCCAACAGACCCTCACGGATCTGGAGCGTCAGCAGGCCGACATCGGCGCCACACTGGCCGAACTGCGTCACATCCAGCAGCAGGTGCAGCAACGCCTGGGGGCGAGCACCTAGCTCGGCTGGCGAGCGGCGGGGGTCTCCCCCGCAGGCCCCTGGAACAACGAGATTGCCGTGCGCGCCACCTGCCGCGTGTCCAGCCAAGCGTAAACACCCACGCCTGCTGCACCCACCAGGGGCATCCAGCGAGAAGCACCGCGCCGCGCCACCTTCTGCGTCAGCTTCAACCCGATGGCCTGGGCGGCCCGGCGCAGCACGGCACCCGAAGCCTCCTGCACCAGCCAGCGGTCGGTCGCCCGGGCCAGCACATCCCGCACCGCCTGTGCCGCCGCGTGTCTGAACAGGCAGTACAGCATCTGCTCTCGCGTGGGGGCGTGTCGCGCCCCGTACAGCGCGGCGATGTCGGACACCATCTGCGCCTGGATGCGCCAGACGGCCAGCAGTTCGGGCAGGATGGTCAACCACCCTGCGGGGCCCGTGGGCAGCGCCAGCCCCCCCGCGGCCAGTGCCGCCTTGGTCGAGGCCACCCGCATGACGCGACCCGCGGCCGCGCGCGGCGCATCGCTGGCCTCCTCCCGGGTGGGGGGCACCTGCGCCACCAGATTCAGAATGGCGTCGGCCAGCTTGTCGCTGACTGAGAATGATCCTTCACCCATGGCTGGACTCGCACCTCCCGGTTGATGGATTCTCGCAACAGCCCGGAGTTCCGAGGGCGACCGTGCAATCCCGCAACAGTCGCTCAAAGGAGTCGGGCTATCGTGATGCCCGTGCCAAGTTCGACTTCATCCTCCAGACCCGCCAACCGTTTCGATCGGCTGGACGCGTTGCGCGGTGTGGCCATCCTCTGGATGGCCGGCTTCCATTTCAGTTTCGATCTCAACCACTACGGCCTGCTGACGCCCGTTCAGCACTTCCTGAGCGATCCCTTCTGGACCCTGCAGCGCACCGGCATCGTCTCGCTGTTCCTGCTGTGCGCAGGCCTGGGGCAGGCGGTGGCCCTGGAGGTCGGGCAGGGTTGGCGGCGCTTCTGGCGACGTTGGGCGCAGGTGGCCGGTTGCGCCGTCCTGGTGTCCGCCGGGTCCGCCATGATGTTCCCGCAGAGCTGGATCAGCTTCGGCGTGCTGCACGGCATCGCGGCGATGCTGCTGTTCACCCGGCTGGCCGTGCCCGCGCTGCAGCGTGCAACCGGTGCCGCTGCGGTCCCGCTGCTGTTCGTCCTGGGAGGGCTGGCCTGGTTCGCACCGGTCTGGCTGCAGCATCCCTTCTTCAACAGCCGCTGGTGGAACTGGACCGGTCTGGTCACCCGCCTGCCGTACACCGAAGACTACGTGCCCGTGCTGCCCTGGCTGGGTGTGATGCTTGCCGGCGTGGCCCTGGGCCTGCTGCTGCTGAGGCACCGGCGCGGCTGGCTCGCCGGCCCGGTGCCGGGCGTTCTGCAGCCCCTGGCCCGTCTGGGGCGCTGGTCACTCACCTTCTACATGCTGCACCAACCGGTGCTGATCGGCGGACTGTTGGCCTGGCTGGCCTTCGTGCGCGTCTGAAGGGCCGCCCGGCAAGCTGTTAGGCTAGCGGCCTTGCCGGCGGCGCAGCTGCCGCCTGGCGCCAGCTTCGGAGCCCCCGTGCGGGCTGATTGCTCATGTCCTCCCAACGCGTTCTCTACGGCTTCCATGCCGTCACCGTGCGGCTCAAGACCGCCCCCGAATCCATCACCGAGCTCCACATCGACGCCAGGCGCCGGGATGCCCGCATGCGCGGCTTCCTCGAGAGAGCGCGCGAAGCCGGCATCACCGTGGTCGAGAGCGACGACGAGCGCCTGAGCAAGATGTCCGGCGGCCCGCGCCACCAGGGCGTGGTGGCCCGCGTCACCGCGCTCAAGCCACGTCACTCGCTGGACGAGGTGCTGGAAGAGGTGGAAGCCGCTGGCGAAGACACGGCCTTGGTGCTGGTGCTCGACGGCGTGACCGACCCGCACAACCTGGGCGCCTGCCTGCGGGTGTGCGATGGCGCGGGCGCGCATGCCGTCGTGGCGCCCACCGACCATGCTGTGGGCATCAACGCCACGGTGGCCAAGGTGGCCTCGGGCGCGGCCGAAACCGTCCCCTATCTGATGGTGACCAACCTGGCCCGCGCCCTGGGCGAGATGAAGGAGCGCGGGGTGCGCATCATCGGCACCAGCGACGACGCCGAACACACCCTCTACGACCTGGACCTGACCGGACCGGTGGCCCTGGTGCTGGGGGCCGAGGACAAGGGCATGCGGCAGCTCACCCGCAAGACCTGCGACGCGCTGGTCAGCATCCCCATGGCCGGAGCGGTGGAAAGCCTCAACGTCTCGGTCGCGGCAGCCGTGTGCCTGTACGAGGCCCGCCGACAGCGCCGCGCAGCAGCCGCGGCGGCCGGTGAGGGCGAGGACGGCCTACACTGAGGGCTGTTGTTCACCACTGGATACCGTCTGTCATGCCTGTCATCGCCGTTGCCCACCCGCTGGTCCGTCACAAAGTCGGTCTGCTGCGTGAAGCGGACATCTCGACCAAGAAGTTCCGCGAGCTGACCGGCGAAGTGGCCCGCCTGCTGGCCTACGAGGCCACCTCGGACTTTCCGCTGGAGAAGGTGACCATCAACTGCTGGAGCGGCCCCACCGAGGTGGACCAGATCGCCGGCCGCAAGGTCACGGTGGTGCCCATCCTGCGTGCCGGCCTGGGCATGCTCGACGGCGTGCTCGACATGATCCCCAACGCCAAGATCAGCGTGGTGGGTCTGGCCCGTGACCACGAGACCCTGCAGCCGGTGCACTACTTCGAGAAGTTCGTCGGCCAGCTCGACCAGCGCACCGCCCTGATCGTCGACCCCATGCTGGCCACCGCCGGCTCGATGATCGCCACCATCGACCTGCTCAAGCGCCGCGGCTGCAAGGACATACGGGCGCTGGTGATGGTGGCCGCCCCCGAGGGCATCGCCGCTCTGGAGAAGGCCCATCCGGACGTGCGCTGCTGGACGGCCGCCGTCGACAGCCACCTCAACGAGGATGGCTACATCATCCCGGGCCTGGGCGACGCCGGCGACAAGATCTTCGGCACCAAGGACGAAACCACCCGCTGAAGCGGCCCTGGGCTGCGCCAGGCCGGGCTTCAGACCCAGCCGAGGATGCCGGCCAGGGCGCCGATGGCAATCAGCCAGACCGGCGACACCCGGGTGCGCCAGCTCAACAGCAGGCTGCCGCCCATCAGCAGCAGGGCCACGGGCTGGTCCCGCAGGGGCTGGACGAGCAGGGCGCCCGACACGATCAGCAGGCCCAGCGTCACCGGCACCATGCCGGCAATGAAGGCCTTCACGCCACGGCTCTCCCGGTGCCTGGCCCCCCAGCGGGTCACGGCCAGGGTCAGGGCCGTGCTGGGCAGCAGCATGCCCAACAAGGCGGCCATGGCGCCCGGCAGGCCGCCCGCGGCATAGCCCACCACCGGGATGAACATCAGGTTCGGCCCGGGCGAGGCCTGGGCCAAGGCCACGGACGAGGTGAAATCGGCGCTGCTGAGCCACCCCTGGTCCACCACCACGTAGCGCTGCAGCTCCGGCGCCGTGGCCATCGCGCCGCCGATGGCCAGCAGCGACAGCATCAGGCAGTGCAGAAACAGCGCCCACAGGCCGGCGGCATCCAGCATCCCCGTCATGGCGAAGGCTCCTGGCGAGAGGCCACCGGACGCGCGCCCAGAAAGCGCCAGGCCATGGCGCAGGACACCCCGCCCACCAGGGCGATCACCAGCACCAGCGGCCAACGCCACCAGCCGGTGGCCAGCACCACAGCCAGGGTCACCAGCATCCAGCGGGCCCGCCCCAGGGGGCTGCGGCGCAGCGCCGGCAGGAGCTTCAGCGCAATGGCCATGACCAGGCCGGCCGACACCGCCCCCATGCCACGCACGGCACCGGCCACCGCCGGATGGGCCGCGAACTGCTGGTAGAGCGCCGCGGCCACCAGCACCAGCACCAGCGGCATCAGCAGCATGCCGGTCATGGCGGCCAGGGCGCCCCGCAGGCCGAAATAGCGGTCGCCCACCATCAGCGACAGATTGACCACATTGGGCCCGGGCAGCACCTGGCCGATCGACAGCAGTTCGGCGAACTCCTCGACCGTCAGCCAGCCCAGGCGCTCGACCAGTTCGCGCTGCGCGATGGGCAACACGCCACCGAAGCCCATCAGCGACAGGCGGGAAAAGGCCAGGAACAGGTGCAGGCTGGACTGCGGGCGGGCACCGGGGCAGTGGGCCTGCGCGCCTGCGCTCAACGCAGCACCTTCAGTGCATCGGGGTTGATGATGTTGGTGGGCGTGCCGGCGCAGAAATTGGCCACGTTCTCGAAGGCCTCGGAGAAGTACTGCTCGTAGTTGTCCTGCTCGACGTAGCCGATGTGCGGCGTGCACACCGCGTTCTCCAGCCGCAGCAGCGGGTGGCCCTGCAGGATGGGCTCGCTCTCGAACACATCCACCGCCGCCATGCCGGGCCGGCCACGGTTGAGGGCGGCCACCAGCGCGGTGTCCTGCACCAGCTCGGCGCGCGAGGTGTTCACGAACAGGGCCGTGGGCTTCATGCGGCTCAGATCGTCCAGCGTCACCACATGGCGGGTCTGGTCCGACAGGCGCAGGTGCACGCTCAGCACATCGCTCTCCGCAAACAGCGCCTCACGGCTGTCGAAGACGGTCCAGCCATCGGCCCGGGCGCGCTCGCGGCTCTCGTCGCTGGCCCAGAAGCGCACATCCATGCCGAAGGCGCGGCCATAGCCGGCCACGATGCTGCCGATCTTGCCGTAACCCCAGATGCCCAGCACCCGGCCACGCAGCTGCACGCCCAGCCCGAAGTTGGGCGGCATGGAGGCCGATTTCAGACCCGACTGCTGCCAAGCGCCATGCTTGAGGTTGCCGATGTACTGCGGCAGGCGGCGCATGGCCGCCATGATCAGCGCCCAGGTCAGTTCGGCCGGGGCATAAGGCGAGCCATGGCCCTCGGCCACGGCGATGCCCAGCCGCGTGCAGGCCTCGACGTCGATGTGGGAGCCCACGCGGCCCGTCTGGGCGATCAGCCTGAGCTTGGGAAGCTTCTCGAGCAGGGCGCGGGGAAACTGCGTGCGCTCCCGGATGGCCACCAGGACTTCCGCGTCCCGCAGCCGGACGGACAACTGCCCCAGCCCCTTGACGGTGTTGGTGAACACCTTGGCGTTGAGGTGGGCCAGCTTGTCCGCGCAGCGGAGCTTGCGCACCGCGTCCTGGTAGTCGTCGAGGATGATGATGTTCACCCTCGGGATTGTGCCCTGAGGCCGGCCTGTGCCGGCAAGCAACTGTCAGTTCCGACAGCTCAGCGCCAGGCTTGCAGCGCCGTGTCCACCGAGGATTGGAAGGTCCAGGCTTGCTGGCGTGCGCCCGGGCGAATGGAGGTGGTGGAGCGGCCGCGCACCTGGTCGATCAGGGCGTCCAGGCTGCGATACAGGTCCGCACGCAGCCCGCGCGACCCGGCGTCGTCGTGCCGCAGCACGGACAGCACCGGCCCGCGCAGCAGCCACAGGTCCAGCGGCTCATGGGCCTGGCGCACCTGCTGGCGCAGCCAGTCGCCCTTGCGCCCCTTGATCGGTGCCACCGCCTTGAGAAACACCTGTTTCATCTCGACAAAGCCGCGCCGGGCCGCCAGGCGGGCAGCGCGGTCGGCCGGCAGCCCGAAGTCCGAGGGCTCGAACTCGCTGTCGCTCACGTCGTTGTCGAACTCGAAGGCCTCGCTCGGCAGCGTGTCGGCGAAGGCAAGGCTGCTCACGTCAGAGGAAAAGACTGGAATGGGCATGATGCTCGCTCGTCGTGGCGTGACCCATGGCACGGGTCGGGAAATGTCGGTTCACCCGGGCCAGCCGGCGGTCGGCCTCGGCCTGGTCCAGATGGAAGGCAATCAGTTGGTACAGCGCGGAGCGCAGGTGCCAGAGCTCGCGCAGCGAGGGGCTGTAGCCGGCCCGCAGACGCAGGTCCTGGACGGCATCGCCGTGCAGGTCGCGCATGGCGGCGCAGAAGTCCCGGCGGGCCTGCTCCAGGGGGCTGGCCGGACGATCGGACGGGACCAGGCGCTGGCGCAGGATCGGCCAGATCGACTCGGAGACGGGTTCGGCCTCCGCCTCCTCGACCTGCGTCGAGGCGGGCGGCTGGATTTCCATGCGCCACGACGTGACCGCTGCCGCGGCACGGCGCCGGAACCATCGATCGAACCAAGGAGTGGCGGTCATGCCTGAAATGTCGGAACGAGCCCAGGGAACATGAGGGGATTTTTCAGGCAAGCCCCTGTCGGCAATGGCGGGAAAAGGGGGATCCCTGGGGCTCTCTTCGCTGCCGCATGGGTCAGTCCGCCGGCCGCAATGCCCTGGCCGACCAGGGGCGTCCTCCCATGTCATCACGCCCGGGCGTCGACGGGCGTAAGCTCGGCCCATGCCGCGTCGGTGAGGCCGGCCGGTCGGAAACTGATTCAGAACAAGGAGCCACCTCGATGAGCAGTCTGTCCGCTTCTCCCGCTTCGCACCCCTTTGCCAAGACCCTGGACACCTTCAAGACGGCGTCCGGCAAGTCCGGGCGCTTCTATTCGCTGCCCAAGCTGGCGCGACAGTTCCCGAACGTGAAGCGGCTGCCGGTGTCCTTGCGCATCGTGCTGGAGGCGGTGCTGCGGCAGTGCGACGGGCAGCGCGTGACCCGCGAGCATGTGCAGCAACTGGCCCAGTGGCAGCCGAACGCCCCGCGCAACGAGGAAATCCCCTTCGTCGTGGCCCGGGTGGTGCTGCAGGACTTCACCGGCGTGCCGCTGCTGGCCGACTTGGCCGCCATGCGCAACGTGGCCGCCGAGCTGGGCAAGCCGCCCAGCGCCATCGAGCCCCTGGTGCCGGTGGACCTGGTGGTCGACCACTCGGTGATGATCGACTACTTCGGCAGCAAGAAGGCGCTGGACCTGAACATGAAGCTGGAGTTCGAGCGCAACCGCGAGCGCTACGAATTCATGAAGTGGGGCATGCAGGCCTTCGACACCTTCGGCGTCGTGCCGCCGGGCTTCGGCATCGTCCACCAGGTCAACCTGGAATACCTGGCCCGCGGCGTGCACAAGACCGGCCCCAAGGGTGACAAGCTCTACTACCCGGACACCCTGGTGGGCACCGACAGCCACACCACGATGATCAACGGCATCGGCGTGGTGGGCTGGGGCGTGGGCGGCATCGAGGCCGAGGCCGGCATGCTGGGCCAGCCGGTCTACTTCCTGACCCCGGACGTGGTGGGCGTGCACCTGACCGGCCGGCTGCGCGAAGGCGTCACCGCCACCGACCTGGTGCTCACCATCACCGAGTTGCTGCGCAAGCAGAAGGTGGTGGGCAAGTTCGTCGAGTTCTTCGGCGAGGGCACGGCCAGCCTGACGGTACCCGACCGCGCCACCCTGGCCAACATGGCCCCGGAATACGGCGCCACCATGGGCTTCTTCCCGGTGGACGAGCGCACGCTGGACTACTTCCAGGGCACAGGCCGCAAGAAAGGCGAGATCGAGGCGCTGGAGGCCTATTTCCGTGCCCAGGGCCTCTTTGGCGTGCCAGGCGAGGGCGAGATCGACTATTCCGAGGTAGTGACGCTGGACCTGGAGACCGTCGCCCCCTCGCTGGCCGGCCCCAAGCGCCCGCAGGACCGCATCGAGATCACCCACCTGTCCAGCCGCTTCAACGAGCTGTTCACCGCCCCGGCCAGCGCCAACGGCTTCAACCAGCCGGCCGAGAAGCTGGACCAGACCTTCAACACCAGCGACGGCACCGCGCTGCACAACGGCGACGTGCTGATCGCCGCCATCACCTCCTGCACCAACACCTCCAACCCCAGCGTGATGCTGGCGGCCGGCCTGCTGGCCAAGAAGGCGGTGGAGGCGGGCCTGACGGTGGCGCCGCACATCAAGACCTCGCTGGCCCCGGGCTCGCGCATCGTCACCGATTACCTGACCCGCACCGGCCTGCTTCCGTACCTGGAGAAGCTGGGCTTCAATGTGGCGGCCTACGGCTGCACCACCTGCATCGGCAATGCCGGCGACCTGACCGCGCCGATCAACGAGGCCATCACCAGCAACGACCTGGTGGCCTGCGCGGTGCTGTCGGGCAACCGCAACTTCGAGGCCCGCATCCACCCGCTGATCAAGGCCAACTTCCTGGCCTCGCCGCCGCTGGTGGTGGCCTACGCCATCGCCGGCAATGTCCGCAAGGACCTGATGACCCAGCCGCTGGGCCAGGGCAAGAAGGGCAAGGATGTGTATCTGGGTGACATCTGGCCCAGCAGTGAAGAGGTCGACAAGCTGCTGCGCCAGGCCATGCGGCCCAAGACCTTCCGCGAGAACTACGAGCAGGTGGGCGCCAAGCCGGGCAAGCTCTGGGAGCAGATCCAGGGCAGCACCGGGGAGGTCTACCCCTGGCCCACCAGCGGCTACATCGCCCGCCCGCCCTTCTTCGACGGCTTCGAGCAGACGCCCACCCCGCGTGAAGCCACGGTGCAGGGCGCCCGCATCATGGCGCTGTTCGGTGATTCGATCACCACCGACCACATCTCGCCGGCCGGCTCGATCAAGCCCGATTCCCCGGCCGGCCGTTACCTGCAGGCACTGGGCGTCAAGCCGGTGGACTTCAACAGCTACGGCTCACGCCGGGGCAACCACGAGGTGATGATGCGCGGCACCTTTGCCAACGTGCGCATCAAGAACCTGATGCTGCCGCCCACCGAAGACGGCAGCCGGGTGGAAGGTGGCTACACGTTGATGCAACTGCCCGGCGAGACCCAGGGCCAGCGCATGGCCATCTACGACGCCGCCATGGCCTACCAGGCCGCCGGCGTGCCCACGGTTATCTTCGCGGGTGAGGAGTACGGCACCGGCTCCAGCCGCGACTGGGCGGCCAAGGGCACCCGGCTGCAGGGCATCCGCGCGGTGGTGGCGCGCAGCTTCGAGCGCATCCACCGCAGCAACCTGGTGGGCATGGGCGTGCTGCCACTGCAGTTCCAGGGCAGCGACAGCTGGTCCTCGCTGGGTCTGACGGGCAGCGAGGTGATCGACATCCGCATCGAGGGCGAACTGCTGCCGCAGCGCAACGCCACCCTGGTCATCCACCGGGCCGATGGCAGCACGCAGGAGGTGACGCTGACGCTGCGCATCGACACCCCGATCGAGGTGGAGTACTACCGCCACGGCGGCATCCTGCCCTACGTGCTGCGGCAACTGCTGGCCTGAGCCTCAGACCCGCAGCGACACCTCGCCCAGGCCGTCGAAGGCCACCGTGACGGCGTCACCGGCCTGGGCGTGCAGCAGGCCCACCCAGCTGCCGGTGGTCACCACAGTGCCCGCCGGCAGCACGGCGCCGTCACGCGTGACGTGGCGCAGCCAGGCCGGCAGCACGGCCGTGGGCCGGCCCAGTGGGTGGGTGCCGCGACACTCGAACGGGGCCGCCGCGCCGATCTGCACGCGGCAGTGCTGCGCCGCCCAATCCCGCGCCGGATCGAACGGCTGCCAATCGCCCAGCACCAGCGCTCCGTGCGACTGGCCGTCGGCCAGGCGCAGCAGCGGCGCGGCCTGCGGGCCATCCCGCCAGCGGGAATCGACCACCTCGACCGACACCGCCATGGCATCGACCAAGGCCGCGGCGGCGGTCTCATCCAGGGCAGCGGCTCGCGCAGCGTCCACCGCCACGCCCAGGCGCAGCGCGATCTCGGCCTCGATGCCAAGGTTGTGCAGCGGCAGATCGCCCAGATCGGCCGGGCTCTGGCGCACGCCGGCCGGCGGCAGTGGCGCGTGGGTGATGGTGTCCAGCGTGCCACCGCCGGATTTCCAGGTCTGCGCGGGCGCCTCGCCCCACCAGCCCAACTGGCGGCCGACGGCATGCTGCACCGCATAGCCCTCGTCGAGTGAAGACAGGGCTTGGGCCAGGCGGCGGTTGTCGGCGGGCTGACGGGTGCGGTGGGCCGCGCACAGGGCGGCCACCACCTCGGCGGCGGTGGGGGTCAAGTTCATGTCGGAAAGCACCGGATCAGCGGATCAACGCGGCAGGTTCAGGGTGCCCTTCTGATCGAAGGGGATGCGGCCCAGGGCCGTGCCGATCTGGCCGTGCAACTCATAGGGCACGCCCTGGCCATCGCCCTTGTCCAAGCCCTTCCCCTCGGCCATGCCCCAGGCCTGCCTGAGCAGGTTGAAGGTGGACACCGTCACCGGGATCTCCACCATCGTTTCGCCATAACGGGGCAGGGTGCCCTTGGTGTTCGTCACCCCGCTGGCCACGGCCTTGCCGGCCAGCTTCAGGTCCAGGGTCAGGCCGTCGTAGTCGATGTCCGTGGCATTGGGGTTCTGCACCCTCAGGCGCAGCAGAAAGCGCATCTCCAGCCCCTTGCTGGGCAGGCCCTCCAGGTCAGCCACCGTCACCCGGGGCGCCGTCAAGCCGAAGCCGGCACAGGCCGCCAGCAGCAGGGCGCCGGCCAGGGCCAGCAGGCGGGCCCGCCAGGCGGACAGACGAAGCAAGGACAGCGAGGGCGGGGTGGCGTGCATGGCAGCTTTCAGAAAAAGGACACCCCGACAGCAACGCGCCGGCTAGCGCCGGGGTGGACAGCAGCTGCCGGGCGGATCGTCCTGGGCCAGCCCGTCGAGGATGGGACAGTCCGGCCGATCGTCGCCATGGCAGCAGTCCACCAGGTGGGACAGGGTGGTCTTCATCGCCTGCAGTTCCTGCACCTTGCGCTCCAGCGCCTCGATGTGCGCCTGCGCCAGGGCCTTGACCTGCCGGCTGGACCGGCCCCGATCCTGCCACAGGCTCAGCAGCTCGCCGATCTGCGGGATGCCGAAACCCAGATCCCGCGCATGCCGGATGAAGCCCAGGGTGTGCACATCGCGCTCGCTGTACTGCCGGTAGCCGGCATCGGTGCGGGGCGCGGCCGCCAGCAGGCCCACCGATTCGTAGTGCCGGATCATCTTGGCCGACACGCCCGAGGCACGGGCCGCTTCGCCGATGTTCATGCCGATTCCTCCGTGGCCGCTTCCGAGTGGCTGGCCGCCGCCGGCCGCCAGGGCCGCAGCAGCAGCGCGTTGCTGACCACGCTGACGCTGCTGAAGGCCATGGCCGCCCCGGCCACCACCGGGTTGAGCAGTCCGAAGGCCGCCAGCGGGATGCCCACCACGTTATAGACGAAGGCCCAGAACAGGCCGCGCCTCAGCGTGGTGTGGGTGCGGCGGGAGATGTCCAGCGCATCGGCCACCAGCACCGGGTTGCCGCGCATCAGGGTGACGCCGGCCGTCTCCATCGCCACATCGGTGCCGGTGGCCATGGCGATGCCCACATCGGCCGCGGCCAGGGCCGGCGCGTCGTTGATACCGTCGCCCACCATGGCCACCACCTGGCCCTGGGCCTTCAGGTCCTGGACGATGCGGGCCTTGTCCTCGGGCAGCACCTGGGCGTGCACTTCGTCGATGCCCAGGGCCTGCGCCACCTGCCGGGCCGCACCCGCGTTGTCGCCGGTCAGCATGACCGTGCGCACGCCCAAGGCCTGCAACCGGGCCACGGCCGCCCGGGCCACCGGCTTGACCGCGTCACCGAAAGCCAGCAGGCCCAGCAGCACGGTGGTCTGCTCCGTGGACTGCAGCAGCCAGGACACGGTGCGGCCCTCATCTTCCAACCGCCGAGCGGCTTCGGCCAGCGGGCCGGCATCCAGCCCGCGTTCCTGCAGCAGCCGGGCGCTGCCCAGCAGCAGGCGTTCGCCCCCCAACAGGCCCTGCAGGCCGCGGCCGGGCAGGGCGCTCACCTCGGTGGCCGCCGGCAGGGCGGCCGGGAACAGGCCGGCCACATGGGCCATCACCGCCTTGGCCAGCGGGTGTTCGCTGGCCTGCTGCAGGCCGGCGGCCCGCACCAGCACCGAGGCCTCGGTCTGCCCCGGGGCCGGCAGCACGGCCACCAAGCTGGGGCGACCTTCGGTCAGCGTGCCCGTCTTGTCGAAGGCCACGGTGGTGACGGCATGGGCCAGCTCCAGCGCCTGGGCGTCCTTGATGAGGATGCCGTGGCGCGCCGCCACGCCGGTGCCGGCCATGATGGCCGTGGGGGTGGCCAGGCCCAGCGCACAGGGGCAGGCGATGACCAGCACCGACACCGCGTTGATCAGCGCCGGCTCCCAGTCGCTGCCCGCCAGCAGCCAGCCAGCAAAGGTGAGGGCGGCCACCAAGAGCACGACCGGCACGAAGACGGCCGCCACCTGGTCGACCAGGCGCTGGATGGGCGCCTTGCCAGCCTGGGCCGATTCCACCAGCCGGATGATGCGCGCCAACGTGGTCTCGGCACCGATGGCGGTGGTGCGCACGGTCAACACCCCCTCGCCGTTGATGGCGCCGCCGGTCACCCGGCTGTCCACCGTCTTGAGCACCGGGTGGCTCTCACCGGTGATCAGCGATTCGTCCACATGGCTGCGGCCCTCGGTGACGAGACCATCCACCGCCACCCGCTCACCCGGGCGCACCTGCACCACGTCACCCACGGCCACCTGGGCCACCGGCACATCCAGCACCTGACCGTCGCGCAGCACGCGCGCCGTGTCCGGCCGCAGCGCGTTCAGGGCGCGGATGGCGTCGGTGGTCTGGCGCTTGGCCCGCGCTTCCAGCCATTTGCCCAGCAGCACCAGGGTGATGACCGCCGCGGAGCCTTCAAAGTACAGGTGCGGCATGTCGTCCACGCCCCAGCTGCGCCAGAGCAGGTAAATCGACAAGCCATAGGCGGCCGAGGTGCCCAGGGCCACCAGCAGGTCCATGTTGCCGCTGGCCGCTCGGGCGGCCTTCCAGCCTTCGCGGTAGAAGTGGCGGCCGAACCAGAACTGCACCGGCGTGGCCAGGGCCAACTGCCACAGGCCGCTCAACATCCAGTGCACGCCGGCCAGCTGCAGCAGCATGGGCAGCATCAGAGGCACCGTCAGCACGGCACTGGCCACCACCGTCCAGCCGCTGGGCAGCTTGCTCGCGACGGGGGGCCGACTTTCGACCACGGGCTGGGCGCCATAGCCGGCCTTCTCCACCGCAGCCAGCAAAGGGGCCAGCTGCAACTCGGCGCCGCCGGTCACCTGCGCGCGCTCGGTGGCCAGGTTCACCTGGGCCTCGGCCACGCCGGGCACCTTCTTCAGGGCCTTCTCCACCCGCATCACGCAGGAGGCGCAGCTCATGCCTTCGATCTGGATGTTGAATGCGTGCGTCGTGGTGGCCATGGCAACACACCCGGCGGCAAGCCGGGCGCCTCAGAAACAGGAATGAGGGGATCCTCAAGCCTCCCATCATAGGAAGGTCAAGCCAGGCCGGCATGCCCCGACAGCAAACTCGGGCGTGGCACACTGGCATTGACCTTCCCACGATGGGAAGCGCCACAGTGGCGACATGCCGGTCATGCCGACCGGCCCCATCAGGAGATGCCATGAGCCAGTTCCTCGTTCCCGACATGACCTGCGGCCATTGCGTGAAGGCCATCACCGCCGCCGTGACCGCAGCCGACCCCACCGCCACGCTGCAGATCGATCTGCCCAGCCACGTGGTCAGCGTGAGCAGCCAAACCCTCAGCGACGACGCGCTGCTGGAAACCCTGCGCGAAGCGGGCTACAGCCCGACCCTGCAGGCCGCCTGACGGCCATGAGCGCGCAGCACACCCTGGCCGATGGTCTGGCCCAGTATTTGGCCCAGCACAGCGGCCTGCCGGTGGCGCGCGCCGAAACCCACATTTCCTGGCTGCTGTTCTGCGGCCAGGACGCCTACAAGCTCAAGAAGCCGCTGAAGCTCGCCTTCCTGGACTTCAGCACGCCGGCCCTGCGCCAGCACTTCTGCGAAGAGGAACTGCGCCTGAACCAGCGTCTGGCGCCCCAAATCTATTTGGACGTGCTGGCCGTGACCGGTTCTGCCGCGGCGCCAGCCCTGGGCGGCAGCGGCCCCGTCATCGACCATGCGCTGCACATGCGGCGCTTTGCCGACGATGCGCTGTGGTCCACCCGCCTGGCCCAGGGGCAGCTGACGGCGGACGACCTGACGCTGTTGGGCGAACGGCTGGCGGCCTTTCACAGCGCGGCCCCCCGCGCCACAGCGGACGGCGACCACGGCCAGCCGGCGGACATCGCCGCGGCAACAGCCAAGGTGCTGGCCCCGCTCCTCACCTGGCCACACAGCGCTGCACAGGCCCAGCCACTGCAAGCTTGGCTCCGCGCAGAGGAGGCGAGGTTGATGCCCTGGTGGCAGCGCCGCCTGGCCGATGGCTGTGTGCGCGAGGGCCATGGCGACCTGCACCTGGGCAATGTGGTCCAACTGCCCGGGGGCCCCACCGCCTTCGACTGCATCGAGTTCGACCCGGCCCTGCGCTGGATCGACACGATGAACGACCTGGCCTTTCTGACCATGGACCTGCAGGTGCGAGGGCGCCGCGACCTGGCCTTTGCCCTGCTGGACGGCTATCTGACTCTCAGCGGCGACTGGGACGGCCTGACCGGCCTGCGCTACTTCGAGGTCTACCGGGCCCTGGTCCGGGCCATGGTGGCCGGGTTGCGGCAAGGGCAGGGCGGTGCGGCCGCCGATGAGCCGGACTATCTGGGCTGGGCGCTGCGCCACACCACGCCGCCTTGGGCGGGTCGCGGGGCACCGCTGCTGATCACCCACGGCCTCTCGGGCTCGGGAAAATCGACCTGGGCGCGGGCGCTGCTGCAGGCCGCCGGTGCGGTGCGGCTGCGCTCGGATGTGGAACGCAAGCGCCTGTTCGGCCTGGGGCCGCTGGACGACTCACGCGCCCACGGCCTGGACATCTACACCGCCGAGGCCACCCAACGCACCTTTGCGCGCCTGGAAGACACGGCCCGCATGCTGTTGCGGGCCGGTTACCCGGTGATCGTGGATGCCGCCTTCCTGCGGCGTGACCAGCGCGAGCGCTTTTCCACTCTGGCGCGGACCCTGGGCAGTCCCTGGCTCATCCTGCACTGCCAGGCCGGGCCCGAGGAGTTGGCCCGGCGACTGGCCCGACGCGCCACCAGCGTGCAGGACCCTTCCGAAGCAACCGCGGCGGTGCTGAAGCAGCAGCAAGGCCATGCCCAGGGGCTCGGCGCGGACGAAGTCCGCACCGCCATCACCGTGGGCGAATGCGACGCCACCGGCGTGGCGCAGGTGCTTCAGCGTTGGCTGAGCCCGCTCTGAACCGGGGGCGGATCAGCGCGGCGCTTCGCCGTGGCGCACCAGCAGCACCGGCACCGGGGCGTGACGCACCACCAGTTCGGCGTCGCTGCCCAGGGTCAGGCGGCTCAGGCCACGGCGGCCATGGGTGCCCATGACGATCAGGTCACAGCCGGCCTTCTCGGCTTCGCCCACCACCACATCCGCCACCCGCCCGCCGATGACTTCGCGCTCGACCACTTCGGCGGAGACGCCTGCGGCCTGCGCGGCGGCCTGGGCCTTGGCCAGCACTTCCTTGCCGTAGCGGCGCAGATCGTCCTGCACTTCCTGGTAGCTGGCTGCCGCGGCAAAGTCCACCAGCATCGGGTATTGGTCCACCACATAGAGCAGCAGCAGGGCGGTGGAACTGCCCTTGGCCAGCTTCAGGGCCTCCTGCAGGCCGCATTCGGCGGTCGGGCTGCCATCCACGGGGACGAGGATCTTCGCGTACATGTTCAACTCTCCTTGGAAGCGTGGGTCAGGAATTCGATGGCCGCATTCACGGCGGCCACCTGGGCGGCATTGCACTGGGCCGGGCTGGCCGTCGGGCTGTCCGGATAGACCTCGGTGGTGGTGACGAAGCGCGCCGCCGTCATCGCGCCGCACAGCCCCAGTGTGCGCTTGGCGTAGTTGATCACGCCATGTTGTTGCACAGCTTCACCCAAGATGCAGCCGCGCGCATCGGCCTCGGCAATGTGGGTGACCTGCTGCACCGCCTGGATCAGCGCCCGCTGGAAGGCCGGTGCCGGGCGCTCGGTGTCGCCCACCAGATAGAAGCCGTCGGGGATCGGATCCCAGTGGAATACGCCGCCATCGCGCGCCGCCTTGGCCGGACCGAACTCGCTGTTGTCGGTGTCCGTGGTCTCGTGCAGGTCGATGTGCAGGGCCACCTCGCCGGCCTGGGCCGCCACGCAGGCCATGGCCAGGGCCGATTCGGCCGCCGGGCTGCCCGGCTTGAACTGACGGTTCGGATCCAATGCGTCCGGGTTCCAGCGGTTGATCGTCTCGTAGCCCCAGGGGCTGATGCAGGGCAGCACCAGCAGGTTGAAGCGCTCGGCCGCACGCGCGAAATCATCTCGGATCCACTGGAGCGCACCCTGCACGCCACTGGTCTCGTAGCCGTGCACGCCGCCCGTCACCAGCACCGTGGGGCGCCCAGCCTGCCACTGCCGGCTGCGCACCGCGTGCAGCGGATAGCGCCCCAGGCCCAGCCGGGTGTAGTCCAGCTCGCCGTAGCGCAGCAGTTCAGCCTGGGGGGGCAGGGCGGCCAGCAGGGGCGCCACCACCTCGTCCTGATGGCTGCGGCGCAACTGCTGCCGCTGCAGCCAGACAGCACGCTCTTCCGGCCCCCACGGGGTGCCTGGCGTGCCGATGTCATAGGCGGGACGGGAGTGGGGCGCCGCCATCGGGGCGGCAGAGGGGGACTGTGTCACGCGTTTGTGTCGCTCACTGCAATGCCCTTCACGATACACCCGCGACCGGGCTTCCACAGCATGCGGACCTGTATCGCGGCCATGATGCGCCGTTGCCGCGAGCCGTCTCAGCTCGCCAACGGACACGGGAGCCCTTGCGGGCGACTTGCGTGATCCCGTGAGATAGTCGCGTCATCCTGCGGTCCCCCACCCAGTGTCATGCTCCTCGCGCCACGCCCCAGCCGACTGCTCAGCATCCTGCTCCTGCTGTTCGTCGCGTTGCTCGGCGTGGCCGGAGAGTGGCTGATCGAGCGACAGAAGGCCGCTGAACTGAGGATCGATGTCCAGAATCGGCTCGGCCAGGCTCGAGAACGACTGGCCGGCACGCTGTACCCGCAGATCCAGTTGGCACGCGGCCTGGTCAGTGTCTTCCACCTGGATCCCGACCTGGACCAGAAGCAATTCGAGATCGCAACCCGCCCTTTGCTGGATGGGGGAGGCAGCTACCTGCGCAACATCGCCGCCGCGCCGGACCTGGTGATCCGTTACGTGGCGCCTCTGGCCGGCAACGAGCGCGCCATCGGCCGCGCCTATCGCGACCTGCCCAACCAGTTCGCTTCCGTGGAACGTGCCCGCCTGAGTCGGCAGATGGTGGTGGCCGGACCGGTCAAGCTGGTCCAGGGCGGGCTGGGCCTGATCGTCCGTGTGCCGATCTACCTGCCCGACGCCAACAGCCGGGGGGATCACTTCTGGGGCATCGTCAGCGCCGTGATCGACTCCGATCGCCTGCTGGCCGCGGCAGGATTGCCGGACGGTGACCCCACGGTGGAAATCGCCATCCGGGGCCGCGATGGCCTGGGGAAGCGGGGCGAAGTCTTCCTGGGGCGCCCCGGCATCTTCGACCAATCCCCCGCGGTGACCACGCTGGAACTGCCAGGCGGGGAGTGGCAGCTTGCCGCCATTCCCCGCGGCGGCTGGCCCGCCGTAGCGCCTGGTGCCTGGCCGCTGCGGGGCGCCATGGTCGGCGTCATCCTGGCGCTGCTGTGGCTGTTCTGGGCCCAGACCCGCCTTGTGAGGGCCAGCGCCCTGGCGGACGAGCGACAGCGCTCGGCAGCCCGCCAGATGGCCTCGATGCTGGAGGCGGCGCCCGATGCCACGCTGCTGGTGAACGGGCAGGGCACCATCGTGCACGCCAACCTCGAGGCGTGCCGCATGTTCCGGACCGCGCAGGGCGCCCTGTCGGGAATTGCCATGACGACGCTGATACCCGGCCTGGACGCAGATTGGCAGGGCGAGGCACAGCGATTGGAAGGGGTGGCCCGGGCCAGCGACGGCAGCAGCTTTCCCTTTGAATTGAGCCTTGCCCCGGTTCAGACGGTGGGCGGGACCTTCATGGGCTGTGCCGTGCGAGACGTCACCGCCCGCCATCAGGCTGACGAGGAGCTGCGCATGCACCGGCAGCGGCTCGAGCAACTGGTGGAGGCGCGCACGCGGGAGCTGTCACTTGCCAAGGAGGCCGCAGAAGCCGCCAATGTCGCCAAGGGGCACTTCCTGGCCAATGTCTCGCACGAGATCCGAACGCCGCTGAATGCCGTGGTGGGGCTGCTGCATCTGATCCGCCGAGCCGGCGTCCCGCCCGTGCAGGCTGCGCGCATGGATGCCGTGGAGGCGGCGTCCGCCCACCTTCTGCGCATCATCAACGCCTTGCTGGATCTGGCCAAGATCGATGCCGGCAAACAGGAACTGGACAGCGTGCCCATCGACCTTGCCGCTCTGCTGGAGGAGGTGCGGGAGATCATGGCGGGGCGTGCCGAGCTCAAGGGGCTGCAGCTGCGGGCTTGGCCACCCGAAGCCCAGCCGGCCCTGCGAGGCGACGCCACCCTGATCCGTCAATGTCTGCTGAACTACGTCTCCAACGCGATCAAGTTCACCGACCAGGGGCAGGTCGAGATTCGGGTGAGCCAGGTGGCGGCCGAACCTCGGGCAATGACCCTGCGCTTCGAGGTGGAGGACAGCGGCATCGGGCTCGACGCCGCGACCCAGGCCCGGCTGTTCCAGCCTTTCGAGCAGGCGGATGGCTCCAGCACCCGCCTTCACGGCGGCACCGGGCTCGGCTTGGCACTCACGCGCCGGATGGCCCTGTTGATGGGCGGCGATGCCGGCGTGCGCAGCGCCGGCCCCGGCCACGGCAGCGTGTTCTGGTTCACAGCGCGCCTGGGCATCGACCAGAACCCCGCGGACCGGGCTGCGGCACAACCCAGCCACGGGCCGGCCACGCCGATCCCGAACCGGTTCGCCGGCCTGCAAGTGCTGTTGGCAGACGACGAACCCGTGAACCGGCTCATCGCCCAGACGTTGCTGGAGGAGGCTGGTCTGCAGGTCACCACCGCGACCGATGGCGAAGCTGCCATCGCCGCCGCCCGAGCAACGCAGTTCTCGGTCATCCTGATGGACCTGCAGATGCCGCGCGTCGACGGCATTGCCGCCACGGCCGCCATCCGTCAGCTGCCGGGTTACGCCGACACCCCGATCCTCGCGCTCACGGCCAATGCGTTCCCCCAGGACAGACAGCGTTGCCTGGCCGCTGGCATGAACGACTTTCTCGCCAAACCCTTCGGCCCCAAGGAGTTGGTGGCCATGATGGAACGCTGGGTCAGGCCCGAGCGCCAGCAGCATCCAGCGAAGTGACCGGGCAGCCGGGAGCAAGGCCGTGCGGTCCGCAGTCGTCGGAGTTTCCAAACGTTCATTCTTTATTTGACATAATATACAGACAGTTACCCGCCGATGACGACTTATCGAGGGTAGATGCCTGTGCATCGCTGGGAAGCGAAGCGGACAAAACGACCCCACCAACCAGGCAAGCAGCCGCCGTTGCAGCGGCTCTCAGAAAGGGGTTGCGGCGCGGCATGTTTGCCAGCTCTTGAGCCGTCCAGAGTTCGCTGGCGTCCGTGTTCAGGATCGCCGCCAGTTCCTGAATCTGCTCCTTCGGCATGGCCCGCTTCCCGGCCTTGCAACTCGCCAGCGCGCCGGATGTAGTCCCCAGCTTTCGGGCTAGGGCATTTTGCCCACCGCACATTTCGGCTCCCTTGTCAATTAGGGCTTTCCAGTCCTGCATGGCTTTGGCCTTTCTCCGTCTAATTCGGTCACTCACAAATATCTGTGAGCGCTACCAAGTTGAGGTGAGTGATTATGAGCGTTCAAGGTCAAGAGCCCGCACAGGCGGGGCTGAAGCTGGGTCAAGTTCTGATCTCCGGTCGTCTGGCCGGGGTCCGTTCCATCAGCACGCGGCAGGGCCGCAAGTGGCTGCACAAGGTGCAGCTGCCCGCCCCCGATGAGTTCACTTCGCCGTCCGTGGTGGAAGTGCGAGGCGATGAGAAGCTGGGCCAGCAGGTCGGCGACGTGATCCGCTGCAAGGCCCAGCTGGGCGGCTACGGCCGGTCCTTCAATTTCACCGACAAGGAAACGGGCGAGCGCCTGCGCGGTGAGCAGATCACCATGACCCTGGACGTGATCTGAGGTCGGCCGTGAGCTATCAAGACCGTTGCACCGTGGACCGTCTGCGGCACTTGGCGCTGATGCTCCAAGACGAGTTGCAGGAGTGCGAGCGTCAGCACTATGGTGATCAGGTCCTTCGGGGCCTGCGTGAAGCCTTGGCTTCCGTTCGGCACGCTCTGGCTGCGTTCGATTGATGAACCGCCGCGCCGCCATCGCTGACGCACAGCGCCGCCGCCTGGAAGCAGAGCGGCGCGCCGCCGACTTTCACGGCCGCGCTGACGTCATGGACCGCATGGGCTACCGGGCTTCGGTCCAGGCCCTGCGGTCGCAGGCGTCGGCGGCCGAGGACGCTTGGACCTTCTGGGACGCCAAGCTGCTCAACCTGACGGCTTCGGCGAGGGCTCGCGCATGACCGCCGCCGTGGTGGATTTGGCCCCGCGCAGCGGAAGGTGCCTAGTAACACCTTCCGGAAGTCTCAATTTTGAGACTTCCGAGTTCTCGGAACTGGCTGCGAAGGCTGCTCGGCACCTTGCCCGCCAGGATCAGCCGGCACCGTTCTTCGTGGATTGGCTGACCATCAGCCAAGAGCATGAGGAAGCACTGCCAGTGGTGTCTAGCGGCCTTGTGTGGGCCTCCGACGAAGAGGGGGAAGTCGAGTGGCGCACCGTGCGTGCCGCGCAGTTCGAGGGGTCGTATGAGACCCACGTCAACGTCAAGTGCGACGGTCACAAGGTGACATTCAGCGGCAACGTGAGCCGCTTCGGTCGCCCGGATAACGTGTGGGGCTTCGACTTCTGGCACTGCCTGGAGCGCATCAACCTGATCCTGGAGGACTACGGTCTGCCGCCATTCACGGCCGGTCGTCGCATCCAGTTGACTCGCCGCGATGGCGATGCCACTTACCGCTGGTCGGGGGCGCGTGTCTCGCGCATCGACCTGACCGGCAATTTCGAGGCAGGCGGCCCGGATGAGGCCCACGCCTTCCTGGCGTGGCTTGGCAGTCAGCACGCCGGCCGGCAAGAGGGCCGCACGCTGGGGCAGGGCGAGACCGTCTCCTTTGGCGGCGGCAAGGGCTCCCGCCAGTACTGGAAGGCCTACATCAAGCACCTCGAGTTGGCCCGGCATGGCTGCTCGGAGGGTGAGCTCTATGAGCACTGCCGCACCGTGGGACTGGTGCGCTTTGAAGGGACGTTGCGCACAAAGGCGCTGACCGATGTCGGGGCCGCTTGGCTCGGCGATTACGAGAAGGGGCACGCGATGGCCGAACTCATCCGCATCTACGAAGACAAGGCCCAGGTGTTGGGCCGTGCAGAGCGCACCACCGACGAACTGGAACATCTGCCGAATGCCATTCGTCGCACGGCCCGGGACTACTTGGCCGGTGCCGACTGCAAGGCCGCCATGAGCCGCGCCTCGTTCTACAAGCATCGCCGCGCCTTGCTCCCCTACGGCATCGACATTGCCGTGCGCAACGTGCGTGCCTTCCAGCCCCGTGTGCAGGTGATCACCCTGCGCCCGGCCGTCGTCCCTAGTTGGTATCGGATGGCCGCATGACGGCTCTCTTTCTTCTTGTTGCGCCTTTGATCCCTGTGGCGGTTCCTGTTCTGGCGCGTCGTCTTACCTCTTGGCTTTTGGAGCTTTGATCATGGTTACCTGTCCCAATTGCGGTGCCGAATTCGACCCCGGCGAGTACATGGACGAGGAGTTGGCCGGCGATGAAATGGTCGAGTATCTGCAGTGTCCTGAGTGCGGCCACCGTGATGAATCGTCTGAGTTTTCGTCGGGTGATTGATCGTGGGTGCCTTCGCTCTCGGCCGCTGTTATGACTCGATTCAGACCGCCTCTCAGGCCGTTTGCACGGGCAGTTATCCGCTCGTCGGTGCTGGCACTGGTGGGCCGTATGTCGTCACCTGTAGCGGCGCGGACGCTTCGGGCGTGCTTTCGCTTTTTGTCGATGGTCAGCCGCTGGCGTCCTCGCCGCTGACATTCGTTTCTTGTGAAGCCGGGGATGAGTTCCTGCAACTCGGTTTCACTCCTTCAGAGATTCTCGGTGTTGCCGGCTGGGGTGTCGGTTTCGTCGTCTTTCTCTGGTCGTTGGGTTATGCCGTGGGTGTCGCTGTCGGCGTCATCCGTCGCGCTTGATTTCAGGGTGTTCCTGAATCCGTCGCCGGGTCGGTTACTCGGTAGTTTCTTGGGAGTCTTTTCATGACCGAAATCTTTGCCGCCGTGGACCTGTCCACCGTCGCCACCTTCGTTGGTGCCACCGGCGTCATCATCGTGGCCATCGCGCTCGCCTTCAAGGGCATCAGCCTCGCGAAGCGCGGCGTGAACAAGGCCTGACGCCATGACCGGGCCGCTCGTCGCTTTTTGCTGGGTGTCCATCGCCCTTCTCGGGGGGGTCGGCGGGTTGGCCTTGGTCTTGGGCTTCAAGGGGGCAGGGCTGTGATGTTCCTTCGCTTCCTGCTTCTGGCGGCCCTTTGGTCGCCTTTTTTTGCCTTTGCAACCAACGTCACGCCTTCCGGTTCGATTGTTCTTCAGCAGACCGGGACCAATACTTATGCGGTTGCGGATGGGGCTGGTGGTTCCGGTCCTTTCTCCATGACCAACCGCACAATTGGCTCTGCTGCTGGCGGTGCTGTCACAGTCGCTGAAAGCTATGCCGGCACCTTGGCCGGTGGGCGTATTTCTATACTCGCTCGCCGTGCGGTTCCTGCTGCTTTTGCTATTTCGATGGCGAAAGAGAGTTTTATCGTCGGCTGTCAGGCCGGCACCGAGCTTGCTGCTTATTTGGGTCTTGGCACGTCCTCCAGTTCTCGGACGGGTTGTAATGTCACTGATTGGCTATATGACGATGGTCAGGACCCGGCAGTTTCTTCTGTTTTTCAGTGCGATGGTGTTCCTTCCATAAGCGTTGAGAAGTTTGTTACGCCGTCCCCTGCTTACGGTAGTGGCTCAGATTTTCCCAGTGCTTGCGCGAATTGGGCTTCCATGTTGCAGACCGCATACGACACTGCGTATTCAACTTGCTTGGCTGCTAAGCTTTCCGGTTGCACTCAGGTGACTCAGGTTTCTGCGGTTTGTACATCTCAGACGTCTTGTAAGTCGGCTGGTTATAAAACCTATTATTCCAAGCAGAGCAATGGTAGCTATACCCCTGGCGCCACGACTGCAATTACCTCTACTGCTTTCAGAAACCTCGGTGCTTCTTCTAATTCGAGTTGCCCCGCAGTGATTGATGAGCTTGATCCTGCTTACAGCCTTCCTGCCGGTTCTCCACCCGGTCCGGACGGCAAGTGCCCCACCGGCCGTTATCACACCATTTCCGCAGAAGATGCCAAAAGGCTCATGGAGGCATATGCAAACATTGCCAATGCAGCTGCCGTCATGCAGAAGATTCTTGACAAGGGCGGCAGTCTCCAGGGTGCTCCTGAACGCACTTTGACGGGTGATCCTCAGTCGGTGGGTTCGCCTTCGACCACTATCACCACCAATCCAGACGGCACGGTGACGACGACTACCACCACGCCGAACAATGGTTATTCGTATTCAGGCAATACCATTACCGTCACGAATAATTCGACCACTACCGTGACGACTTGCACTGCTGCGGGTTCCTGCACTAGCAGCACGACCACCAAGGAAAACGACGACGCCGGTACACCTACTGATACCGGCATGCCTTCTGTCCCGAAGCTCTATGAGCAGAAATACCCTGATGGCGTCAAAGGCGTGTGGGATTCTCACGCTCAGGCCATTTCGCAAATCCCCCTCATTTCCTGGGTCAACTCTCTGACTCCCTCGTTTGGAAATGGTGGCTGTCCGGTGTGGGTGATTCCGGTGAACGTCCTGGGCATCAACACCAGTGGCGACGTTTCCATTCCGTGTTGGCTGTGGGGCGTCCTCAAAATCATCTTCAACATTTCCGCGCTGCTGGCGGCTCGGAAACTCATTTTCGGAGGCTGATATGGCCGGTATTGTTCAAGGCTTGACGCTGCTGCTGTCCAAGATTGCGGCGCTTGCAACTTGGCTCGGCGAGTTGGCCGTGGCTGCGTTCACCGCCTTCTGGCTCATGCTTACCGATGTGCTGGTGTGGTCCTTTGACGCCTTCCTGGGTCTCGCGGTGACCCTGGTGGGCTCGATCGACCTTGGCGGCTTGACCGCCTACACCGCCGATTGGGCCGGCCTGCCGCCTTCCACCATCGAAGCGATGCAGGCGGTGGGTTTGAGTTCTGCCGTGGGCATCGTTGCCGTTGCCATCGGCGTTCGCGTGCTCCTTCAACTCATCCCGTTCGTGAGGCTCGGCTCATGATCCTCGGCATGTTTGGCCGCCCAGGTGGCGGCAAGGGCTATGAGGCTTGCGTCTACCACATCATGGAGGCGCTCAAGCGTGGCCGAAAGGTCATTACGAACATGCCGCTCGATGTGGATCGCTGGGCCGCCATTGAGCCCGCTTGGCGCGATCTGATCGAGGTCCGCGACAAGCCCTTGACTGAACGCCAGCCGGATACTCGGTACACCGGCATTCACCGCGTATTCGGTCACGTCGATGACTACGCCACGGACTGGCGTGACGCCGAGGGCAGGGGGCCTTTCTTCGTCATTGACGAGGCGGCGAACGTCATGGGTCGAGGTCGGACACCCCGCTCAGTGGTCGAGTGGTTCGAGATGCACCGCCACACCAATTCCGATGTGATGGTGATGACCCAGACCACCGGCAGGCTGACGCCCGACATTGCCGAACTCATCCAGACTTGCTACTTCTGCCAGAAGGCCAGCAGCTTCGGCAGCATGAGCAAGTACATCCGAAAGGTGAAGGACGGCATCAAGGGCGACGTGGTGAACACCACTGTTCGCACCTACGAGAAGAAGTACTTTGGCCTTTGGCGCAGCCACACCCAGGGCGTTGCGGTGGCAGAAGTGGCCGCGTCTGACATCGTGCCGATCTGGCGTCGTTGGCCGGTTGTCGGTGCCGCCGTGATGCTCCCTTTGGGCATCGCCTCGCTGTTCTTCATCCGCATGCCATGGCAGGCTCATGTGAAGCAGGCCCGTTCCGTTCCTGCCGTGCACGCTGAGGCGGCCAGCGCGGCGCGTGCTTCTGCCATTGCTGCGGCTCGGGCTTCTCTGCCTGCCTCTGTCCCGGCCTCTGCGCCGGCCTCAGTCGTTGCACCCGGGGTGCAGACGCTCGCCGCTCGCGGCAAGGTGGGTGCCGATCCCTTTGCCGGCTATGGCTTGCACATGTACGGCTGCGTCTCGGCTGGTGCTCGGTCGCTCTGCATGTACGCCGTCAGCCAGAACGGTCAGGTGGTGTCGCGTCTGACCGGTGCGGACCTGGAAAAGGCCGGCTACACCCTTGAGGTCCAGATGGCTTGCCTGACCAAGCTCACGTGGCAAGACGTGGAGCGTCGTGCCGTCTGCGACGCCCCCACTCAGTCCGTGCAGATCGCCCAGCAGGGCGCATAGGGGTAGGGGTGGGGGGGACCCCTTGGGGGGGTCCCCACCCCGAACCCTGTGCGCCAGCATGGCTCACTGAGGTGTTGCTTCCGTCTCGGGCTTCTTTCTCAAAAGCAAAGCCAGCGTGCCTCAGCTTCTCCGCTGGATTGGGGCGGCGGCGGCGCCGCCGAGGGCCGAAGGGGGACCCGCGCAGCGGGGGACAGGCCTGGCCCGCCCCGGCACCACCAGCTGCATGGCATCATCTCCGGCAAAGGGAGAAGGAGAAGGACGATGGGTGTCTATGACCGGGACTACATGCGGCCGGATCAGCGCCGCAAGGAACAAGCATCACCTCGGCAGGAGTCAGCACCGCCTCGGCCGGCTTCACAAGCACCATCAAGTCCGTCCAATTCAGGCACAGGAAGATCTGAGCCCAACTGGGTGTTCTGGCGGTCTAAGCAACAGGCGCAGTCACGGTCTCGCCAAGTGTCTTTTTGGCATCTGCTGCTTGTGTGGTGCGCCATCATCGGCGTGGTGTTTCTGGTCATTGACCACTTCATGCTTTCTAAGCGCGTTCGCGCTCTCGAAGCCGAGGTGCGGGCTATTCGCGCTGCCGAAGTCTCCCAATCTGATCAAGTGGGCGATGCGTCTCCGGTGCGCATCGACTTCTTCCGCCAGACCACGGGCCATCCCAGCAAATAGTGCGACCGTGTTGTCGGCCTCGGTCTGCAAAGTGTCGAGTCCGTGCAACGAAATAGCCCACAACAGCAGTCTGGCTTGGCGTGGTGCGCCGGTCTTTTTCCAGCGCCTTAAGGTGCGTTCAGTCACGTCCAGGAACCTCGCCACGTCGCTCTGTTTGAGGCTCCGCAGCAGCGGGTCCGCGAGGAGTTCCGCCATCGTCGGCGGCTCCTTCGGGTATCGGTTGATCATTGTTCTTGGCTCCCAAGCAGCGGCCACAAAAAAGGGCCGTTGCCGGCCCTGGTGTACGTCTGGAAGAAGGCGCGCAATCGCCTGAAAAGCCTGTTCACTTTATTTGACATAATATACATTGTCGTGCATCTTGATGAACCGAACCGGTGATCCCACCCGAGGACCGTCCTGACTTCAGGCACACTAGCCCCATGGCATTGAAGGTGCACGTCATGGGCAACCCTGGGTTGCCCGCTTTGTTTTGTGTCCACGGTTTCGCGTCCAACGCCCAGATCTGGCGGCCTCTGGCCGAGGTCCTCGGCGATCGGTTTGCACTTCATGCCGTTGATCTGCCGGGCTGTGGTGAGTCTCCTGCCGGCGATGACGATCTGGACGCCGTCATCGACGAGCTGCTGAGGTCGGCGCCGGTCGGTGCGATCTGGGTGGGCTGGTCCCTGGGCGGCATGCTGGCCCTGGCGGCGGCGGCCCGTGCCGCCCCGCGGATGGTGTCTGGCGTGGTCACGGTCGCTTCGTCGCCCAAATTCCTCGCCAGCACCGACTGGCCTGCGGGGGTTCCGCAGGAACTGTTCGACGCGGTGTACGCCGGCACGGACGACGTGGCGGGCACGCTGCGCCGCTTCGCCGGCCTGGAACTGAAAGGCTGTGCCAGTGGCGAGTTGCGCCAGCAACTGAAGTGGCTACAGACCCATGCCCAGCTGCCGGCGCCGGACCGTTCCACCCTGCGTGCCGAGCTGGATTGGCTGGCGCAATTGGACGTGCGTTCGGTGCTCGGCAAACTGCCCGTCCCAGTGCGCCATGTGCTGGCGGGACAGGATGCGGTGCTGCCCGTGGCTTGCGCCGATGCCATCGCGTCGCTCACGGGCCGTCCTGGCGAGGTGTCGGTGCTGGCCGAGGCCCCGCACGCCCTGTCCCTGACCCATGCACCCGCGCTGGCTCAGGTGGTCGATGCGCTGTGGCAGCAGCTGCGGCGCCCCACCCTGCAAAGCCGTGTGGCCCAAGCGTTCAGCAAGGCCGCCACGGCCTACGAGCAACGTGCCCTCCTCCAGCGCCGTCTGGCGTTTCAATTGCTGGAACGGCTGCCGGCAGCGGGAGCGACCGAATCGGTGCGTACCGTGCTGGACCTGGGCTGCGGCACGGGCTATTGCCTGCCGGCGCTGCAGCAGGCCTGTCCGCAAGCGCGGGTGATCGGGCTGGATCTGGCCTCGGGCATGCTGGCGCAGGCCCGGGCGCGATGGGGCGATCGCTTCGAGTGGATCTGCGCGCCCGCCGAGCACATGCCACTGGGCGATGCCAGCGTGGATCTGATTTACTCCAGCCTGGCGCTGCAGTGGTGCGACAGTTTCTCAGCGGCCTTGGCCGAGATTCACCGCGTGCTGAAGCCCGGTGGCACGGTGCTGCTGAACACCCTGGCCGAGGGGACGCTGCGGGAACTGGCCGAGGCCTGGGCCACGGTGGACGACCTGGACCATGTGCACCGCTTTCCGTCGGCCCAGGCGCTGCTGGCCCAGGTGGATGCGACGCTTTGGACGGTGGACTGGCAGAGTTGCGCGGACGAGGTGGATCATCACCCTGACATCCGCAGCTTGGCCAATGCCATCAAGGGGGTGGGCGCCCACCACATGCAGTCTGCACGCGCGGGGCTGGGGGGACGCCGGGCCGTGCAGGCCTGGATGGCGGCCATGGAGCGCTTTCGCACCCCGGAGGGACTGCCGGCCCGCTACCGGGTGCTGTCCCTGCGTCTGACCCGACGCCCTGACTGAGGGCCCTGGATCGCCTGGATTCAAGCTTGTTCTTCGTCGGGCAAGTCGGCCTCGACTTCGCTGTCGATGGCGTCGTCGTAGGCGCTCAGTTCGGCTTGGTTGATCTTGGGGATCAGCGGACGGTCCAGCGGACGGCACACGCGGCGCTTCAGGTGCCCCAGACGCTCCGAGCGCTCCACCGCAGCCAGGATCGAGTCCGGCTGGGTCAGCATCAGGAAGGGATTCGCGATGACTTCTTGATGGCGCATGGTGTTCTCTCCGTGGTTGGCCCCCGGGTGGTGACCATGGAATGAACTGTAGGCAAGCACGTCTTTTCGAAGAAGTCGGCCGCCAGACAAGCGCTATGTCGGAATTTGTCCGACAAATGTGTCGGTGTGTTGCTCAGCGGGCGGCGCTGGTGGCGGCGCGCAGTTCCTGCGCCAGCCCGGTGCGGTCGGCCGCGTCGGCGAAGTCGGCTGCCTGGCGCCCGCCCTGATTGCGCGGGCGCGCGTCGGCCCCGCGACGCAGCAGCAGCCGGGCACTGTCGATGGCGCCGTAGCCTGCGGCCATCATCAGCGGGGTGTTGCCATTGGGGGCGACGGCGTCCAGCACGGCGCCACGGGCCAGCAGCAGTTCCACTGCTTCGAGGCTGGGGCCGGCGGCGGCGTAATGCAGGGGCGTCCAACCCGCCTTGTTGATGCGGGCTCCGCGTTGGATGAGGGTGTTCATCACCTCCACGCGCCCCTTGAGCGCAGCCATCATCAGCGGCGTCTCACCCATGGCGTTCTCGGCGTCCGCGGCCAGGCCGGGCCAGGCCAGCAGGACCGGCAACACGGTGCCGGAACCTTCGCGCAACGCCAGGTAAAGGCCGCTCTGCCCCCGCGGGTCAACGGTGTTCACATCGAACCCGGCCTGGAGCATCTTCTGGATCTCGCGCCCCAGGTCCAGCTCGATGTAGCGGAACCAGTCCTCGTAGCTGCCGGCACGGGCGGCCAAAACGTGGGTGGCCAGCAGCAGGCCCGCCACCCCCTTCAGGCAGCTGCGTCGCTTCATGCTGCAGCGCCTCCGATGGGCAGTTGCACGCCGAACAACTGCTCGAAGTTGTGGCTCGTGGCCTCGGCAATCGCCTCCACCGACAGGCCCTTCTGCTTGGCCAGCTCGGCCGCCACATGGGGCACCAGCGCCGGGGTGTTGGTCTTGCCGCGGAAGGGCACCGGCGCCAGATAGGGGCTGTCGGTCTCGATCAGGCAGCGGTCCAGCGGCACCATGCGGGCCACCTCGCGCAGCTCCTCGGCATTGCGGAAGGTGACGATGCCGGAAAAGGAGATCAGGAAGCCCAGGTCCAGGGCGGCACGGGCCACCTCGCGGGTTTCGGTGAAGCAATGGAACACCCCTCGCGGCGCCGGCCCCGTGGTGGCGGCCTCGCGCAACAGGGCCAGGGTGTCCTCGCTGGCGCTGCGGGTGTGGATGATCAGCGGCAGCCCGCTGGCCTGGGACGCGCGGATGTGCACCCGGAAGCGCTCGCGCTGCCAGGCCATGTCGGCCACCGTGCGGCCGTTCAGGCGGTAGTAGTCCAGCCCGGTCTCGCCGATGGCCACCACCTTGGGGTGGGCCGCCCATTGCAGCAGCTCGCCTTCGCTGATCTCGGGCTCGTCCTCGGTGTCGGGGTGCACGCCGGCGCTGGCCCACCAGGCGGCATCGGTCTCGGCCAGGGCCACCACCTCGGCAATCTCGTCCTTGCGAGTGCTGATGCACAGCGCCGCCCCCACCCCGGCC
Source organism: Ideonella dechloratans (assembly GCF_021049305.1). Lineage (GTDB taxonomy): Bacteria > Pseudomonadota > Gammaproteobacteria > Burkholderiales > Burkholderiaceae_C > Ideonella > Ideonella dechloratans. The sequence goes on from NZ_CP088081.1 coordinate 2,043,862, forward strand.
TGGGCCATGTCGGCGCGAATCTGGGGCAGGCTCTCCTTCAGTTCAGGAAAGCTGAGGTGGCAGTGCGAATCGACGAACATGGTGGAGCAACAGACATGGCCGCTGGGATCGCCCTGCGGCTGGCAAAAGGAATGGGACGCGCTCAGAGCGTCTGGGTGGGCTTGGAGGAAGACAGCGAGGTGCCCAGGATCTCCTCGATCCGCACCTTCAGGGCCCGCGTCTTGTCGTCGCCTGGGAAGCGCACGCCCACGCCTTGCGTGCGTCCGCCCGAGGTGTTGGCCGGTGTCAGCCAGCCCACCTTGCCCGCCACCGGGTAACGCTGCGGGTCGCCCGGCAGGGACAGCAGCAGGTAGATGTCATCCCCCAGTTGGTACTCGCGGTTGGTGGGGACGAACAGCCCCCCCTCGGTGAAGAAGGGCATGTAGGCGGCATAGAGCGCCCCCTTCTCCCTGAACACCAGCTGGATCACGCTGGGCCGGCCGGAGACGGCGGGCGCCCCTGCGGGCAGCCCGGGGCTTCTGCTGTCGGTATCGCTCATAGATCAAGTGTAGCCACGCCGGCTGCCACCTGCCTGCACGGCGGCGCGACCTTGGGCCATCAGTGCCTCGATCAGCAGCGGGGCCTGCCAGGGATGGTCGGCATGGCGGTTCACGCGGGCCAGTTCGCGGCTCCATTGGGCCAGCGCGCTGGCGTCGCTCACACGCGGCAGGCTGGCGACCGGAAAGTAGCGCGGCGGCGCGCCCACCGCATGGGCCATCAGGTCGTGGCAGAGCTGCTGCAGCGCCTTCACCGCCTGCGGCACCGACCAGGTGGACAGCCAGCGCGCATCGCCCTGGGCCAACTGCGCCGGCAGGCTGCTCCACTGGGCACCGGTGACGCCGTCGGCGGCCAGGGCCTGGGCGGCCAGCGGCTCACCGCCCGCCGCTTGCAGCAGGGTGTCGGCGTCCTTCACGCCCTGGCGATTCAGCCAGTCCAGCGCCTCGGCCGGGGCCGGCGGCACCAGGCGCAGGCGCTGGCAGCGGCTGCGGATGGTGGGCAGCAGGTGCTCCGGGTCCTCCACGGCCAGCAGGATGCGCACGCCCTGCCCTGGCTCTTCCAGGGTCTTGAGCAAGGCATTGGCCGACACGGTGTTCATCGCATCGGCCGGGAAGAACACCAGCACCTTGCCACGGCCGCGGCCGGAGCTGCTGTGAGCCCAGTCGATGGCCTGGCGCACGGCTTCGACCTTGATCTCCCGGCTGGGCTTCTTCTTGGACTTGCCCTCACCGTCGGCCGGTTCGGCCTCGCCGTCGCTGGCGCCCCATTGCAGGGTCTGCGCCCAGGTTTCGGGCATCACGACCTTCAGGTCGGTGTGGGTGCGCGCCAGCACCAGGTGGCAGCTGGGGCATTGGTCGCAGGGGCCGGGCGGCTGCTCGCACAGCCAGGCCTGGGCCAGGCGCAGGGCCAGCTCGAACAGGCCGGAGCCGAAGCCGCCGTGCAGGATCAGCGCGTGGCCGCGCTGCCCTTCGCGCCAGGCGGCCAGAGGCTCGGCCAGCCAGGGCAGGTCCTTCTCGTTGCGCATCACGACGCTGCGCTCCCGGGCGAGGCCGTGCGGGCCCGCACGGTGGCCAGCACATCGGCGCGCACCGCCTCCAGGCTCTGGCCGGCGTCGATGCGCACGAAGCGCTCGGGTGCGGCCGCCGCGCGCGCTGCGTAGCCGGCGCGCACGCGCTCGAAGAAGGCGCTCTCCTCGCTTTCCAGCCGGTCCGGTGCCCGGGCCCCGGCGCGGCGGGCCGCAGCGATCTCGGGCGCCACGTCGAACCACAGGGTCAGGTCGGGTTGGCGGCCCTGCTGCACCCAGCTTTCCAGCTGACCCAGCACGGCCAGGTCGAAACCCCGGCCCGCGCCCTGGTAGGCGAAGGTGGCATCGGTGAAGCGGTCGCACAGCACGGTGCGGCCCTCGGCCAGGGCGGGCTCGATGCAGCGCACCAGGTGGTCCCGGCGGGCGCCGAAGACCAGCAGCGCTTCGGTCAACGCGTCCATGCGCTCATGCAGAAAAAGCTCGCGCAGGCGCTCGGCCAGTTCGGTGCCACCGGGCTCGCGGGTGCGCAGCAGCCGGTGCCCGACCTGCTCCAGCGCCTGGGCCACCGCCTCGATGTGCGAGGACTTGCCGGCACCGTCGATGCCTTCGAAGGTGATGAATCGTGCGGGCGCGCTCACCGGCTCCCGCCTCTCTGATACTGGTTCACCGCGCGATTATGGTCCGTCAGGTTGTCGCTGAAGGCGCTGCTGCCGTCGCCCTTGGCCACGAAGTAGAGCGCCTGGGATGCGGCCGGGCGGGCCGTGGCCAGCAGGGCCTGGCGCCCCGGCAGGGCGATGGGCGTGGGCGGCAGACCGCGGCGCACATAGGTGTTCCAGGGCGTGTTGGTGGTCAGGTCGTCACGGCGCAGGTTGCCGTCGAAGCGCTCGCCCATGCCGTAGATGACCGTCGGGTCCGATTGCAGGGGCATGCCGATGCGCAACCGGTTGTTGAACACGGCCGCCACCATCGGACGGTCTTCGGGTTTGCCGGTCTCTTTTTCGACCACGGAGGCGAGCGTGAGCAACTCGGCCGAAGATTTGAGCGGGCTGGCCGGGTCGCGCTGGGCCCAGGCCTGCGCCAGCGCGACCTGCATGGCCTCGGCGGCGCGGCGCAGCACGGTGACATCGCTCACGCCCGGGCTATAGGCATAGGTGTCTGGAAACAGCCAGCCCTCCACCGACGGCGCATTCAGCCCCAGCGCCACCGCCAGTTGGGCATCGCTCATCGCGTCCACCGTGTGCCGCAGGTGCGGCGCCTTGGCCAGGGCCTCACGCACCTGGCGGAAGTTCCAGCCCTCGATCAGGCGCAGGGTCTGCAGGATCTGGTCACCCCGCACCATGCGGTCCAACAGGCTGTACGCCGTGGCACCGGTCTCGATCTCGTAGCTGCCGGCCTGGATGCGCCGGGCCTTGCCGGACCAGCGAAACCATTCGTACAGCAGCCAAGGCTGCACGTCGACCCCGGCCTGCACCCACTGACGGGCGATCTCGCGCGTGGGCGTGCCCGGCTCGATCGACACCTCGACGCGCTCGCCCCGCAAGGGCAAGGGGCGCTGGACCCACCAGACCCCCAGGGCCGCACCCGCGATCAGCACCAGCAGCAGGCCCGACAGCAGGGCCTTGATCCGCTTCATCATGTATGCACACCCCTCGCGCCGCGAGACCCTGAATCCTGCTCAAGCATGGGGCGCGATGATAATCGCCGACATGACTGCCGCCCCTGCTTCCCCCCCTGAAGACACCCCTCTGTCCCCCGCGCTGTCCGGGGCCGTGCCCCTGGCCGATTGGGGCCTGATCCGGGCCCGCGGTGCCGATGCGGTCACCTTTCTGCAGGGGCAACTGACCAATGAGCTGGCGTCGGCGGGTGCCACCCAGGCCCGCCTGGCCGGCTACTGCTCGCCCAAGGGCCGGCTGCTGGCCAGTTTCGTGGCCTGGCAGGCATCCGGCGCCGAAGACTGGCTGCTGGCCTGCAGCGCCGATGTGCTGCCGCCCACCCTCAAGCGCCTGTCCATGTTCGTGATGCGCGCGCAGTGCAAGCTCAGCCAGGCCGACGATGTGGCGCTGTGGGGCCTGGTCGGGGCAGCGGCACAGCAATGGCTGGGCACCGATCTGGCCGCGCCAGCCTGGGGCGTGAGCCGGGTGAAGGACGCCCAGGTGGTCCGCCTGCCCGATGTGGACGGCACCGTGCGCTGCCTGTGGGCCGGCCCGGCCGACCAGGCCCCGGCCCAACTGCCCGCGCTGTCCCCGCAGGCCTGGCAAGTGCTGGAAGTGCGCAGCGGCGTGGCCCGCATCGTCGCGGCCACCAGCGAGGCCTTTGTGCCCCAGATGGTCAACTTCGAGCTGGTGGGCGGCGTGAACTTCAAGAAGGGTTGCTACCCCGGCCAGGAGGTGGTGGCCCGCAGCCAGTACCGGGGCACGCTCAAGCGCCGCGGCGCCCTGCTGGCGACCCAGGCCCCGATGCAGGCCGGGCAGGAGATCTTTCTGGCCAGCGAACCTGAACAGCCCGCGGGCCAGATCGCACTGGCGGCATCGGCCGATGGCCAGGGCTGGGAAGCCTTTGCCGAGGTCAAGCGTGCCGCGCTGGCCGGCGAACTGCATCTGGGCAGTGCCCAGGGCCCTGCCCTGCAGGTGCGCGCCCTGCCCTATGCCGTTCCCCAAGATGAGGCATGAGTCACGAAAGCCCGGCCGATGCGCCGTCACCCGGGCGGCTGGCGGCGGAATGGTTCATCTATTATCAGATCGCGACGGCTGACCTGCCCCAGGCACTGGAAGCCGTCATCGGCTTTCAGCAGCGTCTGCAGCAAGACTGGCCCGGCCTGAGTGCCCGTGTTCTGCAGCGGCTGGAAGCGTCTGGAACGGCAGCAGGACGACTCACGCTGATGGAGATCTACCGGTTCACGCCGCGAGCCCCCGCCTCGGTCAAAGCCAGGGCGAATCTGGACTTCGACACGGCGCTGGCCGAAGCCGCCCGGGATGTCCAACCCTGGTTGCAGGGGCCTCGCCACGTGGAGAGCTTCGTGCCATGTGCCTCGTAGGCGTCGCGCTGGGCCTGAGCCGCCGCTACCCGCTGGTGGTGGCCTCCAACCGCGACGAATACATGGACCGTCCCAGCCAGGCGCTGGACTGGTGGTCCCCCTGGCCGGAAGGGCCACCCGTGCTGTCCGGACGGGATCTGCGGGCTGGCGGCACCTGGATGGGGCTGAGTCAAGCTGGCCGCTTCGCCCTGGTGACCAATGTCCGGCAGCCCTTTGCGGTCGAACCCGATGCCCCCTCGCGGGGCCAGATCCCGCTGGGCTGGCTGCGGGGCGATCTGCCGGCCGATCGCTTCTGGCCTCGCACGGCCCTGAGCGGGCATGCGCCCTTCAATTTGCTGGCAGCGGATTTCCCGGCCGGTGAGTTCTTCTGGACCAGCAACCAGCATCCGCACCCGCAGCGCCTGACCCGCGGAGTCCATGGGCTCAGCAATGCGGCCCTGGACACCCCCTGGCCCAAGGTGGAGCGGATCAAGCAGCGCTTGTCCGCGGCCCTGGGGGAGAACCTGCCGCTGCCTGCGCTGTGCGGCACGCTCTTCGAGGCTCTGGCTGACGAAACCCCCGCTCCCGACGCCGAGCTGCCCCAGACCGGCGTCGGCCCGGCGGTGGAGCGCATGCTCTCACCGGTGTTCATCCGCAGCCCCGACGGACGCTATGGCACCCGCTGCTCGACGCTGCTGGTCTGCGAGGCCCAGGGGCGCAAGCTGACCACCCACATGATCGAACGCCAGCATCCGCTCGCCGAGGAGCGTGCCTTTCGCCTGGATGCCTGGCCCCCGACGGGGTTGCCCCTGCCCTCGATGACGCGGCGACGCTGAAGCCGATCAGACGTCCAGCAGCGCCCGCCGCAAGGCCTGCGCGCCAGCGGCCTGGGCCAGTTCGGCCTCGGGGATGGCCCGGCCGAGTTTGATGAAGTCGTGGGTCACGCCCCGGTAGAGTTCCAGATCCACCACCACGCCGCTGGCGCGCAGGCGGTCGGCATAGGCCAGGCCTTCGTCCACCAGCGGGTCGCATTCGGCCAGGAGGAAGCAGGCCGGTGCCACGCCGTCCACATCCGGGGCCAGCAGCGGAGCGAAGCGCCAGTCGGTGCGGTGTGCGGCGTCGATGTAGTGGTCGAAGAACCAGCGGATGCTGTCGGCCTCCAGCAGAAAGCCGTTGGCGAACAGCTCATGGGAGCGGGTGTCGCAATGGGCGGTGGTGCCGGGTGTGATCAGCAGTTGCAGCGCCAGCGGCAGCCCGGCGTCACGCGCCATCAGGGCACAGACCGCCGACAAGGTGCCTCCCGCACTGTCACCGCCCACCGCCAGTCGGCTGCCGTCCAGACCGAGGGCAGCCGCGCCTTCCGTGGCCAGCCAGCGCAGGGCCGCGAAGCTGTCGTCCACCGCGGCGGGAAAGCGATGCTCCGGCGCCAGGCGGTAGTCCAGCGACAGCACAGCCACGCCGGCGCGCAGGGCGAACTGCCGGCACAGGCTGTCGTGGGTGTCCAGCCCGCCAATCACGAAGCCCCCGCCATGCAGGTAGAGCAGCACCGGCAGGCGCTCGTGCGAGGGCGCGAAGAGGCGCGCGGCGCACTGCACCCCGGGCGCCACGGGCACCTGCACCGCCTCCACGCGCGCCAGGGGCGCACGGGGCAGATCGAGCACCTCGGCCGCCACGCCATAGGCGGCGCGGGCCATCTCGGGTGAGAGCTCATGGAACGCGGGGCGCTTGGCCCGCCGGATCCGGTCCAGCAGACCCGCCATCTGGGGCGTCAAGGTCGGGGTGTTCAAGAACTGTCTTCCGCAAATCGGGGCCGCAGCATACCCCGCGTTGCAAACCCCGTCGGGCTGATCCGTCTTGGTGCGGGAACCCGCTTCTCTGCCCCATCCACACGGGCCCGGGATTTGCTACCTCCGGTCACAAATCCTCAAGTCAATCGAAGGACGTCGCATGGGACAGGCAGTAGGGGGACGGTGGCCGCGGGCCGCCGGTCTGGGAGTGGCTTGGCTGTCGGCGGGAAGCGCCGCCTGGGCGGCCGACGGGGCGGCAGCCGCCGCGCCACCATCGGGTCTGCCATCCCTGGTGGCCGCCCAGCAGATCAGTGCGGGCGACACCGCCTGGATGATCACCGCCACCGCCCTGGTCCTGCTGATGACCCTGCCCGGTCTGGCCCTCTTCTACGCCGGCATGGTGCGCAAGAAGAACATCCTGGGCACCATGGCCCAGGTGCTGGCCGTCTCGGCCTTGGTCACCGTGCTCTGGTTCGCTGTCGGCTACAGCCTGGCCTTCATGCCGGGCTCTCCGTGGATCGGCGGGCCCGAATCGATCTGGCTGCACACCATCGCCTTCGACAAGGTGAAAAACCTGGTGTCGGTGCATCCGCTGGCGCCCACCGTACCCGAGGCGGTGTTCTGCATGTTCCAGCTGAGCTTTGCGGTCATCACCCCGGCGCTGATCGTGGGAGCCTTCGCCGAGCGCATGCGCTTTGCCGGTCTTCTGTGGTTCATGGCGCTGTGGTCGGCGTTGGTCTATGCCCCGGTGGCGCACTGGGTCTGGGCACCCGATGGCTGGCTGGCGCAGCGCGGCGCCCTGGACTTCGCGGGTGGCACCGTGGTGCACATCAATGCCGGCATTGCCGGCCTGGCGGCGGCCTTCATCCTGGGGCCGCGCCGGGGCTACGGCCAGGTGGCGCTGATGCCCTCCAACCTGGGCTACACGATGACCGGTGCCTGCCTGCTGTGGGTCGGCTGGATGGGCTTCAACGGCGGCTCGGCCGCGGCGGCCGACGGGCGGGCCGGCATGGCCATGCTGGCCACGCAGCTGGCCGCCGCTGCCGCCGCGCTGAGCTGGATGCTGGCCGAATGGCTGGTGCGCAAGACCCCCACCCTGCTGGGCTTGAGCAGCGGGGCGGTGGCGGGCCTGGTGGCCATCACGCCCGCCTCGGGCTTCGTCGGGCCGGGTGCCGCGGTGCTGATCGGCGCCCTGGCCGGTGTGGGCTGCTACTGGGGCGCCACCGGTCTCAAGCGCCTGCTGGGCGCGGACGATTCGCTGGACGTCTTCGGCGTGCACGGCGTGGGCGGCATCCTCGGCGCCCTGCTGACGGGTTGGCTGGCCGATCCGAGGATCGGCGGCGTGGAAGGCTCCCTGGCGACCCAGGCGCTGGCCGTGATGGCCACCCTGGTCTACAGCGGCGTGGTGACCTCGCTGATCCTGTGGCTGGTCCACGCGGTGATCGGGCTGCGTGTCACCGAGAAGCAGGAACAGGACGGGCTGGACCTGAGCCAGCACGGCGAACGGGTGGAATGAGCGCCCGGGCGGACCGCCGCCGGGGCCACGGGTCCTTGCAACAGGAGGTGTGAAGATGCTGGAAAGCGAGAAGCTGGCCGTGGCCGCCCACCTGCATGTGGTCATGCGGCGCAAGATCGGCCGGGTGACGGACGTGGAGTGGATGCTGCGCAGCGCGGAATACGCGCGGGAAGTCATCCGCATTGCACTGGCGGAGGCGGCCCACCCGGAGCTCATCGAGTGGGGTCAACGCCTGCAGGCCGCCCTCTTCCCGGCCCCGCCGCAGTCGGCCCCTGGCCGAGCAGCTGACCGGATGGACCGCGTCTCCGGCTTCGAGGACAGCCGCCTGTCGCGCTCGGGCTCCGCGTCGCGCCCGTCGGCCCAGACCCGCTACATCGGCAGCCTGCGCTGAGACGGTATCGGAAATGAAAAGCCCGGCCGCTTGTGGCGGCCGGGCTGTTGGTCATGCGCCGCGGTCCATGCGGCGCATCCCCCATTCAGATCAGTGGAACTGCTCTTCTTCGGTCGAGCCGGTCAGGGCCTTCACGCTGGAGGAGCCGCCCTGGATCACGGTGGTCACGTCGTCGAAGTAGCCGGCGCCGACTTCCTGCTGGTGCGACACGAAGGTGTAGCCCTGCTCGCGCGCCTTGAATTCCGGTTCCTGGACCATCTCGGTGTAGTGCTTCATGCCTTCGCCGCGAGCGTAGGCGTGGGCGAACTGGAAGGTGTTGAACCAGTTGATGTGGATGCCGGCCAGGGTGATGAACTGGTACTTGTAGCCCAGCGCCGAGAGCTCGTCCTGGAAGCGAGCGATGGTGCGGTCGTCCAGGTTCTTCTTCCAGTTGAAGGACGGCGAGCAGTTGTAGCTCAGCAGCTTGCCCGGGCAGGCGGCGTGCACGGCCTGCGCGAACTCACGGGCGAAGCCCAGGTCCGGCGTGCCGGTTTCACACCACACCAGGTCGGCGTAGGGCGCGTAGGCCACGCCGCGGCTGATGGCCTGTTCCAGACCGTTCTTGACGCGGTAGAAGCCTTCCTGGGTGCGCTCGCCGGTGCAGAAGGGCTTGTCGTTGGCGTCGTGGTCGCTGGTCAGCAGGTTGGCGGCTTCCGCGTCGGTACGGGCCAGGATCAGGGTGGACACACCCATGGTGTCGGCGGCGAAACGCGCGGCGATCAGCTTCTCGATGGCTTCCTGGGTCGGCACCAGGACCTTGCCACCCATGTGGCCGCACTTCTTCACGGCGGCCAGCTGGTCTTCGAAGTGCACGCCGGCAGCGCCCGCGGCGATCATGTTCTTCATCAGTTCGAAGGCGTTGAGCACGCCGCCGAAACCGGCTTCCGCGTCGGCCACGATGGGCAGGAAGTAGTCGACGAAGCCTTCGTCACCGGGGTTCACACCACGCGACCACTGGATCTCGTCGGCGCGCTTGAAGGTGTTGTTGATGCGGCGGACCATGGTCGGCACCGAGTCGTAGGCGTACAGCGACTGGTCGGGGTACATGGTTTCGGAGGTGTTGCCGTCGGCGGCGACTTGCCAGCCCGACAGGTACACGGCCTCCAGGCCGGCCTTGGCCTGTTGCATGGCTTGACCGGCGGTGATCGCGCCGAAGGCGTTCACGTAGCCCTTCTTGGCGCCGCCGTTGACCTTCTCCCACAGCTTCTTGGCGCCGGCCTGGGCCAGGGTGTACTCGGGCTGCAGGCTGCCGCGCAGTCGCACCACGTCGGCGGCGCTGTAGCCACGCTTCACACCCTTCCAACGGGGGTTCTCGGCCCAGTCCTTTTCCAGGGCGGCAATCTGCTGTTCGCGGGTCAGTCGGGTCATCTCAAGCTCCTCAAAAAGAGATCCATGAAAGGGGAACACGTTGGAGAGAAGCGTACGCCCGTGCAGCTGGTCAAGAAAGACTTATGTCTTATATAAGACCAAATTTCTTATCATTATAAATCAACAACTTATCAAATCTTTTTCTCAATGCGGAACGCATTTTTCCGTGATGAAAAATTTTGCTGCACCGCAAGAGACGCTGATTTCACGATGTGAAGTGACCGGCCCGCATGACGGAAAAGCGAGCGTCCGTCCAAGGCCCGCGCAGCCGCCATACCCGCTTGGCTAACATCCGTCCGGCACAGCCCGCCTCGGATGGCCAAGGCGCTGTGCATCCTCCCGGAGACACACATGTCCGGATTCCCCTATCTCACTCAAAGCGGCTTCATCGGTGCCGCACCCGCCCAGCAACAGCCCTTCGCCATCGCCGGCATCCCCTGGGATGGCTCGGTGACCAACCGACCCGGGGCCCGCTTCGGGCCACGGTCCATCCGCCAGGCCAGCCAGATGCTGTGCGACGCCACCCACCCGCTGTTCGATGTATCCCCCATCGATCGGCTGGGCGACCTGGGCGACCTGGATCTGCCCAACACCGGCATCGAGGCCATGCGCGCCGCCCTGGCGCCGCTGCTGCCTCCCTTGCTGGCCAAGCACCACATGGTCTGGCTGGGTGGTGACCACTCCATCACCCTGCCACTGCTGCGCGCCTATCGCGACCATTTCGGCGAGCCCCTGGCGGTGATCCATTTCGACGCCCACTGTGACACCTGGGAGGACCACTTCGGCGAACCCAGCGGTCATGGCACCTGGGTCTACGAAGCCATCCAGGAAGGCCTGGCGCGGGCCGACTGCTTCACCCAGATCGGCATCCGTTCCTCCGGCGTGCGCGAGGCACGCGAGTACGTGCAAGACCAGGGCGGGCAAATCTTCACCGCGCGGGCGCTCCGCGGCCTGGAAAGCCCGGCCCAGTTGGCGCCGATGCTCGACGCCATCCGCCAGCGCCTGATGGACTGCGGGAACCCGCCGCTGTATCTCAGCCTGGACATCGACTGCCTGGACCCGGCCTTCGCTCCCGGCACCGGGACGCCCGAGCCGGCCGGACTGACCAGCAACCAGGTGTTCACCATCCTCGAGGAACTGGCGGACCTGCCCTTCGTGGGCATGGACTGCGTGGAGGTGGCCCCGCCTTATGACCATGCGGAACTGACCAGCCTGGTGGCCACACAACTGGTGTGGACCTATCTGTGCGGGCGCCTGGCCCCTGCGCGCAGCTGAGCCACCGGCGGGATTGATCCGCCGCAAGGCGGGTCGAGATCCCTGCCGAGAACAATGGATTCCACACCCATCCATCTGCGATGAAGGAGGTTTCCATGGCTCGCACCCTTCCCACTCCGCTACCGCTCCACAGGATGCGTCGAGAAGTGCTGCCGCCCATCGAGCGCCTGCAGGGCACCCATCAGCGCATGATGACGACACTGCAGGACCTGGAAGCCTTGGCCCGTCGGCTTGAAACCGGAGGGGTGGACGAGACCGCCCAGACCCTCGCCGGCGGCATCCACCGCTTCTTCGAAGAGGTGGGGCGCACCCACCACGACGAGGAGGAGCGGCACATCTTCCCGGCGCTGCTGGCCAGCGCAGACCCCGTCCTGGAAGAGCAGGTCGCGCAACTGCGTCAGGACCACGGCTGGATCGAGCAGAACTGGCGTGAGCTCAGTCCCCTGCTGGATGCGCTGTCCCAAGGCCACACGTGGGTGGAAGCGGACCTGCTGCGCACCATGATCGAGGTGTTCACCCAGTTGCACCACGCACACATCGCCCTGGAAGAGTCGATGGTCTACCCCGAGGCGCGCCGCCGCGAGGCCGAGGCCCGCACCCAGACGGCCCAGCGCCGCGCCCACTGGACGAAAGAAGCGGCCTGAGCCCCCCTGCCCCGCGCTTCAGAGCGGCAGTTTGGTGGTCTTCTTGACGGTGCGCAGGACCAGGATGGAATTCGAGCGCTCGACGCCCGGCAGGCGCATCAGCACCTCGGTGTGGAAGCGCTCGAGGTCCTCGGCATCCCGGTAGGTGAAGCGGATCAGGTAATCGTTGGCGCCGGCCACGTAGTAGCAGTCCAGCACCGAGGGCTCGTCCCGCACCGCTTGCTCGAAGGCCTCCAGCAGGCTGTTGCTCATGGACTCCAGGTTCACGATGGTGAAGCTGGTGCCATGCTGTCCCACGGCCTTGGCATTGAGCAATGCGACGTACTGGGAGATGACCCCCTCGTCCTCCAACTGCTTGACCCGGCGCAGGCAGGCCGAGGGGGACAGATGCACCCGCTGGGCGAGCTCCACGTTGGAGAGCCGGCCATCGTCCTGAAGCTCATCCAGGATGGCGCGGTCCATCGCATCCAATTGCGGTGTTTTGGCAGTACTTCGCATAATATTTCTCTGTCACAAATATACGTCGCACAAAATTGCGCGATACAGGGTTCTTCCCGCATCAAGGCGCAAGCACATTGCGCGCCCGCCTGGGTAGACTCATTTCCCAAGACGCACCCACAACAACACCGCGTCACCTCACCGCTCGAACCGAACCCGATCATCCCGAGGAACTGCCTAGCGCCCACCGTATGAGCTTTCTGAGCGTCGACCAAGATCTCGCCCGCGATTCCTATTACGCCGCCACGGCCCAGCGCGATGCGCGCTTTGCCCCGCTGGATGGCTCTTCCGACTGTGATGTCGCTGTGGTGGGAGGCGGTCTTGCCGGCCTGACGGCCGCCCTGGACCTGGCCCGCATGGGACATCAGGTGACGCTGCTGGAAGCCAAACAGGTGGGCTGGGGTGCCAGCGGCCGCAACGGCGGTCAGGCCATCCACGGCCTGGCCTGCGACCAGTCGGTGATCGAAGACCAGCTCGGGCTCGACGACGCCCGTCGCGTCTGGTCCATGTCCCTGGAGGCGCTGGAACTGCTGCAGACCCGCATGGAGCAGCACCAGATCGACGCCGAATGGCGCCAGGGCTACATCGGCGTGGCCACCAACGCCCGCAAGGGTGCCGAGCTGATGCAGTGGGCCGACCGCATGGCCCAGCTCTACCAGGCCGAATTCACCCGCATCCCGGCCGCCGACATGCACCGCTGGGTCGCCAGCCCGCGTTACCACAGCGGTCTGTACGACCCGCAGTCGGGTCACCTGCACCCGCTGAAGTACGCGCTGGGCATCGCCCGCGCCGCCGCTGCCGCCGGGGTGCGCATCCACGAGGAGACGCCCGTCACCGCGCTGGAGACCGGCCCGGTCATCACCGTGCGCACGTCCCGGGGCACGCTGCGCGCCAAGAAGGTGCTGCTGGCCGGCAATGTCTACCTGCAGGGCGTGGCCGAGCACCTGGAGCGCCGCATCATGCCGGTCGGCACCTACATCGTCTGCTCCGAGGCCATGGACCCGGCCCTGGCCGACAGCCTGATCCCCACCCGCTCGGCGGTGTGCGACACCAACTTCGTGCTGGACTACCTGCGCACCACCAACGACCACCGCATGCTCTACGGTGGCCGGGTGAGCTACAGCACCGTGACGCCGCCGAACCTGGCCGAAAGCATGCGTCGACGCATGGTGCAGACCTTCCCGCAGCTCAAGGACGTGAAGGTGCAGTACGCCTGGGGCGGCTTCGTGGACATCACGATGAACCGCGCACCGGATTTCGGGCGGCTGCGCGACAACCTGTACTACCTGCAAGGCTTCTCCGGCCACGGGCTGGCACTGACCGGTCTGGCCGGCCGCCTGGTGGCCGAGGCGATGAACGGCGACGCCAGCCGCTTTGACGTCTTCGCCCGCCTGAAGCACCATGATTTCCCAGGGGGCCGCCTGCTGCGCACGCCTGCGCTGGTGCTCGGCATGGCCTGGTACCGCCTGCGCGACCTGCTGGGATGACACGGACCATGAACGACATGACTGAGACCACCTCGATCGCGGCGACCACCACGGCCGCCGCTCCCCGCAAGCCCCTGGTGCTGGTGCCCGCGTGCAACCGCATGCTGGGCGAGCATCCCTTCTACATCGCCGGCAAGAAGTACCTGGACGCCGTGCGTCTGGCCGGGGCCACCCCGCTGATCGTGCCTTCAGCGGACGCCGCGGAGATCGAGGTGCTGCTGGACATGGCCGACGGCGTGCTGCTGACCGGCTCGCCCTCCAATGTCCACCCCAGCCACTTCGGCGAAGAGGTGCACAACCCGGCCCTGCCGCTGGACCCGGCCCGGGACAGCTGGACCCTGCCGCTGATCCGCCGCGTGCTGGCCCGGGGCATTCCGCTTTTCGGCATCTGCCGCGGCACGCAGGAGACCAACGTCGCCCTGGGCGGCTCGCTGTACCAGGCGGTGCAGGAGGTCGATGGCCACGATGACCACCGCGCCCCCGAAGGTGAGCCGGCAGCCGTGCAGTACGGCCCGGCCCATCCTGTGGAGGTGGTGCCCGGTGGCGTGCTGGAGCCGCTGGTGGGCGCCGTATCCTTCCAGGTCAATTCGGTCCATGGCCAGGCCGTGAAGCAGCTGGCGCCGGGCCTGCGGGTGGAGGCCCGCGCACCCGACGGACTGGTCGAGGCCTTCTCGGTCGCCGATGCCCCGGGCTTCAGCCTGTGCGTGCAGTGGCATCCGGAATGGCTGGCGGCAGACAACCCGCAGTCGGTGGCCATGCTCACCGCCTTCGGACAGGCCTGCCGACGCTACCAATTTGCCAAATCCCAGGAGATCCGACGGACGCCGGACCGCTGAACGCGGGTGGCATCCCCCCGGCCGATGGCCGGAACCCCCGGGGCCCGCGCGGCCCGGCGCCTGAAGCAGGCGGCAATCCGCGCGTCACGAAGACCCAAAGCAGGTGCCTCATGGCCAGCAAAGAACACTTCAATTTCCTCGAGCTGGAGAACTGGCTCAACCAACATCACGTCACCGAGATCGAATGCCTGGTGCCCGACCTGACCGGTGTGGCCCGCGGCAAGATCCTGCCCCGCGAGAAGTTCACCGAAGACCGCGGCATGCGGCTGCCGGAGGCCGTCGTCGCCATGGGCGTGACCGGCGAATTCCCTGAAGAGGGACCGTACTACGACGTGATCAGCCCGATGGACCACGACATGCACCTGCGGCCCGATCCGGCCACCGTGCGCATCGTGCCCTGGGCCACCGACCCCACCGCCCAGGTGGTGCATGACTGCTACGACCGCAACGGCGCCCTGGTGCCCTTCGCGCCCCGCTCGGTACTGCGCCGCGTCTGCGACCTGTTCGCCGCCGAGGGCTGGGACCCGGTGGTGGCCCCGGAGCTGGAGTTCTACCTGGTGGCCCGCAACACCGACCCCGACATGCCGCTGAAGCCGCCGGTGGGCCGCAGCGGCCGCTCGGAAACGTCGCGCCAGGCCTACTCCATCGACGCGGTCAACGAGTTCGACCCGCTGTTCGAGGACATCTACGACTACTGCGACAAGATGGAGCTGAACGTGGACACGCTGATCCACGAAATCGGCGCCGGGCAGATGGAGATCAACTTCTTCCACGCCCACCCGCTGGGTCTGGCCGACGAGGTCTTCTTCTTCAAGCGCACGGTGCGGGAGGCCGCGCTGCGCCACGACATGTTCGCCACCTTCATGGCCAAGCCGATCGCCGGCGAGCCGGGCAGCGCCATGCACATCCACCAGAGCGTGGTGAACACCAAGACCGGCCGCAACCTGTTCAGCAACGAGGACGGCAGCCCCAGCCAGGAGTTCTTCTGGTACATCGGCGGCCTGCAGAAGTACATCCCGGCGGCCATGGCCCTGTTCGCGCCGTATGTGAACAGCTACCGCCGCCTGGCCCGCTTCACCGCCGCGCCCATCAACATCCAGTGGGGCATCGACAACCGCACCGTGGGCATCCGCTCGCCCATCTCCTCGCCGGCCGCCCGCCGCATCGAGAACCGCGTGATCGGCGCCGATGCCAACCCCTACGTCGCCCTGGCCGCCACCCTGGCCTGCGGCTACCTGGGCATCAAGAACAAGGTCCAGCCGTCGCCCGAGTGCAAGGGCGACGCCTACCTGGGCGATTACCAGCTGCCGCGCAGCCTGGGCGAAGCCCTGGAGTTGCTGCGCGCCGAGAAGGACCTGGCCAGTGTGCTGGGTGAAGCCTTCGTCACGGTCTACACCGAGGTGAAGGAGATCGAGCACGCCGAATTCATGAAGGTGATCTCGCCCTGGGAGCGCGAACACCTGCTGCTGCACGTCTGATCCCGCATCGGTCTCACGAGGACCGCTGAACGAACTTTCAAGGAACCACCATGCAACAAGACAACATCGTCATCCAGGCCCCCGCTCAGGCCACCCGTCGCAGCACCCGCGAATGGCAGCAGGCCGACGCGGCTCACTTCCTGCACCCCTTCACCGACACGGCCGCCCTGGCCAAGAAGGGCGCGCGCATCATCACCAAGGCCGAGAACATCTACCTCTGGGACAGCGAGGGCCACAAGATCCTCGACGGCATGAGCGGCCTGTGGTGCGTGAACACCGGCTACAGCCAGCCTTCGCTGATCGAGGCAGCCAACCGCCAGATGAAGGAGCTGCCGTACTACAACGCCTTCTTCCAGACCTCGACCATCCCGGCCATCGAACTGGCCGAGCTGCTGGCCCAGGTCACGCCGCCGCAGTTCAAGCATGTGTTCTACGGCACCTCGGGCTCCGAGAGCAATGACACGGTGGTGCGTCTGGTGCGCCACTACTGGGCCCTGCAGGGCCAACCGGAGCGCCAGGTCATCATCGCCCGTAAGAACGGCTACCACGGCTCCACCATGGCCGGCGCCTCGCTCAGCGGCATGGCCTACATGCACGCCCAGGGCGGCCTGCCGATCCCCAACATCACCCACATCCAGCAGCCCTTCTGGTACGAGCTGGGTGGCGACATGAGCCCGGACGAGTTCGGCAAGGTGGCCGCCGGCTGGCTGGAAGAGCGCATCCTGGAAGTCGGCCCCGAAAAGGTTGCCGCCTTCATCGGTGAACCGATCCAGGGCGCCGGCGGCGTGATCATTCCGCCCAAGACCTACTGGCCCGAGATCCAGCGCATCTGCGACAAGTACGGCATCCTGCTGGTGTCCGACGAGGTGATCTGCGGCTTCGGTCGCACCGGCAACTGGTTCGGCTGCGAGACCATGGGCAGCAAGCCCGACCTGATGACCTTCGCCAAGGGCGTCACCGCGGGCTATGTGCCGCTGGGCGGCGTGATGGTCAGCGACCGCGTGGCCGACGTGCTGATCGAGAAGGGTGGCGAGTTCGAACACGGGTACACGTATTCGGGCCACCCCGTGGCCTGCGCGGTGGCCGTGGCCAACATCAAGCTGATGCAGCAGCAGAAGCTGGTCGAGCATGTGCGCGACGATGTCGGCCCGTATCTTGCACAGCAGTTCGAGACGCTGCGTGACCATCCGCTGGTCGGCGAGGCAGTCAGCTGCGGACTGATGGGTGCCATTCAACTCGTGAAGGACAAGGCCACGCGACAGTTCTTCCCCTCCTCCCTGGAGGTGGGCATGGTCTGTCGGGGGCATTGCTTCGGCAACGGCCTGGTGATGCGTGCGGTGGGCGATCGGATGGTGATCGCTCCCCCTCTGATCATCACCCGGGCCCAGATCGACGAGATGATGACGCTGATCCGCCGCTGCCTGGACCTGACGCTGGCGGATGTCAAGGCCAAGGGCTGGCTCTGAGCCGGTCGTTGATCGACGCGTTTTCCATGAAGTGCACCATTCTTGAGCCTGCCAAAATCGCCCCAGATCGGGGCAACCCAAGGTGGTGCACTTCCGCACCCTTGCAGCTTTCGCGTTTCTTCACCCCATCATCCGTGACCCTGGAGGTTTCTTCATGAAGTTCAGTTCAGTGCGTTCCGTCTTGTCGCTGGCCATTGCCGCCCTGGCTGTGGCCGGTGGCGCAGCCCGTGCCCAGGAAGAGGAAAAGGTCCTCAACATCTACAACTGGTCCGACTACATCGCCGAAGACACGATCAAGAACTTCGAGAAGGAGACCGGCATCAAGGTCCGGTACGACAACTTCGACAACAACGAGATCGTCCACGCCAAGCTGGTGGCAGGCAAGACGGGTTACGACATCGTGGTGCCCTCCTCCAACTGGGCCAAGCTGCAAGCCGAGGGCGGGCTGCTGCAGAAGCTCGACAAGTCGCAGATCCCGAACTGGAAGCACCTGGACCCCGCCGTGCTGAAGCAGTTGGGCAACCTGGACCCGGGCAACCAGTACATGGTGAACTGGCTGTGGGGCTACACCACCGTGGGCATCAATGTGGACAAGGTCAAGGCGGCCCTGGGCGGCATGCCCATGCCGGAGAACGCCTGGGATCTGGTGTTCAAGCCCGAGTACATCTCCAAGATGAAGTCCTGCGGCGTGTCCTTCCTGGATTCCGCCTCGGAAGTGGTGCCTGCCGCCCTGCACTACCTGGGCAAGCATCCTGAAAGCAAGGTGCCGGCCGACTACGCCAAGGCCTCGCAGGTGCTCAAGGCCGTGCGCCCGTACGTGACGCTCTTCAGCTCCTCGGGCTACATCAACGACATGGCCAACGGCTCCATCTGCCTGGCGCTGGGCTGGTCGGGTGACATCAACATCGCCCGCCAGCGCGCCATCGATGGCAAGACCGGCCAGAAGATCGAGGCCCTGATCCCCAACACCGGCGGCCTGCTGTTCTTCGACACCATGGTCATTCCGGCCGACGCGCCCCACCCGGGCAACGCGCACAAGTGGATCAATTACATTCTGCGCCCCGAAGTGGATGCCAGCCTGACCAACAAGGTGTTCTACGCCAACCCCAACAAGGACTCGATCCCGTTCGTGAAGCCGGAAGTGGCGAAGAACCCGACCGTGTTCCTGTCGGCGTCGGACATGGCCAAGATGGTCGCGCCGGATTCGCTGAACAACGATCTGCGCCGCCTGCAGACCCGCACCTACACCTCGTTCAAGACCGGCCTGTAAGGAGCAGGCACGCATCATGACGCAATCTCCCGCCAGCACCCGTGACGACAGCGCCTTCCTCCAGATCCACAACGTGGTGAAGGATTTCGGAGGCTACAAGGCCGTCAACAACGTCAGCCTGGACATCGCCAAGGGCGAAATCTTCGCCCTGCTGGGGTCGTCCGGCTGCGGCAAGACGACCCTTCTGCGGATGCTGGCGGGGTTCGAGACCCCCACCTCGGGGCGGATCATCCTCAACGGCCAGGATCTGGCGGGTCTCCCGCCCTACGAGCGGCCGCTGAACATGATGTTCCAGTCGTATGCGCTGTTCCCCCACCTCACCGTGTGGGACAACATCGCGTTCGGTCTGCGTCGTGATGGCATGCCCCGGGACGCGGTCGCCGACCGCGTCGAGGCCATGCTCAAGCTGGTGCAACTGGGCAAGTACGCCAAGCGCAAGCCGCACCAGCTCTCCGGTGGCCAGCAGCAGCGGGTCGCCCTGGCCCGCAGCCTGGCCAAGCAGCCGCAGCTGCTGCTGCTGGACGAGCCCCTGGGCGCCCTGGACAAGAAGCTGCGCGAGCAGACCCAGATCGAGCTGGTGAACATCATCGAGCAGGTCGGCGTGACCTGCGTGATGGTGACCCACGACCAGGAAGAGGCCATGACCATGGCCAGCCGCATCGCGGTCATGAGCGAGGGCCGCTTCCTGCAGGTGGGCTCACCCAACGAGATCTACGAAACCCCGCAGACCCGCTTCGTGGCCGACTTCATCGGCAACGTCAACATGATGGACGGGACGGTCGAGGTGGACGAGAACGATCATGTCGTCATCGCCGGAGAGGACTGCAAGCACTATGTCGGACATGGCATCACCGGCACGCTGGGCATGCCGGTGACGGTGGCCCTGCGGCCGGAGAAGATCCACCTGGCCCGCCACAAGCCGGCCGACGAGTTCAACTGCACCGAGGGCGTCATCGAGGAGATGTCCTACTTCGGCAGCTTCACCGTCTACCGCCTCAAGCTGGCCAGTGGCGCCACCCTGAAGGTGAGCATGGCCAACACCGTGCGACAGCGCGAGGACGAACTGACCTGGGGCGACAAGGTCTGGGCCCACTGGTCCCGCTCGGCCCATGTGGTGCTGACCCAGTGAGGATGCAAGCACCATGGAACGCCTGATCCGTCTGTTCACCCAGCGGCCGAGCTGGCTCCGAGGCCGCGCCGCGGTCATCGGCCTGCCCTATGCCTGGCTGCTGATCTTCTTCCTGTTCCCCTTCCTGATCCTGGCCAAGATCAGCATCTCGGAAATGGACACGGTGGTCGTCAAGAACATCCTGTCCTACGCCGACGGCGTGATCACTCTGGTGATCAAGCTGGGCAACTACAGCTTCCTGGCCAGCGACGACCTCTACTGGAGCACCTACGTCGCCAGTCTGAAGTACGCCGCGGCCACCACCGTCCTGTGCCTGGCCATCGGCTACCCCTTCGCCTACTTCATGGCACGGGCCAAGGCAACGACACAGCCCGCCCTGCTGATGCTGGTCATGCTGCCCTTCTGGACCTCCTTCCTGCTGCGCGTCTACGCCTGGAAGGGCTTGCTGAGCGAGCATGGCTGGGTGGCCGACCTGCTGATCTCCACCGGCCTGGACCAGGTGCTGCTGGCCCTGGGCCTGATCTCGGCGCCGGGCAAGTTCATGAACACGCATTTCTCGCTGGTGCTGGGCATGACCTACACCTACCTGCCCTTCATGATCCTGCCGCTCTACTCCAACCTGGCCAAGATGGACATCCGTCTGCTGGAGGCCGCCGCCGATCTGGGCTCCACCCCGTGGGTGACCTTCTGGAAGGTCACGGTGCCCCTGTCCAAGGCGGGGATCATCGCCGGCTCGATGCTGGTGTTCATTCCCTGCGTCGGCGAGTACGTGATCCCCGAACTGCTCGGCGGGCCGGAGACGATGATGATCGGCCGCGTGGTCTGGGACGAGTTCTTCTCGAACAACGACTGGCCGATGGCCGCCACCGTCGCGGTGGTGATGATCCTGCTGATCATCGTGCCGCTGGCCATCTTCAACAAATACCAGGCTGAAGCCCAGGAGGCCCGCTGATGTTGCGCCTGTCCCCTGCCTTCAACCGCGGCTTCAGCAAGGCTTGGCTGCTGGGCGGCTTCGTCTTCCTGTACCTGCCCATCGTCGCGCTGGTCGTCTACTCCTTCAACGACTCGCCGCTGGCCAATGTCTGGCGCGGCTTCACGCTGAAGTGGTACGGCGCCCTGATGCACGACGACGAGATGCTCAGCGGCCTGTGGCTGTCGATGAAGGTCGCCTTCTTCTCGGCCACCGGTTCGGTCGTGCTGGGCACCTTCGCCGCCTTCGCCCTGGTCAAGTACAAGCGCTTCTGGGGCCGCACCATGTTCTCCGGCATGGTCAACGCCCCGCTCGTGATGCCCGAGGTGGTCATCGGCCTGTCCCTGCTGCTGATGCTGGTGGAAGTCCAGCGCGTCACCGGCTACCCGGACCGCGGTGCGATGACCATCTGGCTGGGCCACCTGTTGCTGGGCATGTCCTACGCCACCGTGGTCGTGCAGGCCCGCCTGCAGGAACTCAACCCCAGCCTGGAAGAGGCCGCGATGGACCTGGGCGCCAAGCCACGCAGCGTGTTCTTCCTGATCACATTGCCGATGATCTCTCAGGCCATGATGTCCGCCTGGCTGCTGACTTTCACGCTGTCTCTGGACGACGTGGTGGTGTCGGCCTTCCTCTCCGGCCCGGGCTCCACCACCATGCCGCTGGTGATCTTCTCCCGCGCCCGCCTGGGTCTGAACCCCACCGTCAACGCGATGGCCACGCTGATCGTGCTGGCCGTCTCCATCGGCGTGATCATCACCAGCTACGTGATCGCCCGCAACGAACGTCGCCGCCAGCAGGAGATCGCTGCTGCCGCCCGCGAATGACAGGTCATTGTCCGCACGCCCCCTCACACAGCAAGCAAGAGAAGGAAACCCCGTGATGAAGTCTCTGAGCCCCACCCTGCTGGTCGTTGCCATGACGGCCGCGTTCCCGGCGGCTGCCCAGTCGAACGAGGAACTGCTCAAGGAGTTGCAGGCCCTGAAGCAGCGCGTCAACGAGCTGGAATCCAAGCTCCAGCAGGCCCCGGCCGCGCCGGCCGGTCAGGCCCAGTGGGGCATGACGCCCGAACAGTCGGCCGAGTTCAACCGCATCGCCGCCAAGACCGAAGCCGCCGAGGACAACATGATTGCCCAGGGCCTCAAGGGCCTGAAGATCTCCGGCTACATCGAACCGACCTTCGTCTACAACCAGCGCCAGAACCGAGCCGGCTTCCAGTTCCTGAACCAGCAGTCGGACGGCTACTACTACGACACCTCATTCATGGGCGCCGCCTCGCTCGATCTGCTGAAGGAAACCGACAGCGGCACGCTGTGGCACCTGACGCTGGCACCCAACCGCGGTGTTGGCGCGGCCATCGACGGCTCCAGCATCATCCAGGAGGCATCGGTCTCCGTGGCGCTGACGGACGACCAGACCCGCTTCATCGCCGGCCAAATCCCCGACTGGTCCGGCTACGAGTACCAGCAGCCCACCCTGAATCCGTTCACCAGCCACAACCTGCTGTACGACTTCACGCTGCCCGTGGGCTACACCGGTGCCGGTCTGGACATCAAGCGCGGCCCCTGGTGGATCCGCACGGCCCTGGCCAACCTCAACTCGGCTGTGCATGACGCCGGTCAGAAGTCGCCGGCCTGGGCCTTCCGCACCGACTACGGCAAGGACGAGTTCAGCGGCGCCGGTTTCGCCAGCTTGATCGGCACGGCCCCTGTCTTCGACGTGGACGGCAATGTCGAGAAGCGCACCCTGGCCATCCTGACCGAGGTCGATGGCTACTTCACCCGCGGCGACCTGACGGTGCAGGGCCAGCTGAGCTACGGCCAGCAGAAGTCGGCCGCGATCACGCCGGACGCCAATGGCAACCGGCGTGACGCCCAGTGGTACGGCATCTCGGGCCTGGTGGGCTACATGTTCACCCCGCGCCTGCAGGGCCTGGTGCGCGCCGACTACATCTACAACCGCAAGAACGGCGGCGGCCTGTTCGGCTACAGCCAGGCGGATGACCGCAACGGCATCGGTCCCGACATGAACGGTGGCAACCCCGATGAAGGCGCCAACCGCTATGCCATCACTGTCGGTGGCAAGTACGCCTTCAACGAGAACACCACGGTCAAGCTCGAGTACCGCCTGGACGGCGCCGACAAGGCCGTCTTCTACGACGTGAAGAACGGCGACTACAAGAAGCTCAACCAGATGCTCGCGACCTCGGTGGTCGTGGCGTTCTGATCCCACGGGCGGCGCTGCGGCGCCGCCCCACACCGACCGGGGCCGTTCGCGCTGCCGCGACGGCCCTTTTTTTGCCCCTGGAGACACACCATGCCCCACCACGTGAACTGGACTGAACGCGCCCAGGCCCTCAAGGCCGATGGCCGTGCCGTGATCGACGGCCAACGCGTGGCGGCCGTTGACGGCCAGACCTTTGCCAAGCATTCGCCGGTGGACGGCCGCTTCCTGACCGACGTGGTCCGCGGCCAGCGCGCCGACATCGACGCGGCCGTGCGCAGCGCCCGCGCCGCCTTCGAGGACCGCCGCTGGGCCGGTCAGGCGCCCGCCGCCCGCAAGAAGGTGCTGCAGCGCTTTGCCGAGAAGATCCTGGCCGCCAAGGAAGAACTGGCCCTGCTTGAGACCCTGGACATGGGCAAGCCCATCCAGTACTCGATGGGCGTGGATGTGACCGCCACCGCCCGCTGCATCGCCTGGTACGGCGAGGCCGTGGACAAGATCTACGACGAGATCGCCCCCACCGGCGACCACGCCCTGGCCATGATCACCCGCGAGCCGATGGGCGTGATCGGCGCCATCGTGCCCTGGAACTACCCGATGATCATGGCCGCCTGGAAGCTGGGCCCCGCCCTGGCCGCCGGCAACTCCGTGGTCTTGAAGCCCAGCGAGAAGAGTCCGTTGACCGCCTGCCGCCTGGCCGAGCTGGCCGTCGAGGCCGGTCTGCCCCCGGGCGTCTTCAACGTGGTTCCCGGCTACGGCCACGAGGCCGGCGAGGCCCTGGCCCTGCACATGGACGTGGACGCCATCGGCTTCACCGGCTCCACCCGCGTGGGCCGCCGCATGCTGGACTACGCCGGCCAGTCCAACCTCAAGCGCGTCTACAACGAGCTGGGCGGCAAGTCGGCCTTCCTGGTCTTTGAAGACTACGGCGACATCGCCCGCGCCGCCCAGACCCTGGCCGGCAGCATGTTCTTCAACCAGGGCGAGAGCTGCAACGCGCCCTCGCGCGTGCTGGTGCAGGACAGCATCGCCGACGATTTCGTGAAGCTGCTGGCCGCCGAGGCGCCCAAGTACGCTCCGGCCGACCCGCTGCACCCCGACACCGTGCTGGGTGCCCTGGTGGACGAGACCCAGCTCAAGACGGTGATGGGCTACATCGACGCCGGCCACAGCGAAGGCGCGCAGTGCGTGGCCGGCGGCCGCCAGGCCCGCACCGACAGCGGCGGCTACTACGTCGAGCCCACCGTGTTCGCCGGTGTCAGCAACGAGATGAAGATCGCCCGCGAGGAGATCTTCGGCCCGGTCACCAGCGTGATCCGCTTCAAGACCGAGGAAGAGGCCATCGCCATCGCCAACGCCTCCAGCTACGGCCTGCAGGCCAGCGTCTGGAGCCTCAACGTCAACCGCGCCCACCGCGTGGCCCGCGCCTTGCGCGCCGGCACGGTGCACGTCAACCAATACGACGAGGACGACATGACCGTGCCCTTCGGCGGCTACAAGCAGAGCGGCAACGGGCGCGACAAGTCCCTGCATGCCTTCGACAAGTACACCGAACTGAAAACCACCTGGCTGCGGCTGGACTGAAGGGACACGCATGAGCGACACGCAGCGTGAGTCATTGCAAGCCCGGGGCGTGCACACGCTGCTGGCCCAGTTCACCGACATGCATGGCGTGGCCAAGGGCAAGTACGTGCCCCTGGCCCAGTTGGACGAGTTGATCGAGACCGGCGCTGGCTTTGCGGGGCCCTCCATCTGGGGCACCGGCCTGCCGCGCACCGGCCCCCGGGCCGAGTACTACGCCCGGGCTGACCTGGCGCACCCGATCGATCCCCTGCCCTGGCAGCCCGGCTACGCCCGGGTGGTGTGCGACGGCTTCGTCGCCGGCCAGCCCTTCGAGGCCTGCCCGCGCCAGGTGCTCAAGCGCGCCAGCGCCCGCCTGGCCGAGCGCGGCTGGCAGCTCAAGACCGGCATCGAGCCCGAGTTCTTCCTGCTGCAGAAACAGGAGGGGCGTTGGCTGCCCGCCGACGATGGCGACCGGCTGGACAAACCCAGCTACGACCTGAAGTCGCTGCCCCGCAAGGCCGCCTTCCTGCATGGTTTGCAGGACACCTTGAGCGGCTGGGGTCGCCAGGTGCTGCAGCTGGACCACGAGGACGCCCACGGCCAGTACGAGGTCAACTTCGCCTACGACGAGGCCCTGGCCAGCGCCGACCACCTGATGGGCTTCAAGCTCGCCGCCCAGGCTCTGGCCGAGCGCGAAGGCTGGGTCTTCTCGATGATGCCCAAGCCCTTTGCCAACCAGCCTGGCAGCGGCCTGCACTTCCATGTCTCGCTGTGGGACCTGAAGGACCCGGCCCACGGCAAGGGCCTCTTCAGCCCCAGCGCGGACGAGCGGACCCAGGGCCATGACCTGTCGCTGCTGGGCCGCCAGTTCATCGCCGGCGTGCTGGCCCATGCGCCGGCGCTGTGCGCGCTGGCTGCCCCCACGGTCAACAGCTACAAGCGCCTGGTGGTGGGGGAATCGCTCTCGGGCACCACCTGGGCGCCGGCCTATGTGGCCCATGGCCCCAACAACCGCACCGCCATGGTCCGCACCCTGCCCGGCCGCTTCGAGTGGCGGCTGCCCGACGCCAGCGCCAACCCCTACCTGGCCACCGCGGTGCTGATTGCAGCCGGTCTGGACGGCATCGACCGCGGCCTGGATCCGGGGCCGGCCTGCACCGAGGACCTGTTCGCCCTGTCCCTGGGCGAGATCCATCGGCGTGGCGTCCCGCTGCTGCCGCAGTCCCTGGCCGAGGCGGTGGACGCCCTGGCCGCCGACGCGGTGGTGGCCGCCGCCCTGGGCCCGGTGTTGCATGGCGAGTTCCTGCGTCTCAAGCGTGACGAATGGTTGGGCTACGCTCGACACGTCAGCACTTGGGAGCTCGAGCGCTATGCCGCCACCTTCTGAACGTCGCCGCAACTGGCTCAAAGCGGCCCTGGCTGCGGGCGTGGCCCTGCCCTGGTCGACCGCACGGGCCCAGTCGGAGCCCGTCGGCACCCGCGAGACGATCCGCCTGGGCCAGTCGGTGCCTCTGTCGGGCCCGGCCCAGCACCTGGGCATCGAGTACCAGCGCGGCCTGCAACTGGCCGTGCAGGCCGCCAATGCCGCCGGGGGCGTGCGCGGTCAGCGCCTGGAGCTGATCAGCTACGACGACCGCTACGAACCCGAAGTGGCCCTGGCCAACACCCAGGACCTGATGGCGGACAAGGTCTTCGCCCTGGTCGGCTACGTGGGCACCGATGCGGTGAACCGCTGCCTGCCCCTGGCCGAGAAGGCCGGCGTGCCGATGCTGGCCCCGCTGACCGGCGCCGAGAGCCTGCGGCGCAACCCCTCGCGCTGGCTGTGGCACCTGCGCCCCGGCCTGAGCGCCGAAACCACCCTGATCGCCCGCAGCCTGCGCACCATCGGCTTCCGCCGGGTGGCGGTGCTGCAGCAGGACGATGCCGACGGTCAGGCCGGCATGGACGCCCTGCAGCAGGCCCTGGCCGCCGCCGGCCTGCCGCCGCCGGTGGCCCTGGCCCGCGTGGCCCGCAACTCCACCAACCAGGTGGAATGGAAGTCGCGCGACATCCAGAGCGCGGCCCACACCCTGATGTCGGGCAATCCGATGGCGGTGGTGTTCCTCGCCGCCTATGCCTCCACCGCCGCGGTGATGTTGGCCTTGCGCGATGCCGGCTTTGCCGGTGGCTGCTACGCCACCAGTCTGTCCAGCGCCGCGGCCATCGGGCCGCTGCTGGGCGCCAAGGCGGGTGGCCTGTCGGTCACCCAGGTCATGCCCTCGCCTTTCGACAGCTCGCGTCCCGTGGTGGCCACCTACCAGCGCCTGCTGCAGGTCAGCGGCGGGCCCGCACCGGAGTACGTCTCGCTCGAAGGTTGGGTGGCGGGCAACGCCATCGTCGAGGGCCTGCGGCGCATGCCGCGGGGCGGCGGCCGGGCGGCCTTCATGCAGGCGATGGAGGGCCTGGCCGGCTGGGATGCCGGCGGCCTGGTGCTGCGCTGGGACGCGCAGCGGCGTCAGGCCATCTCTGAAGTGGCCATGACGGTGCTGGACCGCGAAGGCCGGCCGATCCGCTGAGCGACCGGCCCCCGCGCGGGCTCACTTCAGCGTGGCCAGGTAGGCGATGACGTCGGCCCGGTCCTTGGCCTCGGGCAGGCCGTCGAACTTCATCTTCCCGCCAGGAATGGCCTTCTTCGGCAGGGTCAGATAGGCATCCAGCTCGGCCTCGGTCCAAGCCTTGCCGCTGGCCTTGAGTGCGTCAGAGTAGGCGAAGTCGCCCACCGCCCCGGCCTTGCGACCGAAGCTCTGGAACAAGGACGGCCCCTTCTTGTTCTTGCCTTCCTTGGTGCTGTGGCACTCGGCACAGTTCTCGGCATAGACGCGGGCGCCCACCTTGGCGTCGCCCGCGGCCTGCGCCAGCTCGGAGTGCAGCGCCCCGGCCAGCGCCATCAGGCTCAGGCCGCCTGCGCTGAGGATGGATTTCAATGTCGACATATCGTCTCGGTTCCGTGTGTCAGAAGCTGGTCCAGGCGAAGAGGAACAGCGTGTTGTTGTCAGAAGCCTTGCGCCCGTTGCCATCGACGTTGCGGAAGGCGCCGTTGTACTGGTTGTAGGCGGTGTACTGCAGGCCCAGGCGCAGGTTGGCCCACGGCGCCTGCCAGGAATCTTCCTTGCCCCAGGGCGTCCAGTCGGCCTGGAACACCGTGCCGCGGGTGTTGGGCACCATGGCACCGTTGCTGCTGTAGAGCAGGCTGTCGCGGTCGCCGGTGGTCATGAAGCGGCCCAGGCTCAGGCCGTAGGTCTGCTGGTAGTTGTAGGAGGCGTTCACCCGCGTCTCACGCAGGTAGCCGTGGGCGTGGTCCGCCTCGCCCGCGGCAACCATGGCGTCACGCTTCTGGCGCTCCCAGATGGTGCTGCCCTGCAGGGTGAAGATGTGCTCGCGGGTGCCCAGGAACTGGTACTGGCCGTCGATGCCGACGTCGTGGTACTGGTTGCGCGGCCCGCCGGGCTGGCGGTCGGGCTGGATGCCGGCGTTGAAGCCGAACAGGCCCACCGAATAGGCGCGGCTGTGGTGGTCCTGGAACCAGGCCAGGCGCCAGTAGCCGGCATTGGACACGCGGCCGGGATCGTCCGCGGTGCCCAGGCTCATGCGCTCCTGCATCGTGCGCGAGAGGTCGCGATAGCCCCCCAGTTCGGCATACCACTGGTTGTCATAGAAGCCGTAGGCGGTCAGGCCCAGCACATGCTGCTCCAGCCCGCCGTTGATCAGCGTGCCGGTCTCCGGACCGCTGAAGCCCAGGGCCGAGGCCGCATACGGGTAGCCCCAGACCGGCATGGTGTTGAACGGGTCCTGCACACCGGGGTTGTTGTTCAGCGAAACCCCCAGGGTCAGGTCCTTGCCGGCCAGGCTGGTGCTGTGCGCGAAGCGCACGTCCATCTGGTCCAGCGAACTGGACTTGCCCACGCCGTCATAGGTGATCTGGGTGAAGGTGCCCAGCTGGTCGGCCAGCCGGCCGGCGATGAACAGCGAGGCCTCGTCCAGCGTCTTGTTGTTGTTGAGCTTGGCGCCGTCGGCCGGCGGCTCGGCCTGGTCCTTGGCGGTGCGGGTCATCGAGGCCACCAGCATGCCCGACAGGGGCAGCTTGCCCGGCTGGCCATCGGTGTCGGCGTAGCCGCCGAGCTTGAACTTGACGCCGTAAGGCGTCAGCTGCGGGCCGAAGCCGCCCACGTGGCAGGCCACGCAGTCCTGCCCGGTCTGGCGGGCATAGCTGGGCACGGCGTGGCTGGGCGTGGCGGCTGTCAGCGCGGCCAGCAGGCCGGCGGCGCGGGTCAGCCACAGGCGCCATCGGTGGAAATGTCGGGACAAGGTCATGCGATCGTCTCCTCTCGGAACGAGGGTGGGTTTGCGGGAAGCGGAAGGAAAAAAGGGGACGGCAGGACGGCGCCGGCGCGGCTCAGCGCGAGGCGCGGGCCGGCGGCCACATCGCCGCGAGCACGCCGTCCCGGCGCACCCAGTGGTGGAACAGCGCCGCAGCAGCGTGCAGGCCAATCAGGCCGGCGAAGATCCAGGCCAGGGTGCCGTGCCAGTCCTCCAGCGTGTCGGCCAGGTCCGGGTCCGGCTCCATCAGGGCCGGCAGATGGCCGCCCCAGGGCAGGTTCACCGTCTGCCCCTGGGCGCTGCTGAGCACCCAGCCCAACAGCGGCAGGCCCAGCATGAACAGGTAGAGCAGCGCATGGATGCCCGCGGCGATCCAACGCTGCCAGGCGGGGTCATCGGAGGTGCCTTCGGCCAGGCGCAGCCGGGTGCGCAGCACCAGGCGGGTGAAAGCCAGCAAGGCAATCGACAGACCCGCCCAACGGTGCAGCATCAGCAGCAAGGACTCGAGCGCCTTGCCATCGACGTAGTCCCGCCCCAGCACGAAGCCGAAGGCCGCCACCAGCAGACCGAAGGTCAGCCAGTGAGCCACCACGATGGGGCGCGGATGCCAGGCCGCCGAGTCTGCGGACGGGGTGGGGAGTTCCGGAGAAGCCATGGTCGTTTCAGGTGCATCGAACATGGCCGACAGGCTAGAAGGGGCCAACCTTCAAAAGCCTGACAGTGACTGCAAGGGAATGTCACAGCGCGGCGGGAAACTCCACGCGCACCCGCAGCCCCCGGCCTTCCGCTCCGTCCAGCAGACGCACCTGCGCCTGGTGCCGCTCGGCCACCTCGCGCACGATGGCCAGGCCCAGGCCGCTGCCGCCGGGTGCGGCCCCCGGCGCCTGGAAGAAGCGGTCGAAGACCTTGTCGCGCAGGGCCGGCGGGATGCCCGGCCCCTCGTCCTCCACCTCCAGCCAGGCGCCGCCGGAGTCATCGCTGCCGCAGCGCACGGTCACACGGCCACCGGGTGGGCTGTGTCTCAAGGCGTTGTGGATCAGATTGCCCAGGAGTTCATGCAGCATCCAGGCCGACCCCCGCACCGCCGCCGGCTGGGACTCGAAACCCAGGTCCACCTCGGCGGCCAGCGCGGTGTCCAGCCACTGGGAAGCGGCGTCCTCCAGCAGTTCGGCCAGATCGACCGGCGCCGCGGCCTCGGCCGCGGCCGCCTGCGGCCCCGACCGCGCCAGCGCCAGCATCTGGTGGGTCGAGCGGGTCATGCGCTGCAGCGCCTCCTGCACCCCGGCCAGGCGCTCGCGTGGCTCACCCGCCACCTCGCGGCTGACCAACTCGATCTGGTTGACCACCCCCGCCAGCGGCGTGCGCAGCTGATGCGCCGCATTGGAGAGAAAGGCCTGCTGCACCTGGGCCGAGGCCCGCAGATGGGCCATGAGCCGGTTGAGCGCCACAACCAGCGGCTTGAGTTCGCTGGGCAGCGGAGATTCGGGAATCTGGCCCAGATCCTCCTGCGAACGATGCCCCACCTGCTCGCTCAGGCGATCCAGCGGCGCCAGGGCGAAGTTCACCCCCAGCCACACCAGGCCCAGGGCCAGCAGCAGCAGCACCAGATTGGGCACGACGGTGTCCACCAGCACATGGTGGATCTGGCCGACGCGGCGCTCCGTCGTCTCGGCCACCACCACCGTCACCGGCCCCAGGGGCGAGCGGTGCGGCAAGGCCACCACCCGCACATCGCTGCCCTGCCAACGGGTGTCCGCAAACACCGCCCAGTCGCCCAGCGGCGGCGCGATCAGGGTCATCAATCGCGCGTCACCCCCCAGCAAGTTGCCCTTGGCATCCTGCACCGCGAAAAAGAGGCGATCCCGCCCGTCGGCCAGTTGCATGGCCTGCACGGTGCGGGCCAGATGGGGACCGACGTCGTCGTCGTGCGTGTCGTCGGCATCCACGTCCAGCCGGGTGGCCAGCGCGATGGCAATGCGCGAGAGCGCCAGATCCTGGTTGCTGCGGGCCCGGTCGGCCCACTGGTTGTAGTCGTACACGGCGCTGAGCAGCAGCACGGCCAGCAGCGGCCACCACAGCAGGCGCAGCAGCCGGCCACGCAGGGAGGGCGGATCGGCCAGGGTCATGCCGGCACCAGATCCAGCCGGTAGCCGATGCCCCGCACGGTGCGGATCGTCACCCCGCTGTCGGCCAGCTTGTTGCGCACCCGCGAGACGTAGATCTCGATGGCGTTGTCGGTGATCTCCTTGTCCCAGCGGCTCAGGCTGTCGGCCAGCTTGCGCTTGGCCAGCACCTTGGGCGTGGCCAGCACCAGGGCCAGCAGCAGGTCCCACTCCCGCCCCGTCAGGGTCAGCGGCTGCCCCGCCAGCTCGGCCTCGTGGCTGGCGATGTCCATCGCCAGCGGGCCCACCTCCACCCGGGAACTCGCCGCCGACTGGCTGCGGCGGATCAGGGCCTGCACCCGGGCCAGCAATTCCGGCAGCAGAAAGGGCTTGATCAGGTAGTCGTCCGCCCCTTCATTGAGGCCCTGCACGCGGTCGTCCAGGCCGTCCCGGGCCGTCAGCATCAGCACCGGCACCTTGTTGCCGCTGCGCCGCAGTTCCCGCAGCAGAGCCAGACCATCCATGCCCGGCAGGCCGATGTCCACGATGGCCAGGTCGTGCATGCCGTGGGACAAGGCGTCCAGGGCGGGCTCGGCCGCGCCAAGCACGTCCAGCTCCATGCCCGCCTCGGCCAGGGCCGCCGCCAGCGCGCGTTGCAGCAGTTCGTCGTCCTCCACCAGCAGGATGCGCATCCCCGAAACCCCGTTGCCGCCCATGCCGGGCACCGTATCGCATCGTAACTCCGCGCCCGCCACGGCCGGGCGCCTCGGGGTCGGATCGGCTACCCTGTCCGCCCTCATGCGCACTTCTTCCTCCCGAGGACTGGCCTATGCCAGCCTGGCCGCCAGCATGGCGCTGGTCGGCAGCTATGTCGGCCTGTCCAAGCTCCTGGTGGCCGTGTTCCCCATCTTCCTGCTGGCCTGGCTGCGCTTCGGCCTGGCGGCACTGGCCATGGTCCGCTGGGTGCAACGCGCACCGGGCGAAGCCCCGCTGAGCCCGGCCGACCGGCGCCTGCTCTTCCTGGAGAGCTTCCTGGGCAATTTCCTGTTCTCCATCTGCATGCTCTTCGGCGTGGCCGCCACCTCGGCCGTGGCCGCCGGGGTGGTGATGGCCGGCATTCCGGCCGCCGTGGCCCTGCTCTCGCGGCTGTGGCTGAAGGAGGCCCTGCGCCCCCGGGTGATGGCGGGCGTGGTCTGCGCGGTGGCGGGCATCGCGCTGCTGGCCCTGAGCCGGCACGGCAGCAATGCGGCCGCCCCCGCGCCCAGGTGGGGCTACGGCCTGCTGCTGGGCGCGGTGTTCTGCGAGGCCTGCTACATGGTGATCGGCAAGAAGCTGACCGCCCAGGTCTCGCCGCGCCGCATCAGCGCGCTGATCAACCTCTGGGGCCTGGCCCTGGTGACGCCGCTGGGCCTGTGGCAGGCGCTGCGCTTCGACTTCGGGGCGGTGCACGCCGCGCACTGGGGCCTGCTGGGCTTTTACGCCTTGGCCGCCAGCGTGGTCACCGTCTGGCTCTGGATGAAGGGCCTGCGCCACGTGCCGGCCCAGCAGGCTGGCGTGTTCAGCGTGATGCTGCCGCTGTCGGCCACCGCCGTCGGCGTGCTGTTCCTGGGCGAATCGCTGGCGCTGGCCCAGGTGCTGGCACTGGGCCTGGCCCTGACCGGGCTGCTGCTGGCCACCTGGCCACAGCGCAATGCCCCGGCCCCACGCACCGCGAGCTGAGCGGGATCAGGCTGCCGCCGGGGCCCCGCGGTGGGCGTGCTGGTACACCGCCTCGGGCGGCTCGCCCTTGAGCCGGTGGTCCGACCACACCTGGCGCCAGCGGCGCGCCCCGGACAGGCCGTTGTGCAGACCCAGCATGTGGCGGGCGATGTGGGCCCAGGGCGTGGCCGCCGCGGCATGGCGCTCGGCCATGTAGCGCACCATGGCCTGCTCCACCGCATCGCGGTCGGCCGCGGGGTCGGCCGAAGCGCCCCAGAAGCGCGTGTCCCAGTCGGCCATCAGCCAGGGGTTGTGGTAGGCCTCGCGGCCCACCATCACCCCATCGACCTGGGCCAGGTGGTGGGCAATCTCCTCGCTGGTCTTCACCCCGCCGTTGAGCACGATGGTCAGCTGTGGAAACTCGCGCTTGAGTTGGTAGACCAGTTCATAGCGCAGCGGCGGGATCTCCCGGTTCTCCTTGGGGCTCAGACCCTTGAGCCAGGCGTTGCGGGCGTGGACGATGAAGACCTCGCAGCCCGCCTCGGCCACGGTGCCGACGAAGTCCCGCACGAAGGCATAGCTCTCTTCCTTGTCGATGCCGATGCGGTGCTTGACCGTGATGGGCAGCGCCGTCTGCCCGGCCTGGGAAGGCTCGGCCGCCTCGCGCATCGCCCGCACGCAGTCGGCCACCAGCGGGGCCTCGGCCATCAGGCAGGCGCCGAAGGCACCGCGTTGCACCCGCTCGCTGGGGCAGCCGCAATTGAGGTTGACCTCGTCGTAGCCCCATTGCCGGGCCAGGCGTGTGGCGTGCGCCAGTTCCTCGGGTTCGCTCCCCCCTAACTGAAGGGCCAGAGGGTGTTCCTCGGCGCCGTAGTCCAGATGGCGCGCCTGGTCACCGAAACGCAATGCGCCGGTGGTGACCATCTCGGTGTAAAGCCGTGTCTGGTGGGTGAGCTGGCGATGGAAATGCCGGCAGTGGCGGTCGGTCCAGTCGAGCATGGGCGCCACGCTCAGCCGCCAGGGGGACGGACGCGAGGACAGGACGGAGGGGAATTCGGGGCGGGAGGTCACCCCCGGATTATCCGGTGTCACAGCTTGTCGCACCTTGGGTCCTTCGACCCGCAGGACCGACACGGACGTGTCAAACGCCCGGCCTAGCGTGGCGGCCATCACCCCCAACCCCGAAAAGGCCCTCCCATGACCGATCCCCGCCGCCGCCAGTTTCTGCAATGGATGGGCGCGTCCAGCGCCGCCGCCGGCATGCACCCCAGCATCGCCCGCGCCCTGGAGATTCCCGCCCACCAGCGCACCGGCACCATCGCCGACGTCGAGCACGTGGTGATCCTGATGCAGGAGAACCGCTCCTTCGATCACCTGTTCGGCACCCTGCGCGGCGTGCGCGGCTTTGCCGATCCGCGGGCCATCACCCTGCCCTCGGGCCAGCCGGTCTGGTACCAGATGAACGGCGACCAGTTGGTGCTGCCCTTCCGGCCGCCGGTGGACAACCTGGGCATGACCTTCCTGCCCGACCCCCCGCACGGCTGGAACGACACCCACGCCGCCTGGAACCTGGGCCGCCACGACCAGTGGGTGCCCAACAAGGGCCTGTCGGCCATGACCTACCACCAGCGCGCGGACATCCCCTTCCACTACGCGCTGGCCGACGCCTTCACCGTCTGCGATGCCTACCACTGCTCGCTGATGGGCCCGACCGACCCCAACCGCTACCACCTGTGGACGGGCTGGGTGGGCAACGACGGCAAGGGCGGTGGCCCGGTCATCACCAATGCCGAAGCCGGCTACGACTGGAAGACCTACCCCGAGCGCCTGGAAGCCGCCGGCATCAGCTGGAAGATCTACCAGGACACCGGCACCGGCCTGACCGCCGACGGCTACTGGGGCTGGACCAGCGACCCCTATATCGGCAACTACGGCGACAACTCGCTGCTGTACTTCCACCAGTACCAGAATGCCGTGGCCGGCACGCCTCTGGCCGACAAGGCCAAGACCGGCACCGCCATCGTCAACAGCAACCGCGACCCCAACGGCCTGGTGACCCAGTTCCGTCAGGATGTGGCCAACAACAAGCTGCCGCAGGTGTCCTGGATCGTCGCCCCCGAGGCCTACAGCGAGCACCCCAACCACCCGGCCGACTACGGCGCCTGGTTCGTCTCGCAGTTCCTGGATGCCCTGACCGCCAACCCGGCCGTCTGGAGCAAGACGGTGCTGTTCATCAACTACGACGAGGAAGGCGGCTTCTTCGACCACATGTCGCCGCCCACCCCGCCGGCCAACAGCAGCCTGGGGGCCTCCACCGTCAAGACCACCAATGAGCTCTATGCCGGTGACAGCAGCCACCCGGCCGGCCCCTACGGTCTGGGCATGCGGGTGCCGATGCTGGTCGTCTCGCCCTGGAGCAAGGGCGGCTGGGTCGATTCGCAGGTCTTCGACCACACCTCGGTGATCCGCTTCCTGGAAGCCCGCTTCGGGGTGACCGAGAGCAACATCACCCCGTGGCGCCGCGCCGTGACCGGCGACCTGACCTCGGCCCTGAACTTCGCCACGCCCAACGCCAAGGTGCCGGCCCTGCCCAGCACGTCGGCCTATTTCCCGGCCGATCTGGAGCGCCATGCCGACTACGTGGTGGTCGCCCCCACCAACCCGCAGTTGCCGGTGCAGGAAACCGGCGTGCGCCGCGCCCGCGCCCTGCCCTATGCGCTGCAGGCCAACGGTCACCTCAAGGCCGACAAGGGCCTGTATGTGCTGGACTTCATCAACGAAGGCCATGCCACCGCGGTGTTCCAGGTGCGCAGCCGCACCACGGCCGACGCGCCGCGCAACTACACCGTCGAGCCCGGCCAGGCGCTCAAGGGCCAGTGGGACCTGCTCTCGGCCGGGGCCAGCAGCTATGACCTGGCGGTCTCCGGCCCCAACGGCTTCCTGCGCCGCTACCAGGGGGGCACGGCCAAGAGCGCGGTGCGGGTCGAGACCAGCGTGGTCTACACCCCCGTGCCGGGCGACGAGGGTGTGACCGTGACCTTCAGCAATGCCGGCAAGGCCACCGTGGCCTTGACGCTGGTGGACCGCTACAGCGGCCAGAGCCAGACGCTGAGCCTGGCCGCGGGCGCGATGCAGTCGGTGAGCTGGTCGCTGCACCGCACCTTCGGCTGGTACGACATCGTCGTCACCGCCGCGGGCGACAGCAGCTTCCAGACCCGCCTGGCGGGCCACGTGGAGACCGGCAAGCCCAGCATCAGCGACCCGATGATGGGTGGCCTGAAGCTCAAGGGCTGAACACGCCCTGCGCCGCTGTCGCGCGCGGGCTCAGTCCAGCGCGCGCAGCGGGTGAACCACCGCGGGCCAAGGGCTGTCGAAGAAGGCGGCCACCTGGTCGGGGGTCACGTCCTCCACCCGGGACGGGTTCCAGCGCGGCTGGTGGTCCTTGTCGATCACCAGCGCGCGAATGCCCTCCACCGTCTCGCTGGCCGTGCCCGGGCGCAGCTGGAAGCACTGGCGCACCAGGTCGCGCTCCATGCGCAGATCGTCCGCCAGGCTCAGGTGGCGGGCCCGGCGCACCTGCTCCAGGGCCACGGCCATCATCAGGGGCGAACGCTTGTGCAGCGCGCCCAGGGTGTGTCGTGCCCAGTCGCTGTCGTCACCGGTCAGCGAGGTGATGATGTCGCCCAGCGTCGGGCGGCTGAAATGCAGGTCGATCTGCCCCTGCAGCGCCGCCAACCGGCCTTCGCCAGCAGCCACCGCCCGGGCCCGCACCGCCGCCTCCAACTGGGCACCGGTGGTGGACGAGCCATCACCCAGCGCCTCCACCAGCGCAGGCAGCACGGCCGAGGGCAGCTGCACATCGGCCAGGCCGAAGGCGATGGCGTCGGCCGCATCCAGCACCTCGCCGCTCAAGGCCAGGTACTCGCCCACATGGCCCGGGCAGCGGGCCAGGAACCAGCCACCGCCCACATCCGGGAACAGGCCGATGTGGGTCTCAGGCATGGCGAGCTTGCTGAGCTCGGTCACCACCCGCAGCGAGGCGCCCTGGCTGATGCCCATGCCGCCGCCCATGCACACCCCGTCCATCAGCGCGATGCAGGGCTTGGGATAGCCATGAATCAGGTGGTTGAGGGCGTATTCCTCGGTGAAGAAGTCCTCCAGCCGCGGATCGCCGGCCAGGGCCGCCTGATGGAAGAAGCGGATGTCGCCGCCCGCGCAGAAGGCCGGCGGCTTGCCCTCGCGGCCGGCACCCTGCACCAGCACGGCCTGGACCGCCGGGTCCGCGCGCCACTGCAGCAGCACGGTGGTCAGGTCGCGCACCATGCCCAGGGACAGCGCATTGAGCGCTGCGGCGCGGTGGAGGGTGATCAGGCCCAGCGGCCCCTGACGGCGGGCCAGCACCTGGCCACCCGAGCACAAGGCGGGCGAGAAATCATCGGAATGCATGCGAGCGTGTCTCCGGCCGGTCGATGGGCCGGCTCATCGCCGCATTGTGCCGTCGTCGAAAACGGGGGGGCGCTTCAGCCCCGTGCGGCCGTGGCCCGGCTGCGCCACAGGGCCAGGCCCTCGTTGGCGGTCAGCGCGCACAGCACCAGCAGGCCGCCGCCCAGCACCGCCGGGGTCGGCGCCTCGGCCGTGCCCAGCCAGGTCCAGGCCACGCCGAAAACGATTTCCAGCTGGCCCAGCAGCGAGGCTTCGGGGGCCTTGAGCACGCGGCCAGCAGCCACCGCCATCGCGCAGGGAATGGCCAACTGCACCACGCCCAGCAGGCTCAGCAACTGCATGTCGTGGGCCGAGGCCTGCAGCGGCCAGGCCAGCGGCAGCGAAACCGCGGCCGACAGCACGGCACCGATCAACACGGCCGCGGACAG
This sequence comes from Ideonella dechloratans, assembly GCF_021049305.1. GTDB lineage: Bacteria > Pseudomonadota > Gammaproteobacteria > Burkholderiales > Burkholderiaceae_C > Ideonella > Ideonella dechloratans. The sequence continues at coordinate 2,081,403 of NZ_CP088081.1, forward strand.
GTCCTGCTGGTGTTCAGCCGCACGGCGGGCATTCACCTGCATCAGCACCCACACCAGGGCGCTGCACAGCGGCACCAGCAGCGCCAGGCCCGTGCCCACCAAGTGGCGCAGGTCGCCGCCGGCCACATGGGAGGCGTGCATCCAGGCGATGCCGCCGCTGGCCATGGCGATGGCCACCCAGGTGCGCAGCGGCAGGCGCTGCCGGAGCACGAAGCGGGCGATCAGGGCGGTCAAGAGGGGCGACAGCGCCTCGGTGATCAGCACATTGGCCACGGTGGTCAGCGTGAGCGCCACCATGAAGGCGGTGTACATCACGCCCCAGCCCAGACCGGACCACCACAGCACCGCCCCGCCCTGGCGCAGGCTGCGTCGCAGAGCGGTCGGTCCCATCTGCCAGGCCAGCAACGCCGCCATGGCCAACGCATTGGCCGCGCTGCGCCAGAAGGTCACCTCAAAGGAGGCGGCCGAGTCCAGGTGCCGGGTGACGACCCCGGCGATGCTCCAGAGCAGCGTGGCCAGCACCATGGTGGCCACCGCGCGGCGGTGGCTCATCATGGGGGCCACGGGGCTCATGCGCTTTCGCGGGCGGCGCGCTTGCGGTCGTGTTCGCTCAGGTGGCGCTTGCGCAGGCGGATCGACTTGGGCGTGATCTCGACCAGCTCGTCGTCCTCGATGAACTCGACACCGTACTCCAGCGTCAGCTCGATCGGCGGCGTGATCTTGATCGCGTCTTCCTTGCCGCTGACGCGGAAGTTGGTCAGCTGCTTGGTGCGGGTGGCGTTGACGATCAGATCGTTGTCGCGGCTGTGGATGCCGACGATCATGCCCTCGTACACCGGGTCGCCCGGCTTGACGAACATGCGACCGCGGTCATCCAGCTTGCCCAGGGCGTAGGTGAAGATCTCGCCGGCATCCATCGAGATCAGCACGCCGTTCTTGCGACCAGCGATGTCGCCCTTGTGCGGCTCGTAGCCGTCGAAGATGTTGGAGATCAGGCCCGAGCCGCGGGTCAGGTTCAGGAACTCGTTGGAGAAGCCGATCAGGCCCCGCGCCGGGATGCGGTACTCCAGGCGCACGCGGCCACGGCCGTCCGGCTCCATGTTCACCAGCTCGCCCTTGCGCTCGCCCAGGGCCTGCATCACGCCGCCCTGGTGTTGCTCTTCCACGTCGGCGGTGACCATTTCGATCGGCTCGCACTTGACGCCGTCGATGTCACGGAACACCACGCGCGGCTTGCCCACAGCCAGCTCGTAGCCCTCGCGGCGCATGTTCTCCAGCAGGATGGTCAGGTGCAGTTCACCCCGGCCCATCACTTCGAAGACGCCGTCCTCGCCGGTTTCAGACACGCGCAAAGCCACGTTGCTCTGCAGTTCCTTCTGCAGACGGTCCCAGATCTGGCGGCTGGTGACGAACTTGCCTTCCCGGCCGGCCAGCGGCGAGGTGTTGACGCAGAAGTTCATCGTCAGCGTGGGCTCGTCCACCTTCAGCATCGGCAGCGGGGCCGGATCGGTGGGGCTGGTCAGCGTCACGCCGATGCCGATGTCCTCGATGCCGTTGATCAGCACGATGTCGCCGGGGCCGGCTTCGGTGACCTGCACGCGATCCAGGCCCTGGAAGGTCAGCACCTGGTTGACCCGACCCTTGAAGCTCTTGCCGTCCGGGCCTTCCATCACCAGCACGTCCATCGAAGGCTTCAGGGTGCCCTGGCTGATGCGGCCCACGCCGATGCGACCGACGAAGGTGGAGTAGTCCAGCGCCGAGATCTGCAGCTGCAGCGAGGCGTCAGGGTTGCCCTGGTGGGTGGGCACGTGCTTGAGAATGGTGTCGAACAGGGCCGACATGTCCGGGCCCCACTGGGCCCCCGGCTCGCCCTCTTCCAGCGAAGACCAGCCGTTGATGCCCGAGGCATAGACCACCGGGAAGTCCAGCTGCTCGTCGGTGGCGCCCAGCTTGTCGAACAGGTCGAAGGCGGCGTTGATCACGGCGTCCGGCTTGGCACCCGGCTTGTCCACCTTGTTGACCACGACGATGGGCTTGAGGCCCAGGGCCAGCGCCTTCTTGGTCACGAAGCGGGTCTGCGGCATCGGGCCCTCCTGGGCGTCGATCAGCAGCACCACACCGTCCACCATGGACAGGGCGCGCTCCACCTCGCCGCCGAAGTCCGCGTGTCCCGGGGTGTCGACGATGTTGATGTGGGTGCCTTGCCAGCTGACCGCGCAGTTCTTGGCCAGGATGGTGATGCCCCGCTCGCGCTCGATGGCGTTGTTGTCCATCACGGTGTCGACGACCTTCTCGTGCTCGGCGAAGGTGCCCGACTGGCGCAGCAGCTGGTCGACCATGGTGGTTTTGCCATGGTCCACGTGGGCGATGATGGCGATGTTGCGAATCTGACGGCTCATGGTGTTTCTTTCTGGTTGACCAGCAGGGCCTGCACCTCGATGGGGCTGAGCAGGCGGTCGGGGATCAGTTCACCGGCGGTGACATGGGCACTGCCCAGGAAGGTGGATGGGTTGGGCCCGTAGACGCGCACCGCCGGCATGTCGGGCGTCTGCACCTTGCGCCGCATCCCCGTGAGGAAGCGGCCGGCCTCGTCCATCGGCAAGCACACAGCGGGCCAGTCGGCGAGCATGCAGTCCGGGCCGCGCAGCAGCGCGTCCCGTCCGGCCTCGTCGAGCTCGGCCAGCCGGTCCAGCGTGACCGCATGGGCCACGTCCAGACCGCCGCTGTGGGTGCGCCTCAACCCGGCCAGGTGGGCACCACAACCCAGCACCTCGCCGATGTCCTCGGCCAGGGTGCGGATGTAAGTGCCCTTGCTGCAACGCACCGCCAGTTGGAGGGTGCAGGCCGCAGCATCCCAGCCCAGGATGTCGATGGCGTGAATGCGCACCTGGCGCGGCTCACGTTCCACCTCGATCCCGGCCCGGGCATATTCATAAAGCGCCTTGCCGTCCTTCTTGAGGGCGGAATGCATCGGCGGTAATTGGGAGATCGGGCCGGTGAAGCGCGCACAGGCGGCCTCGATGGCGGCCATCGTCACCTCGACCGGGCGCTCGCGGACAATTTCGCCCTCCATGTCGCCGCCCACCCGGGTCTGGCCCAGGCGCAGGGTGGCGGCATAGGCCTTGTCGGCCTCCAGGCTGGCCTGGGAGAACTTGGTGGCGGCGCCGAAGCACAGCGGCAGCAGGCCGGAGGCCAGCGGATCCAAGGTGCCGGTGTGCCCGGCCTTCTCGGCACGGAACAGGCGCTTGGCCTTCTGCAGCGCGTCGTTGCTCGACAGGCCCAGCGGCTTGTCGAGCAACAGCACGCCATGCACCGGCCGGCGCACGATGCGCGGCCGCGGTGCCGAGACCGGGGTGTCGTTCATGACCAGCTCAGTCATCCTTGGCCCGATTGGCGTTGGCCTGCTGGATCAGCGCGTTCAGCCCGGCCGCACGCTCGGTGGTCTGGTCGAACTTGAAATGCAGCGTCGGCACGGTGTGGATGGACAGGCGCTTGAACAGGCCGTTGCGCACGAAGCCGGCGGCCTCATTGAGCGCGGTCTCGCTGGCCACCGGATCACCCACCAGCAGCGAGAACAGCACCTTGGCATGGGCGTAGTCAGGCGTGACCTCCACGGCATTGATCGTGACCATGCCGATGCGGGGGTCCTTCAGCTCGCGGATCAGTTCGGCCACATCGCGCTGGATCTGGTCGGCCACCCGGAAGCTGCGGTTGGGGAGACTGCGTTTGTGTCGCATGAATGTGCTCCTGCCAGGTCGGGCCGCTCAAGCAAAAACCCCGCCGGGTTCGGCGGGGTCGTGCTGCGAGCAGCGCCACCCGTTTTACAAGGTGCGTGCCACTTCCTTGATCTCGAAGACCTCGAGCTGGTCGCCTTCCTTGATGTCGGTGTAGTTCTTGAGCTTGATACCGCACTCGAAGCCTTCCTTGACCTCGCGCACGTCGTCCTTCTCGCGGCGGACCGACTCGATGTCGCCCGTGTAGATCACGATGTTGTCGCGCAGCAGGCGGAACTTGGCGTTGCGGCGCACCACACCGGAGGTGACCATCGAGCCGGCGATCGTGCCGATCTTGGACGCCACGAACACCACGCGGATCTCGGCCATGCCGATGATCTCTTCCTTCTGCTCCGGGGCCAGCATGCCGGCCATCGCCGCCTTCACCTCGTCCACCGCGTCATAGATGACGTTGTAGTAACGGATGTCCACGCCATTGCCATCGGCCACCTTGCGGGCGTTGGCGTCCGCACGGGTGTTGAAGCCGATGATGACGGCCTTGGAGGCGATCGCCAGGTTGACGTCCGACTCGCTGATGCCGCCCACGGCCGCGTGCACCACCTGCACCCGCACCTCGTCGGTCGAGAGCTTGAGCAGCGAGGCCACCAGGGCTTCCTGCGAACCTTGCACGTCGGCCTTGACGATCAACGGCAGCACCTGGGCCTGGCCTTCGCCCATGTTCTCGAACATGGACTCCAGCTTGGCCGCCTGCTGCTTGGCCAGCTTGACGTCGCGGTACTTGCCCTGACGGAAGGTGGCGATTTCGCGGGCCCGGCGTTCGTCGGCCAGCACCATGAAGTCGTCACCGGCGGCGGGCACCTCGGTCAGGCCCTGGATCTCCACCGGAATGGAGGGACCGGCCTCGAGCGTGTTCTTGCCATCCTCGTCCAGCATGGCGCGCACGCGGCCATAGCTGGCGCCGGCCAGCACCACGTCACCACGCTTGAGCGTGCCGGACTGCACCAGCACCGTGGCCACCGGGCCGCGGCCCTTGTCCAGGCGGGCTTCGATCACGATGCCCTTGGCCATCGCATCCACCGGTGCCTTCAGTTCCAGCACTTCGGCCTGCAGCAGCACCTGCTCCAGCAACTCGTCGATGCCCTGACCAGTCTTGGAGGAGACGCCGACGAAGGGGCTGTCGCCACCGAAGTCTTCCGGCACCACCTCTTCGGCCACCAGCTCGCTCTTGAGGCGGTCCGGGTTGGCTTCGGGCTTGTCGATCTTGGTCATCGCAACCACGATGGGCACACCGGCCGCCTTGGCGTGGCTGATGGCTTCCTTGGTCTGCGGCATGACGCCGTCGTCGGCCGCCACCACCAGGATGACGATGTCGGTGGCCTTGGCACCACGAGCCCGCATGGCCGTGAAGGCCTCGTGACCCGGGGTGTCCAGGAAGGTGACCATGCCGCGCGGGGTTTCCACGTGGTAGGCACCAATGTGCTGCGTGATGCCGCCGGCCTCGCCCGCGGCCACCCGGCTGCGGCGGATGTAGTCCAGCAGCGAGGTCTTGCCGTGGTCGACGTGACCCATGACGGTCACCACCGGCGCACGCGGCAGGGCGTCGCCACCGGCGGCGGCCTCTTCCTCCTCGGAGAAGGCTTCCGGATCGTCCAGCTTGGCGGCCAGCGCCTTGTGGCCCATTTCCTCGACCACGATCATGGCCGTTTCCTGGTCCAGCTGCTGGTTGATGGTGACCATCTGGCCCAGCAGCATCATCTTCTTGATGACTTCGCTGGCCTTGACCGACATCTTGTGGGCCAGATCGGCCACCGAGATGGTTTCGGGCACGTGCACTTCCTGCACCACCGGCTCGGTCGGCGCCTGGAAGGTGCTGGCGCGCTCGTCACGCCCATCACCGCGGCGACCACCGCGCGGCGCACGCCAGCCCGGCCGGTTGCTCGACAGGTCGGTGCGCGGCTTGCCCGGGGCGCCCCGCTTCTTGGCGTCGTCCGCCCAGCTGGAGGACAGCTTCTCGGACTTGACCGACTTCTTGTCGCCCGGCTTGGCCGCGGACGGCGCGGCAGCGGCCGGCGCGGGCGCGCCCGGCTTGGCCGCCGACTTGTGGATGGTGCCCTTGATGCCTTCCTTGCTGGCCTCGGCCGGCTTGGGTTCTTCCGGCTTCTTGGCCACCATGACCTTGGACTTGCGGGCCATCATGTCGCGGATGGCGGCCGCCTCGGCCTCGGCACGCTTGCGGCGCTCGGCCAGATCGGCCAGGCGCTTGGCTTCCTCGGCGTCCTGGCCGGCCGAGGCCTTGACCACGCGCAGGGCGGGCTTGGGGGCCGGCGCAGGCTCGGGGGCAGCCACAGGGGCGGCAGCCACCGGGGCCACCGGTGCAGGTGCTGCCTCGGCGCTGGCCTGGGTCGCGGCGGCTTCGGCTGCAGCCTTGGCCTGGGCCGCGGCAGCGGCTTCGGCAGCAGCCTTGGCCTCGGCTTCGGCGGCGGCCTTGGCTGCAGCGGCTTCGGCGGCGGCCTTGGCTGCAGCCTCGCGCTCCAGGCGCTCCTGCTCCTCGCGTTGACGGCGCTTCTCAGCCAGTTCCTCTTCCTGCTGACGGATCAGCTCGGCCTGGTGGCGGGCCTCTTCCTCGCGGCGAGCGAGTTCGGCCTCCTCCGCGGCGGCGGCATCCTCGGCGCTGGAACCGCCAGGGATGTCGTCACGCTTGATGAACGTGCGCTTCTTGCGCACCTCCACCTGGATGGTGCGCGCCTTGCCGCTCGCATCGGCCTGCTTGATCTCGCTGGTCGACTTGCGGGTCAGGGTGATCTTCTTGCGGTCGCCGCCAGAGCTCATGCCGTGCGCGCTGCGCAGGTGCTCGAGCAGGCGCTCCTTGTCCGACTCGGTGAGCGAGTCTTCGGGCGAGTTCTTGGCGACGCCGGCCGACTTCAGCTGCTCTAGCAGCGTCGCGGCGGGCCTGCTCAGCTCCGCGGCGAGTTGGGCGACGGTGGTCACTGCCATTCTGGGATTCCTTGTCTGGGTACCGTGTGCGTGGATGCTCGTGTGGGGACGCTGGAGGTTCAGGCGTTGAACCAGTGCTCACGGGCCTTCATGATCAGCGCCTTGGCCTCGACATCATCGACGCCGGTCATCTCGACCAGTTCGTCGACGGCCAGGTCTGCCAGGTCGTCACGGGAATTCACTCCCCCGGCGGCCAGCTTGGCGATCAGATCAGGGTTCAGCCCCTCCAGGTCGCGCAGGTCCTGGGACACGCCGCCCACGCCCTCCTCGCGCACGATTTCCATGGTGAGCAGCGCATCCTTGGCCCGGTTGCGCAGCTCGGTGACGGTGTCTTCGTCGAAGCCTTCGATTTCCAGCATTTCCTGCAGCGGCACGTAGGCCACCTCTTCCAGGCTGGTGAAACCTTCGGCGATCAGGATGTCGGCGACTTCCTCGTCCACATCCAGCTTATCGACGAACAGGCGGCGCACGACGTCGGATTCCTGCGCCTGCTTGGCCGCCGATTCCTCGGCCGTCATGATGTTGATGCGCCAGCCGGTCAGCTCGGAGGCCAGACGCACGTTCTGGCCGCCACGGCCGATGGCGATCGCCAGGTTCTCCTCGTCGACCACCACGTCCATCGCGTGCTTCTCTTCGTCCACGACGATGGATTGCACATTGGCCGGGGCCAGGGCGCCGATCACGAACTGGGCCGGATCCTCCGACCACAGCACGATGTCCACGCGTTCGCCGGCCAGCTCGTTGGTCACGGCCGTGACGCGGGAGCCGCGCACGCCGACACAGGTGCCGATCGGATCGACCCGCTTGTCGTGCGAGACGACGGCGATCTTGGCGCGGCTGCCCGGGTCGCGGGCGCAGCTCTTGATCTCCAGCAGACCCTGCTCGATCTCGGGCACCTCCTGGGCGAACAGCTCGACCATGAAACCCGGGGCGGAGCGCGAGAGCATGATCTGCGGGCCGCGGGCGGTGGGATCGACGCCGGCGATGAACGCACGCACGCGGTCGCCGGTGCGCAGGTTCTCCTTCGGGATCATCTCGTTGCGCTTGAGGCGGCCTTCGACACGGCCGGACTCGACGATGATGTCGCCCTTGTCCAGACGCTTGACCGTGCCCACGAAGATCTTCTCGCCACGGGCCAGGAAATCGTTGAGCAGTTGCTCGCGCTCGGCGTCACGGATCTTTTGCAGGATGACCTGCTTGGCGGCCTGCGCGCCAATGCGGCCGATGGGCACCGACTCGATCGGCTCCTCGATGTAGTCGTCGACCTCGATGTCGCCGATCTGCTCCTTGGCCTCGAACAGCAGGATCTCCGCATCGGGAATCTGCAGGCCGGCCTCATCGGGCACCACATGCCAACGACGGAAGGTCTCGTACTCGCCGGTATCGCGGTCGATGGCCACGCGGATATCGACCTCGCCGCCGTGCAGCTTCTTGGTGGCAGAGGCCAGCGCCAGTTCAACCGCGCCGAACACCACCTCGCGGTCCACGCCCTTCTCGCGCGAGATCGCATCCACCAACATCAGCATTTCGCGGTTCATTCTTCTTGACCTCCATCGGTTGTCTCTTCGCCCGCATCGCCCGGGGTTGAGGGCTCGGCGGCGGGGGCAGCCTTGTTGCGGCGACCCTTGAAATCCAGCACCGGCACCAGCCGTGCTTCACGCACCTCGTCCAGACTGAAATCCAGGACCTGGTCGACCTTGCCGTCGTGGAACACCAGCTGCCAGCCCTCGCCCGCATCGGCGGCCTGCAGCAAGCCTTCGTATTTCTTGCGCCCCTGGAAAGGCAGTTTGAGGGTGATCTGCACCTGCTGCCCCGCAAAGCGGACGTAGTGCTCGGCGGTCTTGAGCGGACGGTCCAACCCCGGCGAGGACACCTCGAGCCGGGCATAGTCGACATTCTCGACCTCCAGCACGTACTGCAGCTGGCGGGTCACCGCCTCGCAGTCCTCGACCGTCACGAACTCCTGCCCGCCTGTGGGGTAGGTCTTGCCGGGCACACGGTCGATATAGACGCGCAACAACCCGCCGGCCGATCTCTCGACATCGACGAGTTCATAACCCAAACCTGTCACCGTCTTCTCGACGGCCTGGCTCCAGCTCATCAGGGTGCGAATACCTTTCCAGCTTCAGTAGCGCTTCAGTGGCGTTTCAACGCCAAAACACCAGCGCAAAAAAAATGGGCAGAGATGAATCCGCCCACTTCCTCTAGCTATCGGCATTCTAGCGAAGTTCGAATTATAGCCAGCCCACTTCGTCACAGCAAGTTGCTCATGTCAAAATCGCGCTGGACCACAACACTCCGGAGACCGCATGGGATTCCTCGCCGGCAAGCGCCTGCTCATCACGGGCCTGCTTTCGAACCGCTCCATCGCCTACGGCATCGCCAAGGCCTGCCATCGCGAAGGCGCCGAACTGGCTTTCAGCTACGTCGGCGAACGCTTCAAAGACCGCATCACTGAATTCGCCGCCGAATTCGACTCCAAGCTGGTGTTCGAATGCGACGTGGGCGACGACGCCGCCATCGAGCGCCTCTTCGTCGAGCTCAAGACCGCCTGGCCCGAAGGCTTCGACGGTTTCGTGCACTCGATCGGCTTCGCCCCGCGTGAAGCCATCGCAGGCGACTTCCTCGACGGCCTGTCGCGCGAAGGCTTCCGCATCGCGCACGACATCTCGGCCTACAGCTTCCCGGCCATGGCCAAGGCAGCCCTGCCCTCACTGCGCGACAACGCCTCGCTGGTGACCCTGTCCTACCTGGGCGCCATGCGCTATGTGCCGGCCTACAACACCATGGGTCTGGCCAAGGCCTCGCTGGAAGCCAGCGTGCGCTACCTGGCCGCCAGCCTGGGCCCCAAGGGCATCCGGGTCAACGGCATCTCGGCCGGCCCGATCAAGACCCTGGCGGCCTCGGGCATCAAGGGCTTCGGCAAATTGCTGGACATCTTCTCGCGCAACGCCCCGCTGCGCCGCAACGTGACGATCGAGGATGTCGGCAATGTGGCCGCCTTCCTGCTGTCGGATCTGGCGGCCGGCATGACCAGCGAGATCACCTACGTGGACGGCGGCTTCAGCCACGTCATGGTGGGCGGCATGCCCGAGGACGAAGCCTGAGCGGCCCCACCCCCATGCCTTGAAGAGGCCCTCGCCGCGGCGAGGGCTTTTTTTCGCCCCTGCGGATCAGTCTCGCACGCAGTCGACGAAGTAGCGCTTGGGCCCGCCCGGCACCTCCTCCTCAGACACCAGGCCGTGCACATCTGCCCCGAAGCCCGGGAACTGGGCGTTGAACTCGCGGGTGAAGCGCAGGTAGTCCACCACCTTGCGATCGAAGCGCTCGCCCGGAATGACCAGGGGAATGCCCGGCGGATAGGGCGTGAGCAGCGCCGTGGTGACCCGGCCTTCCAGGTCGTCGATCTCCACCCGTTCGGTCTTGCGGTGCGCGATGTGCGCGTAGGCATCGCTGGGCTTCATCGCCGGCTCCAGCTCCGACAGGTAGACCTCGGTGGTCAGGCGGGCAATGTCGCCCTTGGCATAAGCCTCGTGCACGCTCTGACAGAGGTCGCGCAAGCCCATGCGCTCGTAGCGCGGGAAGGCCTGACAGAACTCCGGCATCACGCGCCACAGCGGCTGGTTGCGGTCGTAGTCGTCCTTGAACTGCTGCAGCGCGGTCAGCAGCGTGTTCCAGCGGCCCTTGGTGATGCCGATGGTGAACATGATGAAGAAGGAGTACAGCCCCGTCTTCTCGACCACCACGCCGTGCTCGGCCAGGAACTTGGTGACGATGGACGCCGGGATGCCCGTGGCCGCGAACTCGCCGGACACGTTCAAGCCCGGGGTGATGATGGTGGACTTGATCGGGTCCAGCATGTTGAAGCCATCGGCCAGGTTGCCGAAGCCATGCCAGGTCTCGTTGGCCTTGAGCACCCAGTCGTCCTGGCGGCCAATGCCCTCGTCGGCCAGGCGATCCGGCCCCCAGACCTGGAACCACCAGTCCTCGCCGTACTCCTCGTCGACCTTGCGCATGGCACGGCGGAAGTCCAGGGCTTCCTTGATGCTTTCCTCCACCAGCGCGGTGCCGCCGGGAGGCTCCATCATGGCTGCCGCCACGTCGCAGGACGCGATGATGGCGTACTGCGGCGAGGTGGAGGTGTGCATCAGGTAGGCCTCGTTGAAGAGGTAGCGGTCCAGCTTGACGCTCTGAGAATCCTGCACCAGCACCTGCGAGGCCTGGCTGATGCCGGCCAGCAACTTGTGCGTGGACTGGGTGGCATAGACCATGGCCTGCTGCGGACGCTTGCGGCCCTTGCCCATGGCGTGGAAGGTGCCGTAGAACTTGTGGAAGGCCGCGTGCGGCAGCCAGGCCTCGTCGAAGTGGATGGTGTCCACCCAGCCGTCCAGCGCCGCCTTGATCGACTCGGTGTTGTAGAGCACGCCATCGTAGGTGCTCTGGGTCACGGTCAGGATCTTGGGCTGCACCGCCTCCGGGTCCACGTCCTTGAGCAGCGGGTGCTGGGCGATCTTGCGGCGGATCGACTCCTTGCTGAACTCGCTCTCCGGGATGGGGCCGATGATGCCGAAGTGGTTGCGCGTGGGCGTCAGGAAGACCGGCACCGCGCCGGTCATGATGATGCTGTGCAGGATGGACTTGTGGCAGTTGCGGTCCACCAGCACCACGTCCCCCGGCGCCACGGTGTGGTGCCAGACGATCTTGTTGGACGTGGACGTGCCGTTGGTGACGAAGAAGCAGTGGTCCGCATTGAAGATGCGCGCCGCGTTCTTCTCACTGGCGGCCACCGGGCCGGTGTGGTCCAGCAGTTGGCCCAGTTCCTCCACCGCGTTGCAGACGTCGGCGCGCAGCATGTTCTCGCCGAAGAACTGGTGGAACATGCGTCCGATCGGGCTCTTCAGGAAGGCCACGCCCCCCGAGTGCCCCGGGCAGTGCCAGGAGTAGGAGCCGTCGTGGGCGTAGTCCATCAGCGCGCGGAAGAACGGCGGCGCCAGGCCGTCCAGGTAGCTCTTGGCCTCGCGGATGATGTGACGCGCCACGAATTCCGGCGTGTCCTCGAACATGTGAATGAATCCGTGCAGTTCCCGCAGGATGTCGTTCGGGATGTGCTGCGAGGTGCGCGTCTCGCCATACAGGTAGATCGGGATGTCGGCGTTGCGGAAGCGGATCTCGCTGATGAAGTTGCGCAGGTTCACCACGGCAGGGTCCAGTTCGGGCCCGGGCGTGAACTCCTCGTCGTCGATCGACAGGATGAAGGCGCTGGCACGGCTTTGCTGCTGGGCGAACTGAGCCAGATCGCCATAGCTGGTCACGCCCACCACCTCGAAGCCCTCTTTCTCGATGGCTTCGGCCAGGGCGCGAATGCCCAGGCCGGAGGTGTTTTCGGAACGGAAGTCCTCGTCGATGATGACGACCGGAAAGTGAAAGCCTTGCATGGCGGCTCCTGAAGGGGAAACGGGCGAGCCCAAAACGCGAAGCGCGAAGTGTAGGGCCGAACAGTGACCCCCTCGCGGCAAGTTTCGATGTCTCGGCGCCGCCCTGCCCGACCGCAGATGAGCGCGATTTTTTTGCAATCAATACGGCACGCCCCCTGTTCATGCGCTATCATCATGGGCTTATCCCACGGAGGGATGGATGAGTGGTTTAAGTCGCACGCCTGGAAAGCGTGTGTGGGTTAATAGCCCACCGCGGGTTCGAATCCCGCTCCCTCCGCCAAGACCATGAAGAACGCCCCGCAGGCTTGCTTGCGGGGCGTTTTTTTCTTCCGGATCGCCCGAAGCAGGCGCTCAGCGGGTGGACTGGTAGGCCGTCGTCATCTGCGCGTCCATGTGGTAGCCCGACTTGCCCATGTCGGTGCTGCTGCTGGCCAGGTGCAGGCGCCCGAAGACCCAGATCGCATCCATGGACTTGACACCCACCGCCGGCTTGCTCAGCGTGACGTGGATGATCTGGTTGGCCGGCGGGGGCGGACTGTGGATGCAGGCCCCGAAGTAAGGCACCAGCAGGAATTCCCGCAGCCCCTTCTCGTCACCTTCCAGTGGCACCACATAGCCCGGGATCCGGATGTCCGCCCCCTCCATGCTGGGCTCCGCGGGGGCGGCATCCCAGACCTGGCGCATGCGCTCCAGCGCGGTGTTGGCCTTGGTGTCGCCATCTTTGAGACTCAGCAGGTTGAGCCCCTTGAAGGCCTGGCTGGGATCCCAGTCCTTGGGCACCAGGGCCTTCCAGGCGGTCGTCTTGTAATCCCCCGGCGCGGTGGGCAAGGGCTTGTCGGACCGCGCCACGGCCGGTGCGGAGGCTCCGCCCACAACAGCGGCGGCCGATCCGGCGGCACAGGCACCGCCGGCCCCCAGCCCCACCAGGACAAGGGGCAGCACACCGCCCCTGGTCTGCTTGAACAAACGCAACAACGACATCGTCGAACTCCTTGGGTCACACACGGGGGGTCAGGCCATCGGCCAGGGCCATGCGACGGGCCCGCCAGGCCGGAATCAGACCGGTCAGCCCACCGGCCGCCAGCACCGCCACCAACACCTTCCATTCCTCGGGCTGCACCTGGCGGGCCTGCAGCACCAGGCCCCAGTGGGCCTGCAAGGCCGGCCCGGCCAGCAGCACCAGTGCCGCCAGCAGGCCCGCGCCCAGCAGCAGGCCCGCCAGCGTCACCGACAGGCTCTCGGCCACCAGCAGGAAACCGATCTGCCAGCCTCCGGCCCCCACCGAGCGCAGGATGGCCAACTCGCGCCGGCGCTCGCCCAGACTGGCCAGCACCACCGCCACCATGCCGGCCAGGCCCACGGCCACCACCATGGCCGAGATGGCCATCAAGCTGCGCTCCAGCGTCGACAGCAAGGTCCAGAGCTGGTCCAGCGCCACGCCCGGCATCACCGCCAGCAGCGGCTCGCCTTCGCCCTCGTTGATGCGCCGCTGCAGCTTGAACACCGCCGCCCGGTTCTTCAGGCCCACCAGCGCGGCCGTGGCCTCCTTGGGGGTCAGGTCGAACTTGCGCACCAGCTCGGGCGGAATCTCCAGCCCAGGCATGGGCGCCCCGCCCGCCCAGTCCAGGTGGATGGCCTCCATCGACGCCATGTTGATGTGCAGGGTGCGGTCCACCGGCGTGCCGGTGGGCGCCAGGATGCCCACCACGGTGAAGGGCTTGTCGGCATGCTCGACCAGCCCTTCTCCACCGCTGCCGTGGCTCAGGGTGATGCGGTGCCCCAGGCCGTAGCCCAGCTCGCGCGCCACCTCGGCCCCCAGCACCACCTGGAACAGACCCGGCACGCCGTCGGCGAAGGGGCGCCCCTGGGCCATCACCAGCGGCTGCTGGTAGCCGTAGCGCAGATGCTCGAAATAGCCGCTGCTGGTGGCCAGGACGGGAAAGCCGTGGTGGGAGTCCCCCAGCGACAGCGGCACCACCCAGGCCACCGCCGGGTCCCGGGAGAGCTTCTCCACGCTGGACCAGCGGATGTTGTTGGTGGCATCGCCCAGCCGGAAGATGGCGTACAGCATCAGCTGGACAGGGCTGGTGCGCGCCCCCACCACCAGATCGGTGCCGGAAACGGTGCGCGAGAAGCTCTCGTGCGCCGCGCCCTTGAGGTGCTGAACGCCCAGCAACAGCGTCACCGACAGGGCGATGGACAGCACCGTGAGGCCCAGCGTGCCGCGCCGGTTCCAGGCGCTGCGCCAGGCCAGTTGGAAGAGGTGTCGCATGGCTCAGGCCTCCTGCAATGCGGTCGCGCGGTTGAGCTGACCCAGCGCCACCTGCCGGTCGAAGTGGCCGGCCAGGCGCTCGTCGTGACTGACGAACACCACGCTGGCACCGCTGGCTGCGGACTCCTGCAGCAGCAGATCCAGGAAACCAGCCTGCCGCTGCGCGTCCAGGGCCGAGGTCGGTTCGTCGGCGATCAGCAGTTCAGGACGCCCGATCAGGGCGCGCGCCACCGCCACGCGCTGCTGCTGCCCCACGGACAGCCGGGTGACCGGCGCGGCCTCCAGCGCGGGAGCGAGGTCCAGCGCCCTCAGCAGACGCCGCGCCTCGGTGCGCTCGTCGCCGGCCAGGCGCTGGCGCCGCCGGGCCGAGAATCGGCAAGGCAGGCAGATGTTGTCCAGCACCGAGAGGTAAGGCACCAGGTTGAACTGCTGGAACACGAAGCCGATGTGGTCCACCCGGAACCGGTCGCGGGCACGGTCGGACAACGCGTTCAACACGACGGCCCGACCGTCCACCTGCAGCGCGATGCGGCCTTGTTCCGGGCGCAGCACGCCCCCCAGCAGGCCCAGCAGCGTGCTCTTGCCACTGCCGCTGGGGCCGTGCACGAACAGGCGCTCGCCGGGCCGGATCTCAAAGTCCGCCATGTCCAGGCAGGGCGCCTGGCCCCGCCGCCAACGAAACACCAGGCCCTCGGCCTTCAAGAGGGTTGCACTGCTCACGCCGGCTCCTCACCACTGCACCGTGCGATGGGACTCGGTCAACGTCGTGGCCGACTGCCCCTTCGGTCCGGCCACCTCGACCTGCATCCTGTGCAGCCGCGGAAAGGCCAGGAAAAGATCCACCCGCAAGGAATGCAGGAACTCCGGCTGGGCACATTGCCAGCTGAACTCGCCATCCAGATCGGCATGCCCCGGCTCGTCGGCAGCAGGCGGCGTGGCAGGCCCGGCTTCGCCCAGCATGGCCGGCGTCAGTGCGGCCGAAGCCAGGCTCACCTTCTGCAGCGTGCATTGCGCGGCCGGCGTCGGCAGCAGGATGCCGGGCTTGCGCAGGGCGATCACGGCCAGCTTCACGGCCTGCTGCTCCTGCGCCGTGCCGGGGGCGTGCTCGTAGCCCAGGATGTTGTCCAGCGGGCTCTCCAGTTCGGCACTCAGGGTGTTGCCATCCACCACCACCCGCAGCACCGCCTGGCCATGCACATGGGCGCCCGGTTCATGGGCTTGGACACCCAGGCCCACCAGGCCCAGGCAGACGATCGTCAACGGCCGCAGCACGGCCGCACGCAACTTGGCTTGCATCGTTTCATTCCTCGACGAATTCCCGATCCCGCCTTCCAGGCGGGACCCAGGGCGCTGATGGGCACGGCGCGCGTGCCGGCCCCAGCCCTTCACCTCCTCTGCAGGCGCAGAGGACACCGCATGGCCGCCCTCAGGCCAGCGGGGGGGCGCGAGGCCAGGCCTGCACCCAGCCCTGCACGGGCCGGGACGCCTCGGCCACCGCGCCGGGACAGTCGAAGGGAGGCAAGGCATCGCCCTGCCAGGAAGGAGGCACGGCCAAGGGCGAGGCACCCAAGCCATGCTGCGCCAGGCAGTCCAGGCAGTTGTCGACCGGCAGCAGGTTGTCCTGCGTGGGGTGGCCGATCGCCGCCAGCGCATGCTGCTCGGCATGCATCACCGCATGCCACTGTGCCCAGATGGCCACCAGGGCCATGGCCAGCAACCAGCCGCGCCACCTGCGCAACCCGTGCGGGGCCTGGCCGAGGTGACTCAAGTGCAGACCCCTGAAGCGCAGGCCGCAGCGCCCTGCCCATCCGCGGCGGCCCCGCGGCATTCCGCGCAGTGGCCGTAAAGCGTCAGGTCATGGCCCTCCACGACGAAACCCGGGGGCGCCAGCCGCTGCAGATCGCCCGGACAGGCATGGATGTCGAAGACCCGCTGACAGGTCAGGCACTGGAAGTGGTGGTGGTGGTCGTGGCCGGTCAGCTCATAGCGGACGTTGTCGCCCGGCAGGTTCACGCCCTGGATCTCGCCGTCGTCCAGCAGCAGCCGCAGGTTGCGGTAGACGGTGGCCAGACCCAGTGCCGGCACATCGCCACGCGCCCCTTCGAGCACCTCCAGCGGCGACAGCGGCCGCCCCGCAGCCGCGATGACGGCACGGATGGCACTGCGCTGGCGGGTGGCTCGCTTCATGGTGCGATCGATTCTGGCATACTTCGACTTTGAAAATTCATTCTCAATAAGATGCAATCTCACCATTCCCGTCTCGACAGCCGATGGCTGCTGGCCACCGGGGTTCTCACCCGGACCTGCGCGGCGGCCGTGGTGGTGGGCCTGCTGGGAAGGGCCGCGGCCTGGGCCCTGCGCGATGTCCTCTGAGCGCACCCCTGCGGCCATGCTGCAACTGGAGAACGTGTGCCTGCAACGGGAGGGCCGCACCGTGCTGCGCGACCTGTCCGGCCGCTTCCCCCCCGGCTCCCTCACCGCGGTGATCGGCCCCAACGGCGCCGGCAAGTCCACCCTGCTGGCCGCGCTGGCAGGCGACCTTCCCCCCGCATCGGGCCGCATCGTCCGGGCACCGGGGCTGCGCATGGCCTACCTGCCGCAGATCAGCGCCCTGGACCGGCACTTCCCCCTGCAAGTCCATGAGGTGGTGGCCCTCGGCCTTTGGCCCCAGCTGGGGCCCTGGCGTGGTCTGAGCCGGGCGCAGCGAGATCAGGTGCAGGCCGCCTTGCACGAGGTGGGCTTGGCCGAACTGGCTCGCCAGCCCCTTCAGACGCTGTCGACCGGCCAGTTCCAGCGCATGCTCTTCGCCCGACTCATCCTCCAGGACGCGCAATTCCTGCTGCTGGACGAACCCTTTGCGGCCATGGACGAGCCCAGCACCCAAGATCTGCTGGCCTTGTTGCAGCGCTGGCGGGACCAGGGCCGCACGGTCGTGACCGTGCTGCACGACCTGGCCCAGGTGCGGGAGCACTTCAGCCATGCGCTGCTGCTGGCGGGACATGCGGTGGCCTGGGGGCCGGTGACCGAGGTGCTGCAGCCTGCACCGCTGCAACGTGCAGGCTATCTGCTGCCGGCCCTTCACGCGCACACCCTGCGCGGGCACTGCGCATGAGCCTGCCGGAACTGCTGCAGACGGGCCTCGTCGCGCCCTTCACCGAGTTCGGTTTCATGCGGCGCGCCTGGGTGGCCAGCCTGGCGCTGAGCCTGAGCGCGGGGCCGGTGGGCACGTTGCTGATCCTGCGCCGGCTGACCCTGATGGGCGACGCCATGTCGCACGCCCTGCTGCCCGGCGCGGCGCTGGGCTTCATGCTCGCGGGCCTGTCCCTGCCGGCGCTCGGGCTGGGCGCCTTCCTCGCGGGCCTGCTGGTGGCCGCACTGGCCCACCAGGCCGCCCGGCTGACGGCGCAGCGCGAGGAGTCGGCCCTGGCCGCCTTCTACCTGATGGCCCTGGCCTCGGGCGTGATGCTGGTTTCCCTGCGCGGCACCAGCGTGGACCTGATGCACCTGCTCTTCGGCAACATCCTGGCCGCCGATGCCCAGACCCTGCCCCTGGTGGCCGCGGTGACGGGCGCCACCCTGCTGCTGCTGGCCATCTTCGCCCGCCCGCTGATCGCGGACACGCTGGATCCGGGCTTTCTGCGCCTGGCCTGGCCGGGTGGCAGCCGCTGGATGCGGCCCCTGTTCATGGGACTGCTGGTGAGCAACCTGGTGGCCGGCTTCCTGACCCTGGGCACGCTGATGTCGGTCGGGCTGCTGGTGCTGCCCGCCGCCGCGGCCCGCTTCTGGTCGCGCAACCTGGCGCCGCAGATGCTGCTGGCCAGCCTGCTGGCAGCCTGGGCCAGCACGGTGGGCCTGCTGCTGTCCTACCACGCCCAACTGCCCACCGGGCCGGCCATCGTGCTGAGCGCCGGGGTCATGTACCTGCTGTCGCTGCTGTGTGGCCGGCACGACAGCCTGTGGCGGCGATCCCCTACGCTGACTTCCGGAGACCTCTCATGAACCGCGCCACCGCGCTGAGAACCCTGGCCGCCCTGATGGCCGCCCCCCTGTCCGCCAGCCGAGCCCAGGGCACGCCCGCCACCGCCAGGCCGCTGCGGGTGGTGGCCAGCTTCTCCATCCTGGGCGACATGGTGCGGCAGGTGGCCGGCCCCCTGGCCGAGATCCACACCCTGGTCGGCCCCGGTGGCGATGCCCACGTCTTTGAACCCCGACCGGCCGATGCCCAGAAGCTCGCCCAGGCCGATCTGGTGGTGCTCAACGGCCTGCACCTGGAAGGCTGGCTGGACCGGCTCATCCAGGCCTCGGGCTTCAAGGGCCGGCGGGTGGTGGCCAGCGAGGGCGTGACGCCCCGCCTGCTGGACGGCCATCCCGACCCCCATGCCTGGCAGAGCCTGCGGCTGGCCGCGATCTATGTCCGCAACATCCAGTCTGCGCTGAAGGCCGTCCGGCCCCAGGAGGCCGCACGCATCGACCAGCAGGCCGGCCGCTATCTGGCGGACATCCAGGCGCTGGACACCCGCGTGCGAGCCCAGATCGGCGCCCTCACCGCGGCCCAGCGCCGCGCGGTCACCACCCACGACGCCTTCGGCTACTTCGCCGCGGAGTACGGCGTGACCTGGCTGGCCCCCCAGGGCTGGACCACCGCGGAAGAAGTCTCGGCCAAGGATGTGGCGCGTGTGGTGCGCGAACTCCGGGCCCAGCATGTGCGTGCGCTGTTCCTGGAAAGGGCGGGCGACCCGCGGCTGATGCAGCAGATTGCCCGCGAGGCAGGGGTGCGCATCGGCGGCGAGCTCTATGCCGACACGCTGTCGCCCGCCGGCGGCCCGGCCGACACCTATCTGCACCTGTTCGAGCACAATGCGAAGACGATGCTGCAGGCCATGCGCGGCAGCTGAGCCAGCCCTCCTCCGCGCCATGAAAAAGGCCGCCCGAAGGCGGCCTTGGCATCGGGACAAGGTCCCGAGACGATCAGTGCACCACGCCCAGCGCGGTCTTCACGCCACCCTTGTAGGTGTACAGGGTCAGGGCGCCGTTCTTGATGTCACCCTTCTCGTCGAAGCTGATCACACCCGTCACGCCCTTGTAGCCCGTGGTCTTGGCCAGCACCGGCAGGTACTTGGCCGGATCCGCCGAGCCCGCCTTCTCCATCGCCGCCACCATCACGTTGGTCGCGTCATACACGTACGGCGCATAGATCTGCACGTCCGCGCCGAACTTCTTCTTGAACTTCGCGCGGAAGTCTTCCATCGCCTTGACCGCAGCCTTGTCGTTCTGGTCGATACCGCCGGCCTCGGCGCACACCACCTGGTCATCGGCCATCGTGCCCGCGGCCAGCTTGGGCAGCTCGCCCGTGCAGATGCCGTCGCCACCCATGAACTTGGCGCTGATGCCCAGCTGCTTCATCTGGCGCAGCATCGGGCCGGCCACCGCGTCCATGCCGCCGTAGAAGACCAGGTCCGGCTTCGTGCCCTTGATCGAGGTCAGGATGGCGGTGAAGTCCGTGGCCTTGTCGTTGGTGAATTCGCGCTTGACCACCTTGCCGCCCGCGGCCTTCACGCCCTTCTCGAACTCGTCGGCCACGCCCTGGCCGTAGGCCGTGCGGTCATCGATCACGGCAATGGTCTTGCCCTTGAGCGTCTGCACCGCGTACTTGCCCAGCGTGCCGCCCAGGTGCACGTCGTCAGCCACCACGCGGAACGTGGTCTTGAAGCCCTGGCGGGTGTACTTCGGGTTGGTCGCCGACGGCGAGATCTGCGGAATGCCCGCGTCCGAGTAGATCTTCGAGGCCGGGATGGTCGTGCCCGAGTTCAGGTGGCCGATCACGCCGTTGACCTTCTCGTCCACCAGCTTCTGCGCCGCCGCCGTGCCCTGCTTGGGGTCCGCCGCGTCGTCTTCGGCCAGCAGTTCAAACTTGGCCTTCTTGCCGCCGATCATCACGCCCTTGGCGTTCAACTCGTCGATGGCCATGCGCGCACCGTTCTCGTTGTCCTTGCCCAGGTGTGCAATCCCGCCGCTGGTCGGCCCAACGTGACCGATCTTGACCACCAGGTCTTCGGCGTACACCGAGCCGGCCGCCAGTGCCACGGCAGCCGCGACGATCACATTCAGTTTGACTTGCATAGATTCGAATCTCCTCAGAAGGATGAATTGAAATGTCGATGTGAATGGCTCTCGACAAGCGGCCAACGATACTCCAAAAAGACCGTTGCGAAATCGATCTGCACACCGGGTTGCCCCGGAGCAAAACACCCGTTGCCGAAGGCTTGCACACAGCCACGCAATCCCCATGCCAAGGGAGATCCGAAAGAGATGCGGGGACGGTGCGCCGGAGCACCAGGAAGGTTCGGCGACCCGCGGCAGGCCCGTGGTTCAGCCGCCAGCGTGGTGCAGCAGCTCGTGACCGGCCCGCTCGTAGGCCTTCCAGCGGCGACGGCCGGAGGCGCGCGCCTCGTCGTCCACGCCGACGATCTCGGCCACCCGCTCGAAGCGCGCGGTCCAGTCGGACAGCTCCACCCCGAGGTTGATCACGCTGTCGCAGTCCAGCCCCTCGACCGCCTGCTCGACCAGCCACACGGGGGTCAGCTCCCGAACCACCGGTTCGGGGCTCACCCGGGTGTGGACATGGGGCAGGAACTCCAGCTGGGGTTCGCTCCACAGCGCGTGGCTGAGGCGGCGCAGATCCGGCGTCACACCCAGCACGCAGACCCGCCCGCCTTCGCGGACCTTCTTGCGCACCAGGCGCTGGGCCAGTGCAATCCTGTCCTGGACCCCCGTCAGAAAGACGATCTGCGCCAAGGCCCTGCTCCTGCGCTCAGCGCTTGGCCGCGCGGGACAGCACGAAGTGGGTCAGCAGCCCCACCGGGCGGCCCGTGGCCCCCTTGGCCGCGCCGGAGCGGTGAGCCACGCCCGCGATGTCCAGGTGGGCCCAGGGGTACTGCTTGGCGTAGCGCTGCAGGAACTTGGCGGCCGTGATGGCGCCACCCGCGCGGGAACCCACGTTGGCCATGTCGGCGAAGTTGCTCTTCAGGCCTTCGTCGTACTCCTCGTCCAGCGGCATGCGCCAGCAGGGGTCCATCGCCTCGGCGGAGGCGGCCAGCAGGTCCGCCGCCAGGGTGTCGTCCGCAGCGAACAGACCGGCATGGTGATGCCCCAGCGCCACCACGCAGGCGCCGGTCAGCGTGGCCACATCCACCACGGCTGCGGGCTTGTAGCGCTCGGCATAGGTCAGCGCGTCGCACAGGATCAGGCGACCCTCGGCGTCGGTGTTCAGGATCTCGATGGTCTGGCCCGACATGCTGGTCACCACATCGCCCGGCTTGGTGGCCGTGCCGCTGGGCATGTTCTCGCAGGTCGGGATCAGACCGACCACGTTGACCTTGGGCTTGAGCTGGGCGACCGCCCGCATGGTGCCCAGCACGCTGGCGGCGCCGCACATGTCGAACTTCATCTCGTCCATGTCGGCCGCGGGCTTGAGCGAGATGCCGCCGGTGTCGAAGGTGATGCCCTTGCCCACCAGCACCAGCGGCGCGTCCTTCTTGGCGGCGCCGTGGTATTCGATGACGATGAAGCGCGGCGGCTCTTCGGAACCACGGGTCACCGACAGGAAGGAGCCCATGCCCAGCTTCTCGATGGCCTTACGGTCCAGCACCTGCACCGTCAGGCCGAATTCGCTGCCCAGGCCCTTGGCCTGCTCACCCAGGTAGGTGGGGGTGCAGACGTTGGCCGGCAGGTTGCCCACCTCGCGGGCCAGCGCCACGCCGGCGGCAATGCCTTCGCCCAGGGCCAGTCCGCCCTTGACGGCCGCCAGCGCCGCCTTGTCGGCCACGAAGGACACCTTGGCCGGCAGCACGGGCTTCTCGGCCGAGGGCTTGGTGGCGGTGTAGACATAGCTGTGCTGATCCACGCACTGGGGCAGCACCTCGGCATGCCCGGCCACAGGGGCGGCACCCACCAGGCTCACCGCCAGGTGCTTGACGCCTCGGCCCTTGAGCAGGGCCAGCGCGGCCGTCAGTGCGGTGCGGAAGGCCTTGGGCGAGGCGTCCTTGGCCACGCTCAGCACCAGACGCGCGGCCTTGAAGCCGGCCGGGGCGTTCACGTACAAGGTGCGACCGGCCTTGCGCTCGAAATCGCCTTGCTTGGCCAGCGGTGCCAGCACCGCGTCCAGGGCGGCATCGCCGGTCTTCAGGGTGCCTTCGGCAGGCAGGACCGCGATCAGCGTGTCCGCTGCGACGGCCGCAAGTCCTTCGGCGGTGGCCGCCAGAGCTTGAAAGTTCATAATCCGTCTCGATTGAAATGAGCTTTTGATGTTATTCGATTCAACCGTCCGCAAGGAACTGGCCCGCAGTTTCGGCGCCACCCTCGTGGTCATCCTCACCATCGTGATGACCATGATGCTGATCCGCACCCTGGGCCTGGCCGCCAATGGCTCAGTGTCGCCGCAGGATGTGGCCCTGGTGCTGGGCTTCAATGCCGCCGGCCAGCTGCCGCTGATGCTGGCGCTGTCGCTGTTCGTCGCGGTGGTGCTCAGCCTGGGGCGGATGTACCGCGACAGCGAGATGGCCATCTGGTTCAGCGCTGGCGTGGGGCTGGACCGCTTCATCCGCCCGGTGCTGCGCATGGCCTGGCCGGTCTATGCCGGCCTGGGGGTGCTGGTGCTGGTGGTGTGGCCCTGGGTCAACCAGCAGACCGCCGAGATCAAGACGCGCTACGAGCAGCGCTCGGACCTGTCTCGCGTGGCCCCGGGGGCCTTCCAGAGCTCCTCGGACGGCAGCCGCGTCTTCTTCATCGAGCGCAACGGCGACTCGGCGGGCGTGGCCCGCAATGTGTTCCTGCTCACCACCAAGAAGGACACGGAATCGGTGACCACGGCCCACAGTGGCCACATCGAGAACAGCGCCCAGGGGCGCACGCTGGTGCTGGACGTGGGCCACCGCAACGAACACGACGCCAAGAGCAACGAGAACAACCGCATGCAGTTCGAGCGCTTCCGGCTGCTGGTCGATGATCGACCGGCGCCGAACACCTCCGCCCTGCCCCCCAAGGCCATCGACACCCTGGGCCTGCTGCGCGACCCCACCGCCGCCAACATGGGCGAGCTGACCTGGCGCATGGGCCTGCTGCTGGGGGGCATCAACCTGTCGCTGCTGGGCATTGGCGCCGCAGCCACCAACCCGCGGCGGCCCGGCAACTGGAACCTGCTGCTGGCCCTGCTGGGCTTTCTGGTCTATTTCAACCTGGTGAACCTGAGCCAGGCCTGGGTGAGTGCGGGCAAGGTCCACATCGTGCCCACGCTGCTGACCCTTCACGGCCTGGCCCTGGGCGGTGCCCTGGCCCTGATCTGGTGGCGCGACCATGCCACCGTCACGCGCTGGCGCGCTGCGCGTCGCGCCGTGCAGGGGGGCCAGGCATGAAGACCGTCCGCAAGCTGATCTACCGCGACGTGCTGTGGTCGGTCTTCTTCGTCGCCCTGGCCTTTCTGGCCCTGTTCTTCTTCATCGACTTCCTGGACGAACTGGGGCGGGTGGGCAAGGATGGCTACACGCTCGGCCGGGCCCTGCTGTCGGCGGGGCTGTCCATGCCGGGGCGTCTCTATGAGCTGGGCCCCATCGCGGTGCTGATCGGCACCATCTACGCGATGGCACGGCTGGCCCAGTCGTCCGAATTCACCATCCTGCGCACGGCCGGCCTGGGGCCGGAACGCGCCTTGATCCTGCTGCTGGGCCTGGGCCTGCTGCTGGGCGCGCTCACCTTCATCATCGGGGAGTACGTCGCCCCCTTCAGCGAACAGCGCGCCAGCGAACTGCGCTCCAAGCAGCGGGGCACCAGCGTCTGGTCCTCCAAGGCCGGGGCCTGGCTGAAGGAGCGGCGCAACACGCCGCAGGGCGAGCGCAACTACTCGATCAATGTGCGCAAGAGCGAGGGCCACGATGTCATGCGGGGCATCCGCATCTTCGAACACGATGCCGACGGGCAGCTGATCTCCCGCATCGAGGCCGATCGTGGCGTGGCCGACAGCGGCCGCGAGGGTGCGGTCTGGCACCTGGAGAAAGTCAGCGTGACCCGCTGGCCGGCCTCGTTCGACCAGCCGCTGGCCGTGCAGGAACTGCCGAAGATGGACTGGCCCACGACGCTGGACATCGGCCTGGTGTCGGCCGCCATCTCGCCCATCGACTCCATGTCCACCGTCGAGCTCTGGCGCTACAGCCAGCACCTGAGCGATCAGGCGCAGACTTCCCAGCGCTACGAACTGCAGTTCTGGAAGCGCGTCTTCTACCCCTTCGCCTGCATCGTGATGGTGGCGCTGGCCCTGCCCTTCGGCTATCTGCATGCCCGCTCCGGCGGCATCAGCCTGAAGGTCTTCGGCGGCATCATGCTGGGCATCAGCTTCGTGCTGCTCAACAATGTGGTGGGCCACCTGGGCCTGCTGCATGCCTGGACCCCTTGGCTCGCCTCGTCCCTGCCCAGCCTGCTGTACCTGGGGCTGTCGCTGGCCGCCTTCACCTGGCTGGTGCGTTACCGCTGACCCCCATGACCCTGCGCGGACTCATCCTCTTTGCCCATGGCGCCCGCGACCCGGGCTGGGCCGCCCCCTTGCACGACACGGTCGACCGGGTTCGGGCCGAGCAGCCCGACCGGCCGGTGCGGCTCGCCTTCCTGGAATTCCTGGCCCCCACGCTGGAGGAGGCCGGAGACGATCTGGTGGCCCAGGGCTGCACCGACATCGAGATCGTGCCGCTCTTCCTGGGGGCCGGTGGCCATGTCCGCAAGGACCTCCCCGCGCGCACGGCGACCCTGCAGCAGCGCCACCCCCGGGTGACCTGGCAACTGCGACCGGCCGTGGGCGAGTCGCCCCGGGTCATCGAAGCCATGGCCCTGGCCGCGCTGGACCCGCCCACTTCCCCGCGCTGAACAACGCCCCGCGATGAACCTGCACCAGTTCCGATTCGTCCAGGAGGCGGTGCGCCGCAACCTCAACCTGACCGAAACCGCCAAGGCGCTCTACACCTCCCAGCCCGGCATCTCCAAGGCCATTCTGGAGCTGGAGGAGGAACTGGGCGTGGACATCTTCGTGCGGCACGGCAAGCGTCTCAAGCGCGTCACCGAACCGGGACTGGAGGTGCTGAAGTCGGTCGAGATCATCCTGCGCGAGGTGGCCAACCTCAAGCGCATCGGTGAAGAGTTCTCCAAGCAGGACGCGGGCCGGCTGTCGATTGCCGCCACCCACACCCAGGCCCGCTACATCCTGCCCGACGCCGTGGCCCAGCTGAGCAAGCGCCTGCCCAAGGTGAAGATCAGCCTGCACCAGGGCACGCCCGAGCAGGTGGCGCAGATGCTGCTGGACGACACGGCCGACATCGGCATCGCCACCGAATCGCTGGCCGATGTCGAGGAACTGGTCACCCTGCCCTGCTACGAATGGCAGCATGTGATCGTGATGCCGCACGACCATCCGCTGGCCACCGTGGAACGCCCCAGCCTGGAGCAACTGGCCGAGCTGCCCCTGATCTCCTACCAGGCGGCCTTCACCGGCCGCAAGCGCATCGACCAGGCCTTTGCCCAGCGCCGACTCACGCCCAACATCGTGCTGGAAGCCATCGACTCGGACGTGATCAAGACCTATGTGCGCTCGGGCCTGGGCGTGGGCGTGGTGGCCGAGATGGCCATGGCCACGGAGCCGCCCAACGGCGATCTGGTCAGCAGGCCGGCGGCCCACCTCTTCGGCACCAACACCACCCGCGTGGCCTTCCGCCGCGGGGCCTACCTGCGCAGCTATGTGCTTTCCTTCGCCGAACTGCTTTCCGACCGCCTCTCGCGTCACCTGATCGAGCGGGCCATGAACAGCAGTTCCGGAGACAGTTATGAGCTTTGATCCCCGCACCCCGCCTGTCCAGTCCCGCCTGCCCCAGGTCGGGACCACCATCTTCACCGTGATGTCGGCCCTGGCCCAGCAGCATGACGCGGTGAACCTGGGCCAGGGCTTCCCGGACTTCCAGGGCGACCCGGCCCTGCTGGACGCCGTGAACCGGGCCATGCGCGAGGGGCACAACCAGTACCCGCCCATGGCCGGCGTGCCGGCGCTGCGCGAGGCCATCGCCGGCAAGATCGCGGCCATCCACGGCCATCATTACGACCCGGGCAGCGACATCACGGTGACCGCAGGCGCCACGCAGGCCATCCTGACCGCCGTGCTGGCCCTGGTGCAGCCGGGTGACGAGGTGGTGGTGCTGGAACCCTGCTATGACAGCTACGAGCCGTCCATCACCCTGGCGGGCGCCCGCACGGTGCGGGTGCCGCTGGACCCTCAGTCCCTGCATGTGGACTTCGACCGCCTGGCCGCGGCCCTCACGCCGCGCACGCGGCTGCTGATCATCAACACGCCCCACAACCCCTCGGGCATGGTGTGGACCGAAGACGAACGCGCCCAGTTGCGGGACCTGCTGCGCCCCACCGACATCCTCGTGCTGTCCGACGAGGTCTATGAACACATGGTGTTCGAGGGCCGGCCGCATGCCAGCGTCAGCGGCGACCCGGAACTGGCCGCCCGCAGCATCGTGGTGTCCAGCTTCGGCAAGACCTTCCACGTGACCGGCTGGAAGGTGGGCTACGTGGCCGCACCCGCGCCGCTGATGGCCGAATTTCGCAAGGTGCATCAGTTCAATGTGTTCACGGTGAACACCCCGATGCAGCACGGGCTGGCCGCCTATCTGGCGGATCCGGCGCCCTACCGCGATCTGCCGGCCTTCTACCAACGCAAGCGCGATCTCTTTCGCCAGGGTCTGGCCACGACCCGCTTCCAACTGCTGCCCTGCGAGGGCACCTACTTCCAGTGCGTGGACTACAGCGCCATCAGCGATCTGGGCGATGCAGCCTTCTGCCAGTGGCTGATCGAGCACGCAGGCGTGGCCGCCATTCCGCTGTCGGCCTTTTACGCAGAGCCTCCGAAGCGCCCGCTCATCCGGTTCTGCTTTGCCAAGCAGGATGAGACCCTGACCCGGGCCCTGGCGCGGCTGCAGGCCCTCTGAGCCCGGGAAGAGGCCTCAGGACTTCGGCTTGTCCGAAGCCGGCGGGGTGGCCGGCGCTTCCAGGTCGAGATCCAGGTGGACGGAGTCCATATCGGGCGCGGCGGCGGAAGCGGTTTCGAACATCGGCAGCAGCAGGTCCACCTGGTCCTGCTGACCGCCGGCCGCCTGCCACAGATCCCGGGCGATGGCGTACAGCACCAGCAGATCCCGGTAGGCCGGCAGGTCGAACAGCTCGCGGGTTTCGTCGCGGCGGAAGAGCATGCCCTCCAGCACCGCCATGGCATCCAGCGGCGACTTCCAGGCTGCCTCGATCTCGGCCACGGCTTCCGGGTAGTCCTCCAGCGTCCGGCCATGCATGGGACCGAGATCCCAATCGGGCGCGTAGGCATTGAAGCGGCGGTTGAACCGCGCACGCACGCGCTCGTAGGCGCTGCGGTCGCCCTGGCGGCGGTAGATCTCCAGCAACTTGGTGTACGGCAGCGGGCTCTGTCCACCGGTGCTGCGCAGGTGCGACATCAGCACCTCGACCGCGGCGTCCTCCTGCCCCAGCGCGATGAAGAAATCCGCCTGCTGCTCCAGATCGAGCAGTTCTTCGACAGACACCTCGCGCGGCGCGTCCACCGGCCCGAAGGTCATGGTGGCACTGGGATTGAACGCCCCGGCCGTGGGGGCATCGGTGTGCGAGAACGCGATGGGCGCACTCACCACCGCGGGCACCGACCCGGCATCCGGCAGCGGCATGGTTTCATCACCGGCCACCGCAGGGGTCTCCCGGGCCCACTCGCTGGGCGCGGAAAATCCGGAACTCTTGGCCGGTGGCTCGGACGCGTGTGCATCGGAGTGGGCCCAGTCGTCGGCCTCGTCCTCCGGTTCGTCCGGCTTGACCGCCGGCACGCGGCGCAGGTTCTGGTCGTCGGACCACCAGGGGCGGGACTGCATCAGGGCCTTCTGGCGCTGCCAGAGCAGCACGCCACCCACGCCCAGGGCCAGGATCACTCCGCCCAGGCCCAACAGGAGCCAGGTGTTGCGCTGCTCGGACGCCTCCAGGCGTCGGCGCAGGTCCTCGTTGGCCAGACGCATGGCCTCGGAGCTGCGGCGCAGGGCCTGCAAGGCAGCGTCGGCCGACGCAGCGGATGCCGCTGGAGCAGCCGCCAGGTTGGCCACCGCACTGGCCGCGGCCGAGGCCGGCGCGGCGATCGAAGCCGCGGCGCTGGCCGCCAGCGGAGCCACGGCTGGCGGTTCCACGGCCTCCAACTGCAGATGCGGGCGGCTGGCGGCCGCCGCTTTCTTGTGAGGAGGCACGGCGCCCTCTTCCACCGGCCGGGCACGGGTGCTGGCCACGGAGGTCGAGCGGTGCTTGCGCGGCACGGAGGCGGCAGGCACCGCCACCTTCGGCAACTCGGTCACTTCGGGGGCGGCTCCCCGCACAGGTGCGGCAGCCGCCGGGGCATCGGTCAATTGGGAAGGCGGATCCGCCAGCAGCACATACTGCCGGGACAACTTACCCATGCAACCGGTGCCCAAGGTCAATTGCAGCACCGGTTCCTCCACCGGGGAGGTTGTGGAAACCTGGACCATCCACTGCCCGGGTTCGTTGCGGGCCACCAACTTCACCCGCACCTGGTTGGATGGCAGGTTCGCGTCGCCAGCCTGCACAGCCGCCGTGACGC
Organism: Ideonella dechloratans; assembly: GCF_021049305.1. GTDB lineage: Bacteria > Pseudomonadota > Gammaproteobacteria > Burkholderiales > Burkholderiaceae_C > Ideonella > Ideonella dechloratans. Next base: position 2,110,530 of record NZ_CP088081.1, read on the forward strand.
AACCCGGCGCGATGGGACTGTCACCATCGCCCTCCAGCGGCACCCACACCCGCAGCGTCTGGCCCAGAACCACCTGTCCTTGCGGTACACCCAGGCTGGCACCCTGCGCAGTCGTCGCGGCTGCCCATGCCAGGCAGGTCAGCAGAAGTTCCGGAACCCTGTTTCTTTTCATCTTGGGGGTTGGCCACGCTGGCCATTCACGGTTTGACTCTAGCATGCAACCAGACGTAAACAGAGTGACGCAATTCGCCAGTTACGTCAGCGCAACGCTGTCACAGTTGCAGAAAGAACCCCGGACTTCAGGCTCCATGCCATTGTGCGGCACGCACCGCCCGGATCATTCCGTTGAACATCGGACCGAAAGGCCGCCTATCCCCGTGCGGTCATCCACCCCGGGCTTGCGTTGCATCAGGGCGCGGCGTCCTCGAGGCCGTCACGGCGCATGCGGACTTCCCTCAAGGCCTCGTCGAACAGGGTCAGGCTCTCACGGATCGTCGAAACCTCCGGATCGGACAAGGCCCGACGCATCACCAGGTGACCGCGGTACACCAGCAGCGCAAAGGTGGGCAGCTGCCCGGCGGCGGAACCGGCCGCGTTGGCTTCGTCTGCCAGACGGCCCCAATGCAGCAATCTGTCGCCCAAGCCGCTGTGCAGCCAGCCCGTGAGCCAGTCCACGTTGTTGCCCACCGCGGCAAACCAGGACTTCAGGCCACCCATCTGTGTTGAACCCAGGCGTGGGCTCATGGCCAGCCAGCGCATCTCTTCCGGGGTCTCCTCGTCCAGGCGCGTCTGCACGCCGCCGGTGAACTGGACGAACACCTCACGCTCGAGCCCCTCCATCATCACCCGGGGCATCAGCAAGGCGTAGGCCTGGGGGTCCAACCCCGTTTCCGCCCTCAGCCGCAGCTCCCACTTGCCCAGGTAGCGGCGCTGTGACGGCCCCCACTCGATGCGGACACTGCCGTCGGCGCCCGCCCGCTCCATCACGAAGCCGTCGCGCGCCGGCGTGGTCTTGAACTGCCAGCCCTGCGCCTCTCCCCACTGGGCGATCTCCTGCCAATGGGCACGGCCTCGCCGGCCGAACAGCCAGTCACGCAAGCGTCGTGGCATGCCAACTCCGGACCGCCTTGCACAGGGCGAAGAGGAAACCATCCATGCGACGAGTGTATGCGCTGCCCGTCCCGCCGGCGCTGTGTTGATGGCGACAAGGATCGGGGATGGGCTTGGGCCTTAGAATCCGCGCCGCTGCTGCCCGTAGCTCAACTGGATAGAGCAGCTGCCTTCTAAGCAGCAGGTCGGGGGTTCGAGTCCCTCCGGGCAGGCCACATCACGGACCAGGCGAATCCACAGACATCGGGATTGTTTCTGGCGCCCGGTCAGGAAGTCCGCAACGAACGGATCAAGCAGTGAGGCTGCGTCAGCGCAGCGCAGGCACGGCGGCCCCGGACATGCGATGGCCCTTCACCCCCGCCGCATGCTAGATGGCCCGCCCATGGCCAAAGAGGTTGCGGGATGTTCGCCGGATGAGTTCCTGGGCGGGTCTTTCGAAATATCGGAACGAGAACCCTGCAACGACGATGAGCAGCAGAATGAACAGCAGCAGCATGTAGGCGCTCGTGAAGACCTCCTGCCCAAACCCAAGCCCCGAGAAAACCAGAACGAAGATAATCTGCAGCGGGAAATGAAGCAGGTAGATCGAGTAGGAAATATCGCCCAGATATGATCCCTTCGAAAAGTATGCTTTCAGCCTGTTCTCCGAAAGCGCCATCGAAAGAATGGTGACGGGGAAGAGAACCATGTTGGGCCAGACCTTCGACAGGAACGAGGCCGCCTTCTGAATCCAGGGGGGATGCACCTGGCTGCTCCAGTCGCCAAAGGCGCCGAACGAGAATCCCATCAAGAGGAACGTGACCATCCAAAGCAGCGGCGCCATCCAGGCCAGCCCCCGTTCGACAGCATCTCTGCACGCATGGCCAGCGATGTACTCATAGGCCAAGAAGGCCGCGCCGCCAAAGAAGAAGGAACCCAGCCCCCGGGCGAAGGGATGGTACAAGGCATCCACCCCGACAAAGAAGCACAGGGCAATCAGCCAGGTGCCGATGAATCCGGCCCTCACCCTGAGGGCGAAGACGAAGAAGACGCAGTAGAGAAAGGCCTCGACAGAGACCGACCAGGACGGGCCATTGAAGGACTCGCCGCTCTCCACGCCCCACGACTGCAGGAGCAGCAGGCTCAGGATGAAGTGTTTGAGGTCGTTGAATCTGTAGACGAAGCTTGAAAGATGAATGGACTCGTACCCATGCTGCAGCGCGATCACGAGCATCAGCGACAACAGATGCAGCGGGTAGAGCCTGGAAAACCTCAACACGAAGAACTGAGAAGCCGTGATCTTCCCGCCTCTGATCATGTCCCGATACATGAAGAAGAAGACAAAACCAGAAATGGTGAAGAACAGATCGACCGCCTTGAACCCTTTTTCATAGAAAGGGAAAAGCACTTGATAAAGCGGGAATATCTGCTTCGGCTGCCCTCCATATTGGGTTCCCTCGAAAAAGAAGTGAACCCAATGCCAGAAGATCACCGTCATGGCGGCGAGACCACGCAGCAGATCCAGACCGTGAAACCTCTTCACGGCTGGCACATCCATTCTCGATTTTCCGGCAATCAAAGTATCCCTCGCAGGCCATGGATCAGCCGAGACGAGATACTTCAAGTGTCCGGCTTGCAATGCCGTCCACAGTAGCACTGAGCGAGGCAGGAAAAACACGATCCGCCTGCGGAGCGCCGCCTGCATCCATTAAATGGATGAGCGCCGGCACAGCCAGCGGCCAAAACAAGAGGCGTATCGAACACCCGCAAGCTCTTGGTTTGAACTCACATCCCGGATGCGGCACGCATGGCACCCGTCCCGCCGCCGCCGCGCGCCGGTCAACGACTCTTCGGCTATAGTCGCGCCTCGTCATTGGGGAGTAGCCGCCCTGCACCACCCGCAGGGGTCGACGTCAACACACTTGGCCGCGATGGCCATGGCGTCGACAGCCCATCCGCCTGGCAAGACCTTTGACTGCGTGACCTCTGGAGGGCCGGAGATGTCGCGTGGTCATTGCGCAGCCGCCGGCCCCTGGACCTCTCTCATGGAAGCATTTCTGATCTCGACCGGGGTGGTCACCCTGGGCGAAATGGGCGACAAGACCCAGTTGCTGGCCTTCTTGCTCGCGGCCAAGTTCAAGCGCCCCCTGCCCATCATCCTGGGCATCTTCACCGCCACCATCCTGAACCACGCTGCGGCGGGTGCGGTGGGCACCTGGATTGCCGCCCAGCTGGGCCCGTCGCTGTTGCGCTGGGTGATTGGCATCGGCTTCATCGCCATGGCGGGCTGGATGCTGATCCCGGACAAGGCCGATGAGGAGGCGGCCGATGGCCGCCAGCGCTTTGGCGTGTTCGGCACCACCGTGCTGGCCTTCTTCCTGGCCGAGATGGGCGACAAGACCCAGATCGCCACCGTGGCCCTGGCCGCCCGCTACGAGCAGCTGGTGCCGGTGGTGGCCGGCACGACCCTGGGCATGATGCTGGCCGATGTGCCGGCCGTGTTCCTGGGCGACAAGCTCGCACGCAAGCTCTCCATGCCCCTGGTGCACGGCATCGCCGCGCTAATCTTTGCGGTGCTGGGTGTGCTGACGCTGCTCAACGTCGGCCACCTGTTCTGAGCCCCGGCGGGCGGCTCAGGCCCGCCACAGCGGGGTAGGTTTGAGGGCGGCACTGCCCGGAAAGACCTGGTCGCCCAGCACCCGGTCGCCCAGCCCCAACTGAGGGCCCAGCACGCCCTTGAGCACCGAGCGGATGTCCAGGGTGATGTGCAGGTCTCGGCCCTCGAAGCGCTGGGCCGGCGCCAGCCCCGGCCAGTCGGCCAGCACCCGGCCGCCCTGCACCCGTCCGCCCAGCACCCAGGCCGCCCCGCCGGTGCCATGGTCGGTGCCCCGCGTGCCGTTGATCTCCACCGTGCGCCCGAATTCCGTGGCCACCACCACGGCGGTGCGCTGCCAGGCATCCTCCGCGCCCGGGGCCATCATCGCGGCCCGCAGCGCGGCCAGCCCCTGGTCCAGTTCGCCCAGGCGCCGGGTCAGTGCGCCGTTGGGCGCCGCCTGATCGGCATGGCTGTCCCAGCCGGAGACGTCCAGCACCACCACCTGGGGCCCTTCGGGCCGGGCCATCAGGGCGCCGGCAGCCTGACACAGGGCGACAAAGTCGCCCGCCCCTGCCTTGGCGGGCCCCATGCCCGGGCGGGGCTCGGCTCCGCTGCCGGGCGCCATGCTCAAGCTGGCCGGATCATCGCCGGCCGCCGAGGCCGCCGCAGCAACCTCGGCCTGCACGCCCTTGGCACGGCTCAACGCATGGCCCAGGGCCGCGTCGTCGGCGTAGAGGCGCTGCAGACGGGCCAGCAGATCGTCCGAGGGGGATGGCAGGTGCGAGGGTGCCCAGGTGTCCACCCCGGACCAGCCCCGCAGCACCAGCGGGACAGCCGTGCTCATGGCCAGGCCGCTGCGCCGCGTGGCCGCCAGCGCCCGCCCCAGCCAGCCATCGCGCAGCTGACCGGGCTGTTCGCCACCGGATTCCAGCACCTGCTGGGCGTCGAAGTGCGAGCGCTGGTGATAGGCCAGGCCGGTGGCATGCACCACCAGCAGTTCACCGCCGCGGTAGAGGCTGTGCATCTGCGCCAGCGCCGGGTGCAGGCCGAAGGTGCCATCCAGCGGCAAGGGGGCACCCGCCTGTTCGGTGAAGCGGTCCCGTGCCGCGGCAAAGGCGGGATCTCCGGTGGCCGGCACGGCAAACAGGCCGTCCAGCCCGCCGCGCAGGATGACGAAGACCACACGGCCTTGCTGCTGGCCAGCGCTGCCGGCCCAACTCAGCCGCGTCGTGCCGGTCGCAGCCAGCGCGGCCATGGCACCCAGCCACTGCCGGCGGTTCAGTTCATCCATCCGTGTCATGGGTCACTCCGGTTGCAGCCTGTGGCAGCGCGCATCAGCGGCGCTGGAATTCCGGCGACATCATCAGCAGCACCAGCGCCTGCGTGCCGTCCGCGGCACGCTCGACCTGCTGCCGGGTGTTCTCCGACAGCAGCGGCCCCAGCGCCCGCGTCGCCAGCGCGCGGGCGTCCATGCCATCGCCGAAGCGGGCCGCCAGGCGCTGGGTCCATTCAATGCGCTTCCACACCCCGTCGGGGGCCAGCCAGTCGTCGGCGCCATCGGGCCAGCCGGCCGGTGACGGTGCGCGCATCAGCGACTGCCCCATGGTGCCGATGCCGCCGTCGGCCGGCGGGGTGAGCCAGCGCACGTCCAGGCCCAGCAAGCGGGCGCAGGACAGGGCATGCTCCTGCGGCGTCTTGAGCTTGCGCTGCGGCGCCGCCCAGGCTTCGGGCGCCTGGACCAGCGCTCCGTGCAGGGCGCGCAGATCGCCGCCGCTGTCGAGATAGGCCTGCCGCAGCCGCGCCACCAGCGCGGGCGGCGGCTCGTCGGCCAACACATGCCGGGCCAGCTTGTGGGCCAGGTGCTGGGCTGTGGCGGGATGCAGGGCCAGGTCTTCCAGCACCCGATCGAGGGCCTGCGGCCCCTGCGGATAGACGCGCCCGAGCACCGTCTTGGGCCCGGGCTGGTGCCGCCGGGCCTCGAAGCGGGTCGGGCTGTCGCTGCGCGGATCGTCCACACTGGTCCAGCCCGTCAGCACCTGGGCAAAGGCGGTGACATCGGCCTGGGTGTAACCGCCCGGACGGGCCGGATCACGGCTGACCTCCGCCCCCAGGGTGTGCAGTTCCAGCACCTCGCGGGCCAGGTTCTCGTTGAGGCCCAACCGCGCCTGGGGCTGGTGCTGTGCGGCCAGCGACTGCGGCCCCACCGAACGCTGGTTGTCCAGGTAGCGCAGCATGGCCGGGTGCAAGGTGGTGGCCCGCAGCATGTCCTTGAAGCGGCCCCCCAGATGCGGCCGGATGGCCTCGCGCTCGAAGGCGCCGGCCAGGCCATGCAATTTGCCGGAGGCCTCCGACACGGTGAAGTGGTTGGCCCAGAACATCACCAGCCGCTCATTCCAGGGGCGTGCGGAGCGGGTGGCCGTGCCCAGGCTGGAACGCAGATTGGCCTCCAGCCGCAGGCGCTGCTGACGTCGATAGGCCATGGCTTCATCGCGCAGCGGCTGCGCCACGGCCTCGTCCTGGGTCTGGCCCCGCATCTTCTTGAGTTGCGCCAGGCGCCGGCTGCGCTGCTTGAGCAGTTCCAGGGTCTGCTCCGAATCCAGCAGGCCCTCGCCCCAGGGGGCATCGGCCGGCCCCAGCTGTTCCAGCAGCCAGCGCCGGGGGTCCGGGCCCACCACGGCCAGATCGGGCTCACCCAGGCCGAAGCGGTGCGCCGCGAGCGCGGTTTCCAACGTCACGTTCATCGTGGCCCCTCAAGCGTTCTGATGCCCAACGTGCCAGCCGGCTCACCGGTGGACCGCCGTGGCCGAAATGGTCATCATTCCGGCTGTTCAGCCCCGAGGGAGATCATGCCGCGTTTCAAGTTGACGATCTGCGCCGCACTGGCCGTGCTCGGCGGCGCCGCATCGGCCCAGTACAAGTGCGTGGGCGCCGATGGCAAGGTGTCGTTCCAGCAGATGCCCTGCCCCAGCAGCGCCAGTGGCCAGAAGCTGGAGGTCAAACCGGCGATGGGGGCCGGACCGGCGGTGGCGCCGCAGCCCGCAGCCTCCGTCACCGGTGTGGCGGCCGAGATGGAGTGGGTGCACAGGATGGAGCGCGAGCGCAAGCTGAAGGAACAGCAGCAACGCATTTCCGACCTGGAAGCCACCATCGACGACCGCAACCGCCGGATGCAGAACGAGATGGCCGAAATTCAAAGCCGCAAGGCCCAAGCCAAGAACAACCTGGCCGGCGCGACCTGGGAGCAGAGCCTGAGCACCGAGATGCAGGCCGTGGCCGCGAAGTACCAGGCCCTCAACGACGCCGACCAGGCCCGCCTCACCCAGCTGCGCGCAGAACTGGCTCAGATGCAGCAGGCGCCCCAATGAGCCCGCCTCCATGAGCAGCTCTCGTTGCGATTTCGACTCTCCGCTTTGGCGGCCAACCGTACCGCAGCATCACTGAGGTCTGCGAGCATGAGGCACATTTCCTTCAGCACTTGGCTCGCGATGTAGACGAAGAACGCAAGTGAGCTTCCAGCCAGAAGGCCCAACAGTCCCATTCCCCCGCTGCCGAAGAAGAACGCGGCAAGCCCGCACACCAGGCAGAGCAGCGCCAGAGCAGTCCCCAGCCAATGACCGACCTGGGTGAGTCCGCGAAATGTCGGGTACAGCGATCGGCCGCGCATCAGCAGGACGAAAGCGCGCAGCTCTGGCACCCCTTGCCTGGGAGGCCCAAGCTGGTCAGAGAAGATAGGCGCAGGATCCGCAAGCTTTTCCTGCACGCCGACCAGTCCGGCCAGCAAGTGGAGGGGCCGCTGCCTGTTTCACTTGCCACTGCTGCCAGTCAGCGTCTCAACGCTTGCAACAGCGTGTGAGAGAGATCAAGCTAAGACCTTCACCTTGCGTTGTGGGTATCAGCTCATCTGCAATGCCTGCAGATGGATGGGTCAGGGCGTGCTGCCCTTGCCCGATCGTGGCGTAATCGAAGCGAAGAGGAAGGGGTTGCCTGAATGTTTATTAATGAAGACAACGCCAATATATTCAGCGCCACATTTGCCGGCTTGGCATTTATATTCTCATTAATTTCTCTTGCTATCAACTTCCATACGAGCAGGAAACTGAAGCAAGCAGACATTCTTTCTGGCTTAAATAGCCGCTTTGACGCCTTGCAAGCGGAGCGCGCCAAGCTGCTGACCAGAACCACACCCATCCCTCCAATCGAGAAAGATTATGAAGTTCATATATTTTTTGACCGCTTCTGGAGTTTGCAATTTGATGAGTTCGTGGCTTGGCAGCATGGCAACCTGGCGGATGAGGTATATCGCTTCTGGACATTTGCCAGATGGAGGCAGCTGACAAATCCTCCAGAGGACTGGATCATCAATGGATCCTCTGTCAAATCAAGTCTTCAAGAAGCATGCAGACGCTGGACAAGACAGGAACCCCACGGCTTCACCGATCGACCTTTAGTCAATGGGTTTATTGACATGTTCGGAGAAATTAGCACAGCAACGCGAGAAATTGAAGTTACCAATATACTAAACCGATACACGAGGGCAATCAATTGCGCCCCATAGCATGGAAGCGTTCATGCTGGACGCGGCACCCTTGCAAATCTATCGGAGCCGCCAAATCTTAAGAGGCAAGCGTTGCCCCCGGGGTGATGGACCATCCGCTTGACGAATAAATCGGGATGCGAGGCCTGCCATTTCCTGAGCGCTTGGGCAGTTGGGGCCGCAGTGTGGTCGCACGCGGTACCCGCGATGATGCTCACGAAGTGTCACCAAATAGTGGCCAGAAGGTAGCGCCCATCGTCCAGAGCCTTGAACGAGACTTGGCCTAGACTTCTGCGGCGACTGAGCGGTGCACCCGAGCACCCAGGGTAAGTGACCCGGTGCCCCCGTGTTACCCGAAAACAAAACGGCCTGGTCGCAAAGCGAGCCAAGCCGTTGATTCTTGTGGTCGGGGCGAGAGGATTCGAACCTCCGACCCTCTGCTCCCAAAGCAGATGCGCTACCAGACTGCGCTACACCCCGACGAAGCCCGCGATTGTAGCCGCAAGACGTGGCCGCAGCCGCCGTTCTTCCACGGTGCTCAGACGGCCTGCGTCGCCATCACGACGATGCCGTCCTCGTCCGCATACAGCCAGTCGCCCGGCCGCACCCAGACGCCTTCGATCTGCACCGGCACGTCGCGCAGGCCCTGGTCGCGCCTGTCGGTGGGCAGGGGCATCAAGGCCATGGCGCGGATGCCCACCTGGCAGGCGCGCAGCTCGGCCGCATCGCGCACCGCGCCATAGACCAGCACGCCAGCCCAGCCGTTGTCCTGCGCCGCCTTGCCCAGGTTGCCGCCCACCAGGGAGCGGCGCAGCGAGCCCGCGCCATCCACCACCAGCACCCGGCCCTGGCCGGGCGAGTTGACGGCCTCGCGCACCCGGGAGTTGTCGTCCAGGCACTGCACGGTGCTCACCGGCCCGGCAAAGCGGGTCAGCCCACCGAAATCGCGGAACAGCGGCGGCAGCACGCGGAAGGCGCCGTCGCTGTCGCCCTTGTGGGCGTCGCACAGGTCGCAGGTGGAAAAGTCCTTGGCAGAAGTGCTCATGAGGTTCGTCTCCAGGGTTCCAAAGGCAGATCAGGCATTGTGGATCTTGCGGATCGGCGGTTTCACATCCTCGGCACGGGCCGGCAGCATGGCCTGGTGCTCGCGCGCCGCGTTCAGGATGATGCTGGTGCTGGTCTCGGCCAGCAGGCAGAAGCGGGTGACCACCGCATCCAGATGGGCCACGTCGATGACCGCGATCTCCAGCACCCAGCTGTCCTCGCCCGTCACGTTGTAGGCGCTGACCACCTCCGGCGTCTGCTGGATCAGCTTCACCACGCGGGCGTATTCGGCCCGCCCCACGCGGATGACGGCGCGGATGCCATAGCCCAGGGCCCGCAGGTCCACCGTGGCGCGGTAGCCGGAGATGACGCCGGCCGCCTCCAGCTTGCGCACGCGTTCGGTCACCGCCGGCTGGGAGAGATGGACCCGCCGGCCCAGCTCCGCCATGCTCAGCCGGGCGTCGGCCTGCAGCTCGGCCAGGATGCGGGTGTCGTAGCTGTCCGGCGCCAGGGATGTGCTCATGGTTCAAAGCCTAGCATGCACAAGACCAGGAATTTGCAGGCCGGATGAACCCATGACCTTCAGATTCCCATCGCCCGCCGCCCTGCCCCCTCCTAACATGGCGGACATGACCACGGCCTCCCTCTCCCCCACCCGCGACAGCCGCCTGGGCCCGCTCATCCTGGCCTGCCTGGCCGCCACCTGGCTGGTCTGGGGCTCCACCTACCTGGTGATCAAGTTCGCGCTGATCAGTTTCCCGCCCTTCTTCCAGATGGGCAGCCGCTTCCTGGCAGCCGGCGCCCTGCTGATGGCCTGGACCCGCTGGCGTGGCCAGCCCTGGCCCACGCGCCGCGAATGGCTGCATGCGCTGGTGGTGGGCACCCTGATGCTGGGCGGCGGCATGGGCGGCACGGCCGTGGCCGAGGAAACCGTGGGCTCCGGCCTCATCGTCGCCTTCATCGCCGTGGTGCCGATGATGATCACCTTGGCCAACCTGGCCTTCGGCCTCAAGCCCGGGCGCATGGAGGCCGCGGGCATCGGCGTGGGCCTGATCGGCGTGCTGATGCTGACCCAGGGCGCGGGCTTCCAGGCCTCCACCCATGGCCTGGTGGCCATCACCGTGGCCTGCGTCACCTGGTCCATCGGCAGCGTGCTGAGCCAGTTCCGCCTGCCGCTGGCCCCTGGCGCCACCGGCTTTGCCAGCGAGATGCTGTGCGGCGGTGCCGTGCTGCTGGGCCTGTCCTGGATGTCTGGCGAGGCGCCCCAGTGGCCGCCGCAGCCGGTGGCCCTGGCCGCCTGGGCCTACTTGGTGGTGTTCGGCTCGCTGATCGCCTTCAACGCCTACATGGTGCTGCTGGCCCGTGCGCCGTCAGGCCTGGCCTCCAGCTACACCTTCGTCAACCCGGTGATCGCCATGCTGCTGGGCGTGGCCGTCGGGGGCGAGCATGTCAGCGGCTTCGAGTGGTCGGCCGTGGGCGTGGTGCTGCTGGGCGTGGTGCTGCTGGTGTCCGGGCGGCGCTGAGCGCCCACCGGCCCCTTCCCGCCCTCAGGCTGCCTGCGACCGCCGGCGCGCCACCCCTGCGCCCACGCTGCCGGCGGCCAGCACGCCAGCCAGCAGCATCAGCGCGGCGCCGAAGAACACGGCCGCCGGCCACTGGCGGTCCATCAGCGCGCCGAACATCGGCGCGGCCGTGGCAAAGCCCAGGTCCAGGCCCGAGTACACGGTACCGTAGACGCGGCCGGTCGCCCCCGGCGGTGCGGCCTGCTTGATCAGCATGTCGCGCGAGGGCCCGGCCAGCCCGGTGCCGAAACCGGCCACCGCCGTGACGGCCGCCGCCGCCAGCGGGGGCAGCCAGCCGCTGCCTGCCAGCGCCAACAGCCCCGCGGCCAGCACCATGGCCACCGCGATGTTGCGCTCCAGACGCTCGGTGCGGTTGAGCAGAAAGCCCCCCACCACCATGCCGGCCGCACCGCACAGCATGTAGCCGGTGACCACGAAGGCCGTGCGCGCCAAGGGCAGGCCGTAGAGCGCCGTCAGCGCCGGGCTGGCAAAGCTCTGCACCGCCGCCAGCGCGGCCGTGGTGAAGAAGAAGAACGAGAAGCACAGCCACACCGAGGGCAGGCGCAGAAAGGCCATCGGGTGCTCGGCCGGTGCGGGGGCCGCGCCCTTCTTCGGCGTCCAACTGCCCTGCCGGTCGTCCAGCAGGTCCCGCTGCCAGATGACCAGCGCCAGCACGGTCAGGGCGACCACGGCCGTGCCCCAGTACGCCGCCCGCCAGTTGCCGAAGGCACTGGCCAGGCCGATGCTGAACACCGGCGCCGCGGCCCAGCCCAGGTTGCCGGTGATGCCGTGAACGGAGAAGGCGTGGCCCAGGTTGCGCGCCGACACCCGCTTGTTCAGGATGGTGAAGTCCACCGGATGGAACGGCGCATTGCCCAGGCCGGCCAGTGCCGCCGCCAGGGCCAGGCCCGCCATGCCATGGGCATTGGCCGCCGCCAGCGAAGCCGCGACAAAGCTGGTCAATGCGGCCCAGAGCACGGGCCGCGCGCCCACCCGGTCCACCAGAAAGCCCGACAGCGCCTGGCCGATGCCCGAGACCACGAAGAAGGTGGTCACCAGCAGGCCCAGCTCCGAGTAGCTGAAGCCGAACTCCCGGATGAAGGCCGGGAACAGCGGCGGCAGCAGCAGATGGAAGAAGTGCGAAGTGCCGTGGGCCAGGCCGATCAGGCCGATGATGCGGACGTCCTGGGAGGTGCCAGGGGTGCCGGGCGTGGTGCCGGGCGGCAGGGTGGCGGTGGTCATGCTCGCCATGGTGGCAGCGCCATTGCGGCAAAGTGGCGATACTTGGCCAACTTCTGTCGAATTCCAGCCACATCGCCCGCCCACCCCATGTCCAGCCGCCCAGACACCGCGCGCCGCACCAGCCTGCCCCCGCTGGACCCGGGCCGCTTTGCCCCCAGCGCCGACCGACCGGTGCGCGCCAAGGCCCGGCCGCTGGCCCGCCAGGCCGACATCCAGCCGCATCACCACGCCTGGGCGCAACTGGTGTTCTCGCTGGAGGGCACGCTGCGGGTCAGCACGCTGCGCCCCGATGGCAGCGGCACCAGCTACCTGGTGCCGCCCGCCCAGGCCGTCTGGATCCCGCCGGGGCGCACCCACAGCGTCACCGCGGTGGAGCGGGTCGAACTGCGCACCGTCTACCTGGCCGCGCCACAAGCCACTCAGCTGCCGGACTGGCCCGAGGGCCGGGTCATGGCCGTCAGCCCCCTGCTGCGCGAGCTGGTGCAGGCCCTGGCCCTGCTGTCCGAGCAGGCCACGCTCTCGGCCGAGGCGCTGGCCCGCGAGCAGGCCCTGGCCCTGCTGGTGCGCGACGAGCTGCTGAGAGCCCGCCCCGTGCCCCTGGGCCTGGCCCTGCCGGGCGAGCGCCGGCTGCGGCGCCTGTGCGAGCAGATGCTGGCCCAGCCTGGGCGCCATGCCGACCTGGAAGGCTGGGCCGCCGAGGTGGCCGCCAGCCCGCGCACCCTGGCCCGCTTGTTTCGGGAGCACCTCGGCACCACCTTCGGCCAATGGCGCCAGCAGCTGCTGCTGGCCCAGGCCCTGACCCTGGCCGCCCGCGGCCGCCCCGTGCACCTGATCGCCACCGAGCTGGGCTACCGCAGCCCCAGCGCCTTCGGCGCCATGGTCAAGCGGACGGTGGGCGTCTCGCCCGGGCAGTTCCTGGCCAGCGCCTGAACGCCCCGAGCGGCCCCACGGGCCTGCACCTCAGTTCAAGGAACCTAAAATCCCGCCATGAGCGAAGTTCAGTTCGACTACACCCGCCAGGACGCCAGTGGCGCCAGCTGCACCGCCCACGCCTGGGCCAAGGTGCCCGCCCCGCTGACGCCCGCGCAGCGGGACGACCTCAAGCAGCGCGCCGCCGCCCTGCTGAAGGCCCGCAACGCGGTGCTGGTGGCCCACTACTACGTGGATGGCGACCTGCAGGACCTGGCCCTGGAAACCGGTGGCTGCGTGGCCGACTCGCTGGAGATGGCCCGTTTCGGCCGCGACCATGCCGCCCAGACCCTGGTGGTGGCTGGCGTGCGCTTCATGGGCGAATCGGCCAAGATTCTCTCGCCCGGCAAGACGGTGCTGATGCCCGACCTGGACGCCACCTGCTCGCTGGACCTGGGCTGCCCGCCCGAGGACTTCGCCGCCTTCTGCGACGCCCACCCCGACCGCCAGGTCGTGGTCTATGCCAACACCAGCGCCGCGGTGAAGGCCCGCGCCGACTGGATGGTGACCAGCTCCTGCGCGCTGGCCATCGTGCGCCACCTGAAGGAACAGGGCCAGAAGATCCTCTGGGCCCCGGACCGCCACCTGGGCCGCTACATCCAGGAAGAGACCGGTGCCGACATGCTGCTGTGGAACGGCGCCTGCATCGTGCACGACGAGTTCAAGGGCGTGGAGCTGGAGCTGCTCAAGGCCCAGCACCCCGAGGCCATGGTGCTGGTGCACCCCGAATCCCCGCGCAGCGTGGTGCAGCTGGCCGATGTGGTGGGCTCCACCTCGCAAATGCTCAATGCGGTGATCCACGGCAGCGCCAAGGAATACATCGTTGCCACCGACAATCTGATCATGCACCGCATGCGCCAGCTGGCGCCGGGCAAGGTGCTGATCGAGGCCCCCACCGCCGGCAACAGCGCCACCTGCAAAAGCTGCGCGCACTGCCCCTGGATGGCCATGAACGGCCTGCAAGGCGTGGTGGACTGCCTGGAGCGCGGCGTGGGCGAGATCCATGTCGATGCCGCCACCGGCGAGCAGGCGGTGCATTGCATCACCCGCATGCTGGACTTCGTCGCCGCCCACCCCTCGGCCCTGGCGCCCAAGGTGCAGGGCATGGTCCGCGGCATCGGTGCCGCCTGAAACTGCTGTCCCGATGTACGACCACGACGAAACCCTGGACGAGGCGCGTGCGCGCAATGTGCGTGACGCGCTGTTCGAAGACATCGGCCGCGCCGACTGGACGGGCCTGCTGGTGCCGGCTGGCCGCCGGGTGGCCGCCCGCGTCACCGTGCGCGAAGACGCCGTGCTCTGCGGCCGCGACTGGTTCGAGGCCTGCCTGCACGCCCTGGACCCGGCTGCCACGGTGCAGTGGCACTACGCCGAAGGGGATCGCATGCGGGCCGACACGCCGGTGTGCGAGATCCAGGCCGACGCCCGCGCCCTGCTCTCCGCCGAGCGGCCGGCGCTGAACTTCCTGCAGCTGCTCTCGGGCACCGCCAGCATCACCCGCCGGCATGTGGATGCGATCGAGGGCGCCTCGCCCAACCCGCGCGGCTGCGCCGTGCTGGACACCCGCAAGACCCTGCCCGGCCTGCGCCAGGCGCAGAAGTACGCGGTGCGGGTGGGCGGCGGCCAGAACCAGCGCCTGGCGCTGTGGCACGGCATCCTGATCAAGGAAAACCACATCGCCGCGGCGGGTGGCATCCCGCAGGTGCTCCAGGCCGCCACCGAGCTGAACGCCGGGGTGGAGATCCAGATCGAGGTGGAAAGCCTGGCCCAGCTGCGGGAGGCGCTGGCCCATGGCGCCACCAGCGTGCTGCTGGACAACTTCAGCCTGGACATGATGCGCGAAGCCGTGGCCCTGACCGCCGGCCGCGCCCTGCTGGAAGCCTCCGGCGGCGTCACCCTGGACGGCCTGCGCGCCATTGCCGCCACCGGGGTGGACCGCATCTCCATCGGCAAGCTGACCAAGGACGTGCTGGCCACCGACTACTCCATGCGGGTGCTGGACCGGCTGGGCTGAGCCCTCAAGCGCCATCCCCCGCAATGAAGGCCCGCCTTGGCGGGCCTTTTTCACGCCTGCACCGGGCCGGATGCGGGCAGACTCCGGCCATGGACATCAGCTCGATCCACAACTGGTACGAAAAGGCCGTCTTCGCGACGGTGATGCGTCAGGCGCAGGACTTCCCGCACCTGCTGGACAACGAGGACGCCCTGGCCGACATCGCCTGCGTGGCGCTGAACCGCCTGCCGCCCCGCTACATCCGGCACGATGTGGACCTGGCCTTCTTCCAGACCGAACGGGAGCGCACCGAATCCGAACGGGCGGTGGAGGAAGCCGTCGAGTTCGCGATCGGCTTCGTCCAGGCCCGCAACGCGATGCGCGCGCGCTGCTGATCCGGGCAGGACCTGGCGACCCTGGGCCTGGCGCCTAGCGGCTCTTGGCCTTGCGCGTCAGCACCGTCGGGAAGCTGACCGGCAGGGTGTGCGGGAAATCACGGCTGTAGTGCAGGCCGCGGCTTTCGTGACGCATCAGGGCCGAGCGCACGATCAGTTCTGCGCAGACGACCAGGTTGCGCAGCTCCAGCAGGTCGCGGTTGACCCGGAAGTTGGCGTAGTAGTCGTCGATCTCGTCCTTGAGCAGCTTGATGCGGTGCAGCGCCCGCTCCAGCCGGCGCGTGGTGCGCACGATGCCGACGTAGTTCCACATCAGGAGGCGCAGCTCGTCCCAGTTGTGGGCGATCACCACCTGCTCGTCGGCGTTCTCCACCAGGCTCTCGTCCCAGGCCGGCAGCTTGGGCGGCTGCGGCACCGGCGCCTGCAGGATGGCGTCCACGCAGCTGTGGCCCAGCACCACGCATTCCAGCAGCGAGTTGCTGGCCAGGCGGTTGGCGCCGTGCAGGCCGGTGTAGGTGGCCTCGCCCACCGCGTACAGCCCCGGCAGGTCGCTGCGGCCGGACAGGTCGGTCACCACGCCGCCGCAGGTGTAGTGGGCCGCCGGCACCACCGGAATCGGCTGGCGCGCGATGTCGATGCCCAGTTCCAGGCAGCGGGCGTGGATGGTCGGGAAGTGCTCCTTCAGGAAGGCCTCGCCCAGGTGGGTGGCGTCCAGCCACACATGGTCCAGGCCGTGCTTCTTCATCTCGAAGTCGATGGCCCGGGCCACGATGTCGCGCGGGGCCAGCTCGCCCCGGGCATCGTGCTCGGGCATGAAGCGGCTGCCCCAGGGCGAATCGTCGCTGTCGCCTTCCAGCTTGACCCCCGGCAGGCGCAGCAGGCCGCCCTCGCCGCGCAGCGCCTCGGTGATCAGGAAGCTGCGCTCCTGCGGGTGGTACAGGCAGGTCGGGTGGAACTGGATGAACTCCATGTTGGCCACCCGGCAGCCGGCTCGCCAAGCCATGGCGATGCCATCGCCGGTCGAGGTCTCGGGGTTGCTGGTGTAGCGATAGACCTTGCCCACGCCGCCGGTGGCCAGCACCACGGCACGGGCCGGCAGGGTCTCCACCCGGCCGCTGTCGATGTCCAGCGCATACACGCCGTGGCACTGCGGACGGCCATCGGACTTCTTGACGTGGCGGTTGGTGATCAGGTCCACCGCCATCCAGCGCGCCCGCAGCTCCACGTTCGGATGGGCGCGAGCCCGGGCCAGCAGGGCCTCGTGGATGGCCTTGCCCGTTGCATCGGCCGCATGGGCGATGCGACGCACGGCATGGCCGCCCTCGCGGGTCAGGTGCAGACCCAGCGGGCCACTCGGGTCGGGCGAGAACGGCACGCCCTGGGCCACCAGCCATTCGATGGCCTGGGCGCTGTTCTGGGCGATGTAACGGGCGGTGTGCTCGTCCACCAGGCCGGCACCGGCCTCCTGGGTGTCGCGCACATGGGATTCCACGCTGTCGTCCGAGCCCAGCACACCGACGATGCCGCCCTGGGCCCAGGCGGTGGCCGCCTCGCCCAGATCGCGCTTGGCCAGCACCACCACCTTCTGGCCCTGTTCGGCCAGGTTCAGGGCCACGGTCAACCCCCCCAGACCGGCCCCGATGATGACCACCGGCAAGGCATCGTCCCCACCGGAACGAGAGGAGGACGACACGGGTGCGCCCGTGGACAGCGACGGTTCAGACATGATCGAGGACAGGACAACCGGGGGACCGGCCGCACATGACAGAAAAAAGGCGTGCGCCCATTCTAAGGACGCACGCCATCCGAGCCACCCCGAAGGGCATGCCCGGGCTCAGTGCACGACGCGCCCGAAGCTGAGTTCGCCGCCCTCGACGTCGATCGGGATGACGTCCTTGGGGCCGAACTTGCCTTCCAGGATCAGCTTGGCCACCGGGTTCTCGATGCGGTGCTGGATGGCCCGCTTGAGCGGACGCGCCCCGAACACCGGGTCGAAACCGGCCTTGGCGATCTCGGCCAGTGCCGCCGGAGACACCTCCAGCTGCATGTCCATCTTGGCCAGCCGCGCCTCCAGGGCCTTGAGCTGGATCTTGGCGATGGATTCGATGTTGGCCTGGTCCAGGGCGTGGAACACCACCGTCTCGTCGATCCGGTTCAGGAACTCCGGACGGAAGTGCTGCTTGACCTCGTCCCACACCGCGGCCTTGATCGCCTCGCCCGGCTGCCCGGCCATGGACATGATCAGGTGCGAGCCCAGGTTGCTGGTCATCACGATCACGGCGTTCTTGAAGTCCACCGTGCGGCCCTGGCCATCCGTCAGGCGGCCATCGTCCAGCATCTGCAGCAGCACGTTGAAGACGTCCGGGTGGGCCTTCTCGACCTCGTCGAGCAGGATCACGCTGTAGGGCTTGCGGCGCACGGCCTCGGTCAGGTAGCCGCCCTCGTCATAGCCCACATAGCCCGGAGGCGCGCCGATCAGGCGGCTCACGGAGTGCTTCTCCATGAACTCGCTCATGTCGATGCGGATCATGTGGTCCTCGCTGTCGAACAGGAAGCCCGCCAGCGCCTTGCACAGCTCGGTCTTGCCCACGCCGGTGGGGCCCAGGAACAGGAAGCTGCCCAGCGGCCGGTTGGGGTCGGACAGGCCGGCCCGGCTCCGGCGGATGGCATCGGACACGGCCACTATGGCCTCGTCCTGGCCCACCACGCGCTCGTGCAGCTTGGTCTCCATCTGCAGCAGCTTGTCGCGCTCGCCCTGCATCAGCTTGCTCACCGGGATGCCGGTGGCACGGCTGACCACCTCGGCGATCTCCTCGGCGCCGACCATGGTGCGCAGCAGTTGTGGCGCAGAGCCGCCCTTCTTGCCGGCCTCCTTGGCCTGGGCCTCCTTCAGGCGCTTGTCCAGCTCCGGCAGCTTGCCGTACTGCAGCTCGGCCACCTTGTTGAAGTCGCCCTTGCGCTTGAGCTCCTCGATCTGGAACTTGATCTTGTCGATCTCTTCCTTGACCTGGGCGCTGCCCTGGGCCGTGGCCTTCTCGGCCTTCCAGATCTCCTCAAGGTCGGCGTACTCGCGCTCGAGCTTGCCGATCTCTTCCTCGATCAGGCCCAGGCGCTTCTGCGACGCCTCGTCGGTCTCCTTCTTGACGGCTTCGCGCTCGATCTTCAGCTGGATCAGCCGGCGGTCGAGCTTGTCCATCGCCTCGGGCTTGGAGTCGATCTCGATCTTGATCTTGGCCGCGGCCTCGTCGATCAGGTCGATGGCCTTGTCCGGCAGGAAGCGGTCGGTGATGTAGCGGTGGCTCAGCTCGGCTGCGGCCACGATGGCCGGGTCGGTGATCTCCACGCCGTGGTGCACCTCGTACTTCTCCTGCAGGCCGCGCAGGATGGCGATCGTCGCCTCCACGCTGGGCTCGTCGACCATCACCTTCTGGAAGCGGCGCTCCAGCGCGGCGTCCTTCTCGACGTACTTGCGGTATTCGTCCAGCGTGGTCGCGCCGATGCAGTGCAGTTCGCCGCGGGCCAGCGCAGGCTTGAGCATGTTGCCGGCATCCATGGCGCCCTCGGCCTTGCCGGCGCCCACCATGGTGTGGATCTCGTCGATGAACAGGATCACGCGGCCCTCTTCCTGGGCCACTTCCTTGAGCACGGCCTTCAGCCGTTCCTCGAACTCGCCGCGGTACTTGGCCCCGGCCAGCAGGCCGGCCATGTCCAGCACCAGCACCTTCTTGTCGCGCAGGGTGTCGGGCACCTCGCCGTTGACGATGCGCTGTGCCAGGCCCTCGACGATGGCCGTCTTGCCCACGCCGGGCTCGCCGATCAGCACCGGGTTGTTCTTGCTGCGGCGTTGCAGCACCTGGATGGCGCGGCGGATCTCGTCGTCGCGGCCGATCACCGGGTCGAGCTTGCCCTGGCGGGCCCGTTCGGTCAGGTCCAGGGTGTACTTCTTCAGCGCCTCGCGCTGGCCTTCGGCCTCGGCCGAATCGACCTTCTGGCCGCCACGCACCGCGTCGATGGCGGCTTCCAGCGCCTTGCGGGTCAGGCCATGGCCGCGCACCACGCCGCCCAGGTCGCTGCGGGCATCCGCCAGGGCCAGCAGGAACATCTCGCTGGCGATGAAGCTATCGCCGCGCTGCATGGCCTCCTTGTCGGCCTGTTGCAGCAACTGCACCAGATCACGCCCGGCCTGCACCTGGCCACCCCCCTGCACCTGGGGCAGGCCGCCCATGGCGGTCTCCATCGCGGTCTTCAGGGCCGCGGTGTTGGCACCGGCGCGGTCCAGCAGGGCCTTGGGGCCCTCGGGCTGGGCCAGCATGGCCGCCAGCACATGGCTGGGTTCGATGTAAGGGTTGTCGCGGGCCACGGCCAGGCTCTGTGCCTCGGCCAGGGCTTGCTGAAAGGCGGTGGTGAGCTTGTCAAGACGCATGGATATTTCCTCCGATTGCGTGGACACATGGGCGCCGCCACGGCGTTTTCAAGAGACTGAACCGCCGATCCGCACAGGACTTTGACTCACATCAAGCGGCTTCACGCCGCCACCGCCGCCCCCTCAGAGCACGTCGCCCAGGGCGCGGTAGCAACCGGCGTGGTAGATCAGCGGCTCGCCCTCGGCCTGCCGCGCGGCCAGCACCCGGCCGATGAACAGGCGGTGGTCGCCCATCGGCTGCACGCTCTCCAGCGCGCACTCGAAACAGGCCAGGGCGTCGCGCAGCACCGGCACGCCGCCCTCCCCCTCGGCCCAGTCGCCCACCGCGAAGCGGTCCCGCACCGGGCTGGCAAAGGACTGGGACACCGGCATCTGCGCCTGGCCCAGCACGTTGACCGCGAAATGGCGGGCCTGCTCGAAGGCCGCCACGCTGGGGCTGGCATTGCGCAGCGACCAGAGGATGAGCGGCGGATCCAGCGACAACGCGTTGAAGGAGTTGACCGTCAGGCCCACCCGCTGGCCGGCGGCGTCCCGGCAGGTGACCACGGTGATGCCGGTGGCGAAGCGGCCCAGCGCACCCCGCAGTTGCTTGACGTCCAGGCTCACCGACTGCCTTCCGCGGCCGGGCCGGCGTTGGCCGAGGCGATGCCCCAGCGGGCCAGGGCCTGGTCGTCCGCCACCCGGGCGTCCACCCAGCGCGCGCCTTCGGCCGTGGTTTCCTTCTTCCAGAACGGGGCCTGGGTCTTGAGGTAGTCCATCAGGAACTCGCAGGCCTGGAAGGCCTCGCCGCGGTGGGCCGAGCTGACCATCACCAGGACAATCTGGTCGCAGGGCCTGAGGGGCCCGACGCGGTGGATGACCCGGGCCGCGCGGATGTCGAAGCGGGCATGCGCCGCATCGATCATCGCCTCGATGGCCTTCTCGGTCATGCCGGGGTAGTGCTCCAGTTCCATGGCCGAGACTTCGCCGGCCTGGGCGCCGTGGCGGTCTCGCACCGTGCCCAGAAAGCTCACCACGGCCCCGACGCCGCCATCGTCGGCGCGCAGGGAGGCCACCTCCTGACCCAGGTCGAAGTCGGCGGTCTGGATGCGCACCCGGGGTGTGACGGCAGAAGCGTTCAAGGACACGGGGTCAGCCTCCGGTCACCGGCGGGAAGAAGGCGAGTTCATCGCCATCGGCCAGAACCGCCTCGCCCGAGGCGAGCACCTGGTTGACCGCGGCCCGCACCGGCCGGGCCGGCGCCAGTGCCGCGGCGGCGGCCTCGCCCTCGGCCGCCAGCAGCGCGCGCACCTGGGCCACCGTGGCGCCCGCGGGCAGTTCCAGGGTCCGGGGCCCACCCAGCGTCTCGCGCAGCGAGGCAAAGAACAGCAGCTGGATCTTCATCGGCGTCTCGATCGGTGTCTCGGTCTTCAAGCGCCCGCGGCCAGCACCGGCAGCGGAAAGTAGTTCACGGTGTCCCCTGCGGCAAAGGCCTGGCCGGCGGGGTTGTCCAGCAGACCGTCGGCCCAGACGGCCGAGCTCAGCACGGCGGAGCTCTGGTTGGGGTGTAGCTGCAGGCGGCCGTCGGCGCCCACCCGCACGCGCAGGAACTCGCGCCGGCGATCCGGCTTGGGCCAGTCGAAGCCGGCCGTCACCCGCAGCGGCGTCGGCAAGGCGCAGCGCCCGCCCTGCAGGGCGGCCAGCAGTGGCGCCACCGTCAGCCAGAAGGTGACGAAGCTGGACACCGGGTTGCCCGGCAGGCCCATCAGCAGGGTTTCACCGCCGCCGGGGCGGCGCACCGCGCCCACGGCCAGCGGCTTGCCCGGCTTGGCGGACAGCTGCCAGTGGTGCAGCCAGCCTTCGGCCTGCACGGCGGGGCGCAGATGGTCTTCCTCGCCCACCGAGGCCCCGCCGGAGGTGACGATCAGGTCGTGGGCCGCCGCGGCCTCGCGCAGCGCGGCCTGCACCAATTCGCGCCGGTCGGCCACGGCGCCCAGGTCGGTCAGTTCGCAGCCCAGCTGCTGCAGCAGGCCGCGCAGCATGAAGCGGTTGCTGTTGTAGATGGCCCCCGGCTTGAGCGGCTCGCCCGGCAAGGCCAACTCATCACCGCTGCACAGCAGGGCCACCCGGGGCCGGCGGCACACCGTCAGCGTGGGCGCCCCCACCGCTGCGGCCAGGCCCAGGGCCTGGGGCGTCAGGCGGGTGCCCGCGGACAGCACCTCGGCACCGCAGGCCACGTCCTCGCCCCGGCGGCGGACCCAC
Source organism: Ideonella dechloratans (assembly GCF_021049305.1). Lineage (GTDB taxonomy): Bacteria > Pseudomonadota > Gammaproteobacteria > Burkholderiales > Burkholderiaceae_C > Ideonella > Ideonella dechloratans. Next base: position 2,132,618 of record NZ_CP088081.1, read on the forward strand.
TGGCCGGCGGGCACGGCATCCTGCACCCGCACCCGGCCAAAGCCCTGGCCCGGGCCGCCGCTCTCGGCCGGCAGGGCCATGCAGGCTTCCTGCATCACCACGGTGTCGGCCCCGGCCGGCAGCGGCGCGCCGGTGAAGATGCGCGCCGCCGTGCCCGCGGCCAACGGGTGGCCGGGGTGACCGGCGGCAATGCGCTGGCTGACCGGCAGCACCGCACCGGGCTGAGCCACATCGGCGCTGTGCAGGGCGTAGCCGTCCATCGCGCTGTTGTCCAGCGGCGGCACGTCCACCCGCGCCACCACCGGCGCGGCCAGCACCCGACCCAGGCCGTCGAAGGTGGACACCTCCTCGGTCAGCGTCAGCGGGCGGGTGGCCGCCAGATCGGCCAGTTGCCCGAGCACCTCTTCGAGGGCCAGCAACGGGGGGCGGGAAGTCGAGGTGGGATCAGCCATGGTGAGGCGGATGGTAGAGGTAGCGCTCGCCGCTGGCGAGCAGATGCCGCACCAGGGCCGCGGGTTCGTTCAGGTCCAGCACCGGCACGGCCGGCGGCTCTGGCAGGCGAGCGGGTGCATCGGTGGCCACGGCCACCACCTGCGGGTCCTGCGGATACAGGGGGTCCCGGCTCGGGCCGTCCGGCGCGGCACGCCAGACCTCCACCTTGGGCAGGTCGCCGTGCTTGAACCCTTCCACCAGCACCCAGTCGCAGGGGCTCAGTTCGGCGATCAGAGCATGCGGGTCCAGTTCCCGGGGCTCGGGGTACTCGCGCATCAGCGCCAGGCGATGGCTGTTGGCGATCAGCACCTCGCCGGCCCCGGCCTGCCGGTGACGCCAGCTGTCCTTGCCGGGGTGGTCGATGTCGAAACGGTGGTGGGCGTGCTTGATGACCGAGACGGTCTGCCCGGCTGCGCGCAGGCCGGCGATCACGCCCTCCAGGAACGTGGTCTTGCCAGCCCCGGAGTTGCCGCAGACACCGATCACCCGCATGCCGTGACTGCGCTCAGTCCTGGCAGTGCTCGGCCACGAAGGCCTTGATCACGTCCACGCTGGCGGGCACCACGGTGAAGCGCTTGGGCAGCGCCTCGATGCCCTCCAGCTTGGCCGGGCGGCCGGGCTGGCGGCCCGTGGCCTCGACGATGGTCTCGGCGAACTTGGCGGGCAGCGCGGTCTCCAGCACGATCATCGGCACGCCGACCTCCACCCGTTCGGCCGCCACCTTCACGCCATCAGCCGTGTGGGTGTCGATCAGGTCGCCGAAGCGCTCGAAGGTGCTGCGGATGGTGGCCAGGCGGTCGGCGTGGGTGCTGCGGCCGGATTGGAAGCCGTAGTTGCCGATGGCCGCGAACTCCGCCGGGGTGACGGTGAAGGCGCCGTCACGGGCGATGGCCTCGCCAAACAGCGCCTTGGTGCGGACGCCGTCGCGGCCCACCAGGTCGTAGACGAAGCGCTCGAAGTTGGACGCCTTGGAGATGTCCATCGACGGGCTGGAGGTCTCGTGCGTCTCGGCGCTGCCGCGCACCCGGTAGGTGCCGGTGCGGAAGAACTCGTCGAGCACGTCGTTCTCGTTGGTGGCCACCACCAGGTGCTTCACCGGCAGGCCCATCTGGCGGGCCACATGGCCGGCGCAGACGTTGCCGAAGTTGCCCGAGGGCACGCAGAAGCTGACCAGTTCGCTGTTGTCCTTCGTCGCCTGGAAGTAGCCGGCGAAGTAGTACACCACCTGGGCCAGCAGCCGGGCCCAGTTGATCGAGTTGACGGTGCCGATCTTGTACTGGCGCTTGAAGGCCAGGTCGTTGGACACCGCCTTGACGATGTCCTGCGCATCGTCGAACACGCCCTCCACCGCCAGGTTGTGGATGTTGGCGTCCTGCAGGCTGAACATCTGGGCCTGCTGGAAGGGGCTCATGCGGCCGCGCGGGCTGAGCATGAAGACGCGCACGCCCTGCTTGCCGCGCATGGCATATTCGGCCGCGCTGCCGGTGTCGCCCGAGGTGGCGCCCAGGATGTTGAGCTGCTCGCCGCGGCGGGCCAGTTCGTACTCGAACAGGTTGCCCAGCAACTGCATGGCCATGTCCTTGAAGGCCAGGGTCGGCCCGTTGGACAGCGCCTCGATCATCAGCCCCGAATCGCCCAGGCGGCGCACCGGCACGATGGCCGCGCTGCCGAAGACCTCGGCGGTGTAGGTTTTGCGGACCAGCGCCTGCAGATCGGCGGCCGGGATGTCGTCGATGTAGAGCGAGAGGATCTCGAAGGCCAGGTCGGCATAGGCCAGACCGCGCCAGCGGGCCAGCGTGGCGCCATCCACCTGCGGGTAGGCCACCGGCAGGTACAGGCCGCCGTCGGGCGCCAGGCCCTCCAGCAGGATCTCGCAGAAGCGGCGCTCGGTCTTGTCGCCGCGGGTGCTGATGTACTTCATGGTCGCTTCCCGCGGCCCTCAGGCCAGCTCTTCCTTGCGCAGGCTGACGATGGGCGCCAGCACCGTGGGCAGGGCCTGCATCTTGGCCTCGGCGGTGCGCAGCCGGCCTTCCTGGGTCTCGTGGGTCAGGATGATCAGGTCGGTCTGCTTCTCGCCCTCGGCGGATTCGCGCTGCAGCACCGCGTCGATCGAGATGCCGTTGTCGGCCAGGATGCCGGTGATCTCGGCCAGCACGCCGGCCTCGTCGGCCACCTGCAGGCGCAGGTAGAAGGAGGTCTGAACCTGGGCAATCGGCAGGATGGGGGTGTCGGCCAGCGCATCGGGCTGGAAGGCCAGCGAGGGCACGCGGTGGTCCGGGTCGGCGGTGGCCAGGCGGGTGATGTCCACCAGGTCGGCGATCACGGCCGAGGCGGTGGGCTCGGAGCCCGCGCCCTTGCCGTAGTACAGCGTGGTGCCCACGGCATCGCCCTGCACCACCACCGCGTTCATCGCGCCTTCCACGTTGGCGATCAGGCGCTTGGCCGGGATCAGCGTCGGGTGCACCCGCAGCTCGATGCCCTCGTCGCGCCGCTTGGTGATGCCCAGCAGCTTGATGCGGTAGCCCAGTTGCTCGGCGTAGCGGATGTCCAGCGCCTGCAGCTTGGTGATGCCCTCAACGTGGGCCTTGTCGAACTGGACCGGGATGCCAAAGGCCAGCGCGCTCATCAGCGTGGCCTTGTGGGCGGCGTCCACGCCTTCGATGTCGAAGGTCGGATCGGCCTCGGCATAGCCCAGGCGCTGGGCCTCCTTCAGCACGACACCGAAGTCCAGGCCCTTCTCGCGCATCTCGGAGAGGATGAAGTTGGTGGTGCCGTTGATGATGCCGGCGATCCACTCGATGCGGTTGGCGGTCAGGCCCTCGCGCAGCGCCTTGATGATGGGGATGCCACCGGCCACCGCAGCCTCGAAGGCCACGGTGACGCCCTTGGCGCGCGCGGCGGCGAAGATCTCGCTGCCATGCACGGCCAGCAGGGCCTTGTTGGCGGTGACGACATGCTTGCCCGCGGCAATCGCTTCCAGCACCAGGGCCTTGGCCACGCCATAGCCACCGATCAGCTCGACCACGATGTCGATGTCGGGGTTGGCGATCACCTCGCGGGCATCGCCAACCACGCGAACGCCCTCGCCCACGATCGAGCGGGCACGCTCGACATCCAGATCGGCCACCATGGTGATCTCGATGCCCCGGCCGGCGCGACGCCGAATCTCCTGCTGGTTGCGCTGCAGCACGTGGAAGGTGCCGGAACCGACGGTGCCGATGCCGAGAAGGCCGACCTGGATGGGTTTCATGGGGATGCTCAGTCTTGAGAAGGCTGGGGAGGGAGAGATTGTCCGCGGACGAAGGCTCAGCTGCTGTGACGCTTGCGGTAGCCGTCCAGGAAGCGGGCGATCCGGCCGATGGCCTCGGTCAGGTCATCGGTGTTGGGCAGAAAGACGACACGGAAATGGTCATGGTCGGGCCAGTTGAAGCCCGTGCCCTGCACGATCAGCACCTTCTCCTGAGCCAGCAGATCGTAGGCGAACTGCTGGTCGTCGGCGATCGGGTACATCTTCGGGTCCAGCCGCGGGAACATGTAGAGCGCGGCCTTGGGCTTGACCACGCTGACGCCCGGGATCTGGGTCAGCAGGTCATAGGCCAGATCGCGCTGGCGGGCCAGACGGCCACCGGGGGCCACCAGGTCCTTGATGCTCTGGTAACCGCCCAGCGCGGTCTGGATGGCCAGCTGACCCGGCGTGTTGGCGCACAGGCGCATCGAGGCCAGCATGTTCAGGCCTTCGATGTAGTCCTTGGCGCGCTTCTTGTCGCCCGACACCACCATCCAGCCCGAGCGGTAGCCGCAGGAGCGGTAGTTCTTGGACAGGCCGTTGAAGGTCAGGAACACCACGTCCTCGGCCAGCGAGGCGATGCTGGTGTGCGTGGCGCCGTCGTACAGGGTCTTGTCGTAGATCTCGTCGGCGAAGACGATCAGCCCATGCTGACGCGCCAGCTCGACGATGCCGCGCAGCACCTCGTCCGGGTACAAGGCCCCGGTCGGGTTGTTCGGGTTGATGATGACCAGGGCCTTGGTGTGGGGCGTGATCTTGGCCCGCATGTCATCCAGATCAGGCAGCCAGCCACTGCCCTCGTCGCAGCGGTAATGCACCGGTGTACCGCCGGACAGCGACACCACGGCGGTGTAGAGCGGGTAGTCGGGCGAAGGGATCAGCACCTCGTCACCCGCGTCCAGCAGGGCATTCATGCTGAAGGCGATGAGCTCGGAGGCGCCGTTGCCCAGGTAGACGTCATCGACCGTGACGCCCTTGATGCCCTTTTCCTGGCAGTAGTGCACCACCGCCTTGCGCGGCGCGAACAGGCCCTTGCTGTCGGTGTAGCCGGCGGCCTCGGGCAGGTTGCGGATCATGTCCTGGATGATCTCGTCAGGCGGCATCAGGCCGAACGCGGCAACGTTGCCGATGTTCAGCTTGATGATCTTCTGACCCTCATCCTCCATCTGGCGGGCCTTGTCCAGCACCGGCCCCCGGATGTCATAACCCACGTTTTCAAGCTTGCTGGACTTGGCAATCGGTTTCAAACCGCAATCTCCTGCAATGGCCCTGAGCCCACATGCCCACAGGTCGGGGAAACTTATAATTAAAACATAGGCCGCGGGCCTTAATCGCGCAGGAGCATTCGTGAAATTCCAACCCGACTCGCTGGACGGCGTCAACGCCATTGCTCGCATCGAGCCTGGCCGGGTGTGGGTGCGGCAGTCCTCGTACGAACACAGCGTGATCGTGCCCTGGCAAGGTGCCGTGCAGACCTGGAACGCATCTCTGCCAACCGACCTGACGGCCGACCACTTCGCCCCCCTGGTGGCACTGGCCCCCGAACTGGTCATCTTCGGCAGCGGCGCCAAGCACACCTTCGTGTCGCCCGCGCTCTACCGGACACTGATCGAGCACCGGATCGGCATCGAGACCATGGACACGCCGGCCGCCTGCCGGACTTACAACGTGCTGGTCAGCGAGGGGCGCAAGGTGGTGGCGGCGCTGCTCGTCTGAACATCAGACTGGACAACAGACGGCCTGACCGGCCGGTCAGGATTCGGGCAAGGCAGCCAGCCAGGTCGACGGAGCCCCCCGCCCCGAAAGCCTTCGGAACAATTGCCCGTTCTGGGGGTGCGACCCGGGAAGCGGGGCAGTTCAACTTATAATGCACAGCTGAGCCTTTTCCGGGCCCCAGCTGAACACCCATTCTCATGACGCCAGCCCTCAACAAACCCCTTCCGGACATTGAAGCGCAAGCGACGGGTGGTGTGAAGTTCACACCCCAATCGTTTCATGGTCAAACTGTGGTGCTGTACTTCTACCCGAAGGACAACACGCCTGGTTGCACGACCGAGGCGATGCAGTTCCGGGATCACCACGAGGAGTTCGTGAAGGCAGGCGCTGTCGTCTTCGGCGTGTCCCGCGACAACATGGCTTCGCATGACAAGTTCAAGCAGAACCTGGGCCTGCCCTTCGAGCTGATCGCCGACACCGAGGAAAAGCTCTGCCACATGTTCGGCGTGGTCAAGAACAAGATCATGTACGGCAAGAAGGTCAAGGGCATCGAGCGCTCCACCTTCCTGATCGACGCGGGCGGCGTGCTGCGCGCCGAATGGCGCGGCATCAAGGTGGCCGGCCATGTCGACGAAGTGCTCAAGGCCGTCCAGGAACTGAAGGTGGCCGCCTGAAACACAGGGCCTGACACGCTGCGCTACTTGTGCATAATGGGTTCATGCCCGAGCAATTTCCGTCGCGCATCCCCCGAAAAGCCGCACAGTCGTCTGTGCGGCTTTTTTGTTTCTGAATCTTCCCGCTTCAGCCCAGGTTCCGACGTCCATGCCCCTGCCCAAGCCTCCCGCCTCCCGCGCCGCGATCCTGTCCACCTCGGCCTACGACACCCAGGCCGCCCCCAAGACCCGCCGAGCCACCGCCAAGGCCGTGCCCGCCCAGGCTGACGAGCCCCACCCGGCGCTGGAACTGCGCACCGAAGCCGCCGAACTGCCTGCCGCCCGCAGCAGCAGCGGCAGTGGCGGCATGCCCGTGAAGGCCCCCAGCCGGGCCAAGGCAGCCCCACCCGCCGCGCCGACACCCCAGGCCAAGCCGCGCAAGCCTCGCAGCAGCGGTCCCGCCAAGCTCTTCGTGCTCGACACCAATGTGCTGATGCACGACCCGATGTCGATCTTCCGTTTCGACGAGCACGACATCTACCTGCCCATGATCACCCTCGAGGAACTCGACGGGCACAAGAAGGGCATGAGCGAGGTGGCGCGCAATGTCCGCCAGGTCAGCCGCGAGCTGGATGCCCTGGCGGCCGAAGGCGGCCCGGACAGCCAGGAAGGCGTGCCGCTGGCCAAGACCGGCCACAAGGAAGCCGGCGGCAAGCTGTTCTTCCAGACCACCTTCCTCGACGTCTCGCTGCCCGCCGGTCTGCCCCAGGGCAAGGCCGACAACCAGATCCTGGGGGTCGTCCAGTCGCTGCGTGAACGCCATCCCCAGCGCGAGGTCGTGCTGGTGTCCAAGGACATCAACATGCGGGTCAAGGCCCGCGCACTGGGCCTGGCCGCCGAGGACTACTTCAACGACAAGACCCTGGAAGACGGCGACCTGCTCTACACCGGCGTGCTGCAGCTGCCCGCCGACTTCTGGGAGCGCCATGGCAAGACCATGGAGAGCTGGAGCCAGGCTGGGCACACCTACTACCGCATCAGCGGCCCGTTGGTGCCGGCGCTGATGGTCAACCAGTTCGTCTATCTGGAGGCTCCCGGCGAGGCCCCGCTGTACGCCCGCGTGACCGAGATCACCGGCAAGACGGCCGTGCTCAAAACCCTGCGCGACTACGCCAGCGGCAAGAACGCGGTCTGGGGCGTCACCGCCCGCAACCGCGAGCAGAACTTCGCCCTGAACCTGCTGATGGACCCCGAGGTGGACTTCATCACCCTGACCGGCACGGCCGGCACCGGCAAGACGCTGATGACCCTGGCGGCCGCCCTGTCCCAGGTGATGGAGGACCGCCGCTACAGCGAGGTCATCGTCACGCGCGTGACCGTGCCCGTGGGCGAGGACATCGGCTTCCTGCCCGGCAACGAGGAGGAGAAGATGGGGCCCTGGATGGGCGCCCTGGACGACAATCTGGAGGTGCTGGCCCGTGGCGACGCCAGTGCCGGCGAGTGGGGCCGCGCCGCCACCAACGACCTGGTGCGCAGCAAGATCAAGATCAAGAGTCTGAACTTCATGCGGGGCCGCACCTTCATGAACAAGTTCGTGCTGATCGACGAGGCCCAGAACCTCACACCCAAGCAGATGAAGACCCTGATCACCCGCGCGGGGCCCGGCACCAAGATCGTCTGCCTGGGCAACCTGGCCCAGATCGACACGCCCTACCTGACCGAGGGCAGCTCCGGCCTGACCTATGTGGTGGATCGCTTCAAGGGCTGGCCCCATTCCGGCCACGTCACCCTGGCCCGGGGCGAACGCTCTCGGCTGGCGGATTTCGCTTCCGACGTCCTCTGATCGTCACCACCGCCGCGAGAAAGGCCGCGCCAACCACGTGGCCTTTCTTTTCAGCTTGTTGCATTGATCGAGCACAAGTACCTGTCCGGATTGGTTTTTCGAGCTTTTCGAGGCTTGACACCCTTCTCGCTTGTCGCCTATGCTCGACCGGTGCATCACCGTATGAAGAAACACCTGACTGCGCCTGCCGTATCCCTTCACCGAAAGGCACTGCACAAGGCTCGTCGCTGGGTTCACCGATCCACCTTCCTGTCTGCGCTGGCCCTGGCTGGCGTGGCCTCTCACGCGGCCCCGGATGCGGGCGGTGCGGGCGACCCGGTGATGCGGCTGCTGGAACAACGCGGCCTGCTGCCCGTCAACAGCACACCTGCCACAGGTCTTCTGCCGGCCAACGGTCCGCAGCCGGCTGCCGACAGTGCCGACAAGTCCCTGCTCGGCCAGATGCGCAGTACCGCGTCCGACTTGGTCGTTTCGGCCATGAATTTCATCGGCGTGCGTTACCGCCGCGGCGGCAACAGCGCCGCCGAAGGTTTCGACTGCTCGGGTTTCACCCGCCATGTGTTCGAGAACAGCATCGGCTTGGTGCTGCCCCGACGCGCCGAGGAACAGGCCAAGGCACCCGGCCTGCTGAAGATCAACGCTTCGGACCTGCGCCCCGGTGATCTGGTGTTCTTCAACACCCTGCGCGCCACCTTCTCGCATGTCGGCATCTACATCGGTGACGGCAAGTTCATCCACGCGCCCCGCACGGGCAGCGAGGTGCGCATCGAGGACATGCGGGAGTCCTACTGGGTCAAGCGCTTCACCGGCGCGCGCCGTGTGCCCCAGATCAACGGCAGCGAGTTGAACAACAACCCGGCGCCCTGAAGGGATTGCGCGGAGGCGCCTCCGCAGCCCCCTGTCCGACAATACGCGCGACATGAAACGCAAGGTCATCCTGTTGCGCGATGCATCCTCCTCCACGGACGCGATGCCAGCCCCTTTTGCCGAACCGGATCTCGGTGCCGCCGATGCACCGGCAGGTCTGTTCGACACCCCCCTTCTGGACCCGCGAGGCCGTGCACTGCGTGACCTGCGCATCTCGGTCACCGACCGTTGCAACTTCCGTTGCAGCTACTGCATGCCCAAGGAAGTGTTCGATGACCAGCACCACTTCCTGCCCCATGCCTCGCTGCTGAGCTTCGAGGAAATCACCCGGACCGCCGCCGTGTTCGTCCGCCTGGGCGTGCGCAAGCTGCGCCTGACCGGCGGCGAACCACTGTTGCGCCGCCAGATCGAGCAACTCATCGCGCAGTTGTCGGCCTTGCGCACCCCGGAGGGCGCGCCGGTGGACATCGCCCTGACCACCAACGGCTCCATCCTCGCCCGCAAGGCCCAGGCCCTGCGGGCTGGTGGGCTGCGGCGCGTCACCGTCAGCCTGGACGCGCTGGACGATGCCATCTTCCAGCGCATGAACGACGTCGGCTTTCCGGTTGCCGAGGTGCTGGCCGGCATCGACGCAGCACTGGCCGCGGGCCTGGCGCCGGTCAAGCTCAACATGGTGGTCAAGCGCGGCACGAACGACCACGAGATCGTGCCGATGGCCCGCTACATGCGCGATCGCTATGGCGACCGGGTGCGGCTGCGCTTCATCGAGTTCATGGACGTGGGGGCCACCAACGGCTGGCGCATGGACGAGGTCGTGCCGTCCGCCGAGGTGCGGGCCCGCATCCAGGCGCACTGGCCGCTGCAGCCCCTGCAGGACGGGCCGGCCGGCGAGACCGCCGAGCGCTGGCGCTATGCCGATGGACGCGGCGAGGTGGGCTTCATCTCCAGTGTCACCCATGCCTTCTGCGGCGACTGCAACCGCATGCGCCTGTCCACCGAGGGCCGCCTGTTCACCTGCCTGTTCGGCAGCCAGGGCCACGACCTGCGCGACCTGATCCGCGGCGGCGCGAGCGACGAGACCTTGGCGCGCCGCATCCGCCAGATCTGGGGCGCGCGGCAAGACCGCTACTCCGAGCTCCGCGGCACGCAGCAGGCCCCGACCGCGTCCGCCCCGCGGGTCGAGATGCATTACATCGGCGGCTGATCCGCCCGGCGGTTCAGCGCCTGGCCACCGATTCGACCCCCCGGTTGGCCAGGGCGTCCGCGCGTTCGTTGCCCGGATCGCCGGCATGGCCCTTGACCCAGTGCCAGGCCACATCGTGCTGCTGTGCCAGGCTGTCCAGCTGCTGCCAGAGCTCCACGTTCTTCACTGGCTTGTTGTCGGCGGTGCGCCAGCCGCGCCGCTTCCAGCCATGGATCCAGCTCGTGATGCCATTGCGCACATATTCGCTGTCGGTGTAGATGGCCACTGTGCAGCGCCGCTTCAGCAGCGACAGCGCCTGGATGACCGCCGTCAGCTCCATGCGGTTGTTGGTCGTCTGGGGTTCTCCGCCCCAGAGCTCCTTCTCGTGCTCGCCCCAGCGCATCCAGGCGCCCCAGCCGCCCGGACCCGGGTTGCCCTTGCAGGCGCCATCGGTGTAGATCGTGACCTCGCTCATGTGTCTTCCGTGTGTGTTCGCGCCGAGGACTGTCCGGTCGGGTCCGCCCGGGAATGGGACGGCGGCGACCAGCGGCCAATGGCCGAGGCGGGCGCAGCCACCGCGCCCGCCACCCGCGGCTTGCGGCTCAGCCCCACCAGACGCATGCCCCTCACCCGCTTGACCGCGACGATGAAATAGGCCGCGCCCAGCACCGGCCACCAATGGGCACCCACCCGTTCCATCCACGCATAGCGGTCCAGCCAGCGCTGCGTCAAAAGGGGCGGACGATAACAGCCCATGCGGCCCACTTCCAGTTCGAAGTTCAGCAGGCGCAGCCAATCCCGCAGCCGCCAGTAGCCGATCCACTCCTCGCCCGCCGGCAGATAGCAGGGCTGCTGGCGCCACAGCCCGACCCAGCGCGCCAACCGCCCCCCGCGCTGACGCAGGCCCCACAGGCTCACCGGATTGAGCCCGACGATCACCACCCGACCCTCGGGGCGCAACACGCGCTCCACCTCGGCCAGACTGCGGTGCGGGTCAGCCGCCCGTTCCAGCGTGTGCGGCAGCACCACCAGGTCCAGGCTCTGATCGGGAAACGGCAGACATTCCGGCTCGCAGCACAAGGCATGGGCGGTGGCGGCCTCAATGTCTTCGGCCCCGAAAGCCCCGCAGGCCAACCAGCGGTTGGGCATGCGGTTGGCGCGCAGTGCCTCCAGGTGGGGCAGCCCCATCTGCAGGGCATGAAAGCCGAACAGGTCTGCCACCGCCTGGTCCAGCTGAGCCTGCTCCCATGCCAGCAGGTACTGCCCGGGCGGGGTTTCCAGCCAAGGGGCCAACCCTATAATCGGGGCTTCACCTGTTGTCATGGATCTCGTCGCACTTCCCGCCTTTGCCGACAACTACATCTGGATGCTGCACGACGGTCGCGAGGCCCTCGTGGTCGATCCGGGTGATGCTGCGCCTGTGCGCCAAGCCCTTGCAGACCGAGCGCTGGCACTGACGGGCATTCTAGTGACCCACCACCATGCCGATCATGTGGGGGGACTGCAGGACCTGCTGCCCCTGCTCGATGGCCCCCTGTGGGGCCCCGCGCACGAGGCCCTGCCCGTGCCTGTGACGGCTCGCTCCGGTGGCCAGTCCCTGCGCTGGAACGGCCTGGATTTCGAGGTTCTGGATGTGCCGGGTCACACCGCCGGTCATGTGGCCTACTTCCTGCCCGGCACACCCTCAGAAGCCCCCCTGCTCTTCTGCGGCGACACCCTGTTTTCCGCCGGATGTGGCCGGCTCTTCGAAGGCACGCCCGCCCAAATGGTGGACTCGCTGTCCCGCATTGCCGCCCTGCCTGGCAGCACGCGGATCTGCTGCGCCCACGAGTACACGCTGAGCAACCTCAAGTTCGCCCTGCAGGTCGAGCCGGACAATGAAGCGCTTCGGCGTTTCGCCGAGCGCTGCCAGTCGCTGCGCGCGCAGGGCCTGCCCACCCTGCCGTCCACCTTGACCGAAGAACTGGCGATCAACCCCTTCCTGCGCTGCACGCAGCCCGGGGTCGTCGCGAGCGCGCGCTCGCACGATCCTTCCGCCCACGACGAGATTTCCGTCTTTGCCGCCCTGCGCGGCTGGAAGAACACCTACCGATGAGAAAAGCCCTCTGCTTCGTGGCCGTGCTGGCCGCCCTTCTATCCGGATGCGCGACACCGACCTCGAACCCCGAGAGCAACACCCCATCGGCTGGCCCCAGCGGCAGCGCCGGCATGCCGCCGCCGCTGGCCGACCTGAGCCCGGCGCCCGCGCCGGATCGCAAGGGCGCCCCGCTGGCCGCTCTGGGCCCCGGCCAGCCGGCGTCCGCACCGGTGCCGGTGGACCCGCTGGATGCCGACCAGCCGGTCGACACGCAGTCCGCCGCCGCCCAGGAGGATCTCTGGCTGCGCATCCGCTCGGGCTTTGCCATGCCGGACCTGGACAACGACCTGGTTCGCAAGCAGGAGCAGTTCTACGCCAGCAAGCCCGACTACATCCAGCGCATGGTGGACCGCGGCAGCCGCTACCTGTACCACGTGGTCTCCGAGATCCAGAAGCGCCACATGCCCACCGAGCTGGCGCTGCTGCCCTTCGTCGAAAGCGCCTTCAACCCGCATGCCGTGTCGACGGCCCAGGCCTCCGGCATGTGGCAGTTCGTCCCGGCCACCGGCAAGACCTTCGACCTCAAGCAGAACGTGTTCCGCGATGACCGGCGTGACGTGCTGGCCTCCACCCGTGCCGCGCTGGACTACCTGCAGAAGCTCTACGGCATGTTCAACGACTGGCAACTGGCCCTGGCCGCCTACAACTGGGGTGAAGGCAGCGTGCAGAAGGCCATCAAGCGCAACGAGGCGGCCGGCCTGCCGACCGACTATGAGAGCCTGCGCATGCCGGCGGAAACCCGCAATTACGTGCCCAAGCTCCAGGCCATCAAGAACATCGTGGCCCACCCCGAGCAGTTCGCGATCAACCTGCCGCCGCTGCAGAACCACCCCTACTTCCTGAGCGTTCCCCTGGACCGCGACATCGACGTGGACCTGGCCGCCAAGCTGGCCGGCGTGTCGCTGGAGGAATTCCGTCAGCTCAACCCCCAGGTCAACAAGCCGGTGATGCTGGCCGCGGGCACCGACCAGGTGCTGCTGCCCTATGACGCCGCCGCCCAGTTCGTCTCTCGCATCCAGCAGTACCCCGGCCAGCTGGCCAGCTGGACGGCCTGGGTGGCACCGCGCACCCTGCGCCCGGTCGATGCCGCCAAGATGGTGGGCATGGACGAAGACGAGCTGCGCCGCGTGAACCGCATTCCCGCCAAGATGCTGGTCAAGGCCGGCTCCACCCTGCTGGTGCCGCGCTCGGCCACCCGCACGGCCGATGTCTCGGCCGAGGTGGCCGACAGCGGCATGATCGCGCTGGCCCCGGACGTGCCGCCGCTGCGCAAGGTGGCGCTGAAGGCCGGACGCAAGGGTGACACCGTGGCCGCAGTGGCCCGCCGCTACAAGGTCAGCGCCAGCCAGGTGGCCCAGTGGAACAAGACCTCCAGCACGGGCCGCTTCAAGCCGGGCAGCAGCTTCGTGGTGTACCTGCCGACCAAGGCCGCCGTGGCCGTGGCCCGCGCGGACGATGCCCGCGATGAGCCCAGCCGCGGCAAGGCCGCCACCAGCAGCTCGCGCAAGAGTTCGTCGCGCACCGCGGCCCGTGCCACCAAGGTGGCAGACGCCAGCCCGGCCAAGAAGGAGGTCAAGTCCTCTCACAAGGCCAGCCGCAGCGTGAACACCCGCAGCACCAAGACGGCCAGCGCCGCCAAGCCGACCGCCAAGTCCAACGTGCGGGTCGCGCAGCGCTGATCCGCCGAGTCAGGGCGGGGCCCCTCCCGCCGCGCACCGGGCGCGGGGCGGCACCGCCTAGCGGCGGTCGTTCAGCGCGTGGGCGATGGTGGACAGGTCCACGTACTCCAGCTCGCTGCCCGCAGGCACGCCGCGGGCCAGTCGGGTGACCTTCAGGCCCCGGCTCTTGAGACCCTGGGCCAACACATGGGCGGTGGCCTCGCCTTCGGCGGTGAAGCTGGTGGCCAGGATCACCTCCTCCACCACGCCATCGAGTGCGCGCTGCACCAGGCCTTGGCTGCCCAGATCGGACAGGGCCACGCCATCGAGCGGGCTCATGCGCCCCATCAGCACGTAATAGAGGCCGTGGTAGCTGCCGGTGCGCTCCAGCGCGGCCTGGTCGGCCGGCGTCTCCACCACGCACAGCAGACGCGCATCCCGCGCGTCGTCGCTGCACACCGGGCAGATCTCGCCTTCGGTGAAGGTGTAGCAGCGGGCACAGTGGCGCACCGCCGCCAGCGCACCGTCCAGCGCCCGGGCCAGCTCGGCTGCGGCCTGACGGTCGTGCTGCAGCAGATGAAAAGCCATGCGCTGGGCCGACTTCACACCCACGCCCGGCAGGCGGTGCAGGGCGTCGATCAGGGTCTCGAGGGCGGTCTGCGACACAAGGACCGGGTCAGAACGGCATCTTCATGCCCGGAGGCAGCGGCAGGCCGGCGGTCAGCTTGCTCATCTTCTCCTGGCTGGTCTGCTCGGCACGGCGCACCGCGTCGTTGAAGGCGGCGGCCACCAGGTCCTCCAGCATGTCCTTGTCGTCGGCGAGCAGGCTGGGGTCGATGGTCACGCGCTTGACGTCGTTCTTGCAGGTCATCAGGACCTTGACCAGCCCGGCGCCGGACTGGCCTTCCACCTCGATCAGCGCCAGCTCTTCCTGGGCCTTCTTGAGGTTGTCCTGCATGGCCTGGGCCTGCTTCATCAGGCCGGCGAGTTGACCCTTCATCATGGGGAGCTTCCTTTCGAGAACGTGTTCAGATCAGACCGGCTTGATCGAGCCGGGAACGATGCGCGCCGTGCTGAACTGCGCCAGCAGCGACTGCACCAGGGGATCGGATTGGATCACTTCTTCGGCCTCGCGCTGGCGGCGGGCCAGGCGCTCGGTCTCGCGCAGCGCGGGCGAATCCTGGGCCACACCGGCCACCGCCTCCAGGCGGATGGTCTTTCCGGACCAGGCCTGCAGGGCCTTCTGCAGCTTGTCCACCAGGGGCGGCGCACGCAGCGGCTCGCGCTCCACACGCAGCTGCCACTGCTCGCCCTGCCCATCGGCAGCCGGCGCGATGGCCACCAGCTCGGACTGCAGGGCCAATTCACGCACCAAGGCCACCAGGCTGCCCGTGGCCTGCATGCCGGCCACGGCCTCGGCCCAGCGGTCGCCCAGCGGCGTGCGCGCCACCTCGGGCAGCGCCCGGCGCGCCGGCATGGCGGGCGCCGGCGCAGTGGCGGCCTCGTCGGGCCAGGGTGCGGCGTCCTGCGGATCGTCCGGGACGTCGTGCGGTGCAGGCTCGGGCTCGGGATCAGCACTGCGCGGGCTGCGGGCCGCCGGCCGGGCCACGACCTCGCCCTCGAACGGCGCCTCGTCCATCCAGGGGGGCGGCTCGTCGGCGGCCACCGGCGGCTGCGGTCGTGCGGACGCGGCTCGCACGGGCGCCGATGCCTGGGGAGGCGCGGCGGGCGTCACCGGCACGCGCGGGGCCGGCACAGGCGCGGCAGCGGCCACCGGGGCTGGCGCGGGACGGACCGCCTCCGGCGCCACCGGCGGCGCGGGCACGGCCGGCGCCACGGTGTGGCTGGAAGCAGCCGCTGGGGCCCGTGCGGCAGTGGCATCCCCCCGGGGGGACACCACCGGCACGGCCACCGAGGCCGCGGCTGCCGGGGCCACCAGCGGCGCGCTGGATCGGCTCGGCGGTGCGGCGCTGCGCGCTGCGCCACCCTCGGCCGAGGGGAAGGCCAGGAAGCGCAGCAGCACCATGGCCAGGCCGGCGTATTCGTCCGGGGCCAGGGGCAACTCGGCCCGGCCGTGTACCGCCATGCTGTAGAGCAGCTGGGTTTCGTCAGGCGCCAGGGCCGGGGCCAGGCGGCGCCCCGCCTCGGTGTCGGGATCGGTCTCGTCCAGGGCGCCTGGCACGGCCTGTTCCACCGCCATCTGCTGCAGCAGGCGCGCCAGCTCTTCCAGCGTGCCAGCGGCCGACAGACCGCGGTCGCGCAGGCCATCCACCTCGGCCAGCACCGCCCGCCCATCTCGGGCCGCCAGGGCCTGCACCAGGCGCTCGGCGTGGCGCCGGTCCACCGTGCCCAGCATGGCGCGCACGCTGGCCTCCTGCAGCTGGCCGCCGCCATAGGCGATGGCCTGGTCGGTCAGTGACAGCGCGTCGCGCATGGAACCGCGCGCCGCCCGCGACAGCAGCCGCAAGGCGCCGGGCTCCACCGGCACCTGCTCGGCCTCCAGCACCCGCGTGAGGTGCTCGGCCACCGTCTGCGGCGCCATCGGCCGCAGGTTGAACTGCAGGCAGCGGCTCAGCACCGTGGGCAGCATCTTCTCGGGGTCGGTCGTGGCCAGCACGAACTTCAGGTACTCGGGCGGCTCTTCCAGTGTCTTGAGCAGGGCGTTGAAGGCGTCCTTGGTGAGCTGGTGCGCCTCGTCGATCATGAAGACCTTGAAGCGGCCGACGGTGGGCTTGTAGGCTGCCCGCTCGATCAGCTCGCGGATCTCGTCGATGCTGCGGTTGGAGGCCGCGTCCAGCTCCACGTAGTCGATGTAGCGGTCGGCATCGATCTCCCGGCAGGCGGAGCACACGCCGCAGGGATGGGCCGTGACACCACCCTGCCCGTCCGGGCCGACGCAGTTCAGGCTCTTGGCCAGGATGCGCGAGACGGTCGTCTTGCCGATGCCGCGCGTGCCGGTGAACAGGTAGGCATGGTGCAGCCGCCCCTGCTCCAGCGCATGGGTGAGCGCACGCACGACATGGTCCTGCCCCACCATCTCCTCGAAGCTGCGGGGCCGGTACTTGCGGGCCAGGACGACATAACTCATCCGGCCATTCTAAGGAACCGGATGCGCGACCATCCTCCCCCAGGGGCAGTCGGTATCGGATAATCCCGCCCCATGAGTTCCTCCGCCTCCTCCAACCCGTCCACCCTGAGCTACGAGCAGGCTGGCGTCAACTACGACCTGATCGACCCGCTCAAGGTGGCGGCCCAGCGCGCGGCTGCCGCCACGGCGGGCCACCTGGCCGGCCACGGCTTCTCCGAGGTGAAGGCCTCGCGCGGCGAATCCGCCTATGTGGTGGACGTGGGCCCGTTCTACCTGGCCAGCATCGTCGAATGCCTGGGCTCCAAGGCCCTGGTGGCCGACGAGATGAAGGCCCTGACCGGCAAGAGCTACTACGACAGCATCGCCCAGGACACCATCGCGATGGCGGTCAACGACCTGATCACCGTGGGCGCAACGCCCCTGGTGGTGCAGGCTTACTGGGCGGCCGGCGGCAGCGACTGGTTCGGCGATGCCCAGCGCGCCCAGGCCCTGGTGGAAGGCTGGAAGAAGGCCTGCGACACCTGCAAGGTGGCCTGGGGCGGCGGCGAGACCCCGGCGCTGGCCGGCATCGTCGAGGCCGGCCGCATCGACCTGGCGGCCTCCTGCACCGGCATCATCAGCCCCAAGACCCGCCTGAGCGTCGGCGACAACCTCGCCCCGGGCAATGCCATCGTGCTGCTGGCCTCCAGCGGCATCCATGCCAACGGCCTGAGCCTGGCGCGCAAGCTGGTCGAGCGCCTGCCCCAGGGCTACCTGACCGAGGTGAGCCCCGGCCTGAGCTATGGCGAGGCCCTGCTGGCCCCGACCATCCTCTACAGCCCGGTCACCGAAGCCCTGGCCGCCGCCGGCATCGCGGTGAACTACAGCGCCAACATCACCGGCCACGGCTGGCGCAAGCTGCTGCGCCACGCCAGCGCCCAGACCTACCGCATCCACACCGTGCCGCCGGTCACCCCGGTGCTGAAGTTCATCCAGCAGCATGCCCAGCAGGACGACCGCGAGGCCTACTCCACGCTGAACATGGGCGCCGGCTTCGCGCTGTTCGTCAACGCCGCCGATGCGCAGCGCGTAGTAGAAATTTCCAAGGCCCAGGGCGTGGACGCCTGGGTGGCCGGTCAGGTCGAGGAAGGCCCCAAGCAGGTCGTGATCGAGCCCATCGGCGTGACCTTCGGCACCGAGGATCTGCAGCTGCGCTGAACCTCACGGCGAAAGGCCCCGCGCCTTTCGCATACAATGGTCGGTGACGGGCCTCCTCGCATGGAAGCACGGCCAACCGGGTCAGGTGGGGAACCAAGCAGCCCTAACCGTTGTGACCAGTGCCGAGTCCAGGCTCGTCACCCCTCTTCTTCAAGACCGCCGCAGCCTGGCTGCCGGGCGGTCTTGTGCTTTTGGGGCCCTGCCCGCCCCCACAGCCCATGCTCCGCATCACCGAACTGCGCCTGCCGCTGAACCATCCCGAGGAGGCCCTGCGCCCCGCCATCGTGGCGCGGCTGGGCATCCGTGACGAGGAGCTGCGCGGCTTCAACGTCTTCCGCCGTGGCTACGACGCCCGCAAGAAGACGGCCATCGTGCTGATCTACACCCTGGACTGCGAGTTGGCCGACGAGGCCGCCGTGGCCCGGCGACTGGCCGATGACCCGCACATCCGCCCCACGCCGGACACCCGCTACCAGTTCATCGGCCATGCACCGGCCGACTTCTACGCCACCGAGCGACCGCGCCCGGTGGTCATCGGTTTCGGGCCCTGCGGCATCTTCAGCGCGCTGATCCTGGCCCAGATGGGCCTGCGGCCCATCGTGCTGGAGCGCGGCAAGGCCGTGCGCGAGCGCACCCAGGACACCTGGGGCCTGTGGCGCCAGAGGCAGCTCAACCCCGAGTCGAACGTGCAGTTCGGCGAAGGCGGCGCCGGCACCTTCTCCGACGGCAAGCTCTGGAGCCAGATCAGCGACCCGCGCCACCTCACCCGCAAGGTGCTGACCGAATTCGTGAAAGCCGGCGCGCCAGAGGAGATCCTCTACGTCTCCAAGCCGCACATCGGCACCTTCCGCCTGGTGAGCATGGTCGAGAAGATCCGCGCCGAGATCATCGAGCTGGGCGGCGAGATCCGCTTCCAGCAGAAGGTGACCGACCTGCTGGTGGAGACCCGCGACGGTGAGCGTCAGGTGCGCGGCGTGATGCTGGAATCGGGCGAGGAGATCCGCACCGACCATGTGGTGCTGGCCCTGGGCCACAGCGCGCGCGACACCTTCCAAATGCTGCATGGCCGTGGCGTGCAGATGGAAGCCAAGCCCTTCTCGGTGGGCTTTCGCATCGAGCACCCGCAAAGCCTGATCGACCGGGCCCGTTTCGGCCCCAACGCGGGCAACGCCATCCTGGGTGCGGCCGATTACAAGCTGGTGCACCACGCCAGCAACGGCCGCGGCGTCTACAGCTTCTGCATGTGCCCGGGTGGCACGGTGGTGGCGGCCACCTCCGAGCTGGAGCGCGTCGTCACCAACGGCATGAGCCAGTACTCGCGCGCCGAGCGCAATGCCAACGCCGGCATCGTCGTGGGCATCAACCCCGCCGACTACCGGCAGGACCCCGGCGGCAGCGGCCCGGTCAACCCGCTGGACGGCATGGCCTTTCAGCGCTTCTGGGAATCGCGCGCCTACGAACTGGGCGGCGGCGGCTACATCGCCCCAGCCTCGCTGGTGGGCGACTTCCTCAAGCGCCAGCGCAGCAGCGCGCTGGGCAGCGTCCAGCCCTCGTACAAGCCGGGTGTGCAGCTGGTGCACCTGGACCAGCCCGGCCGCACCGTGCTGCCCGAGTACGTGCTGGACGCCATCCGCGAGGCCCTGCCCGCCTTCGAGCGCCAGATCAAGGGCTTCTCGATGCGCGACGCCGTACTGACCGGGGTCGAGACCCGCACCTCCTCGCCGCTGCGCGTGAACCGCGGCAAGGACTACCAGAGCCTCAACACCCGCGGCCTGTACCCGGCCGGCGAAGGCGCCGGTTATGCCGGCGGCATCATGTCCGCCGGGGTGGATGGCATCGAGGTGGCCGAGGCCGTGGGGCGCAGTATGCTGGGCGCATGAACGCCCTTCCCGCCCTTCCCTCTGCATTGAAGCGTCGGCGCATCCTGGGCTGGATGGGCGCGGCGGCCTGCCCGGCCATCGCACGGGCGGCGGAGGCCACGCCGGCAGAACCCATGGCTGCCGCCTCGGCCCCGTCGCCGGCATCCCCGGCCCTCGATGTGGCCGCCCTGCGCCAGGGCTATGCCAAGCGGCTCAAGGCGCTGCTCGCCGACGGCCACCTGCCCTACATCGACATCGAAAGCTCCTGCCATTCGCAGAAGCTGGATCTGGACGACATCGCCAAGGCGCTGGACAACCGGCACATCGGCCTGATGGCGCTGTCGGCCGACATCGGCCATGGCCAGTATGAACGCGGCGTGCGCTACGACCCGCTCAACCAGCGCCTGCTCGCCGCCTACCCCGACCGCTTCATCCCCGTGGGCAACGGCGGCCAGGGGCCCTGCCTGAACGAGGACCCGACGGGTTTCGTGGCCGCGCAGGAGGCGGCGGCCCGCCAGGGGCAGTTGCTGCTGCTGGGTGAATACGAGTTCCACCACTACCCGTCGCCACGGCAGGTCAAGCGCGGCGAGTTCGAGCGCGAGGCCAGGCTGCCGATCGACGGGCCGACCGGGCATGCGGTGTTCGGCCTGGCCAGTCGCACGGAGCTGGCCTTCCAGCTCCACTATGAGCTGGAAGACGCCAACTTCCCGCCCCTGGAGAAGATGCTGACCCAGTACCCGAAGGCCCGGGTCGTGTGGTGCCATCTGGCCCAGATCCGCTACGAGGAGCGCGCACCGCACTACACCGCGGACTACGTGGCCTCGCTGATCCAGCGATTTCCGCAGCTGTCCTTCGACACCGCCTTCGGCGATGCCATGTCCATCTACCCGGCCAGCGGACAGCGCCAGGCCCGGGTGTGGAGCGCCCTGGGCGGCCTCAAGGACGAGTGGCGCGACCTCATCGTCGCCCACCCCCAGCGCTTCCTGTCCGCGCTGGACCTGGGGGGCGACCGGCTGGAGCGCATCGCCAGCTACGACAGCAAGCACCGTCACTTCCTGGCCCAGCTGCCCAAGCCGGTCCAGGAACAGGTGGCCTACCGGAATGCGTGGCGGCTCATGTTCGGCGACGAGTTCGCCTGAGCGATCAGCCCAGGGCCTTCTCGATGGCGGCCTTCAGGGCCGGGTGATCGGGCGTCACGTCCGGCGAGAAACGGGCCACCACGGTGCCGTCACGGCCGACCAGGAACTTCTCGAAGTTCCACATCACGTCGCTGTCGTTGGCCGGCAGCAGGTTCTTGGAACCCAGGCGCTCGCGGAAGGCGGTGCCGTTGGCCGCATCGGCCTTGGGCTGGGCCGCGATCAGCGCGGCGTACAGCGGATGGCGCGGGCTGCTGTTGATGTTGACCTTCTCGAACATCGGGAACTTCACGCCGAAGTTGGCGGTGCAGAAGCTCTGGATCTCCTCGGCCGTGCCGGGCTCCTGCCCCAGGAAGTCGTTGCAGGGGAAGCCCAGCACTTCCAGGCCCTTGGTGCTCTGGGCCTCGTAGAGGGCTTCCAGCGCCTCGTACTGCGGGGTCAGGCCGCACTTGGACGCCACGTTCACGATCAGCAGCACCTTGCCCTTGTATTCGCCCAGCGTGGCGCGCGTGCCGTTCAGGCGTTGCAGGGGAATGTCGTAGATCGCGGACGTGGTCATGGTGTTGAACCGGCGGGGCCGGCCAGAGTTGAAGACTCCGGCCAGCTTAGCCGGCCGGGCCCAACCCCATGGCGCCAGGGGTGACCCGCGGACCGTTCAAGGACCGTCGCCCGGCCCCCAGATCGTGGCTTCGTCCAGGCCCAGACGGGCCAGTTCCGCTGCCCGCAACGGCGCTTCGCCCGCGCAGTAGAACTCGTCGAGCTGCGGCGGTGCCACCGAGGTGGCCGACAGCATGGCATGGGCCTGCCCACGGTGGTGGATCTGGTGCTGGAACAGATGGGCCAGGATACGCTGACGGCTGTCCCGCTGCTCACCCTGGGCGCGCCGGATGCGCACCACGCCGACCAGATCGGCATCCACCAGCCGTCGGCACAGGCCGATGAGCCGCAGGTCCACCGCCTGCTGCGCCGCCGCCAGCGTGCCCACATCGGCGCAGGGCTGCTCGGGCTCGAAGAACTCCGCGGGCGCGGGGTGGGGTGCCTCGCCACGCAGGCTGCGCTCCAGCGCATCCACATAGAACCAGTCCACCGTCAGGTTGTGGTTCAGCGTGGCGCGCAGGCTGGGAAAGAAGCCGGTGCGCGGCGCCTCGAACTCGCCGGGCCGCAGGGCCGCGCAGGCGTCCAGCAGCCGCAGGTTGGCCCAGGCGTTGTTGCAGGCCTGGGTCTCCAGATGGTGGGCCAGCGGCCGGCTGGCGATGCGGTCAGCGGCCACCCGACACCTCCAGCACCGTGCCGGTCGTGTACGAGGAAGCCTCGGACAGCAGCCACAGCACGGCCTGCGCCACCTCCTCGGGCTCGCCGCCGCGGCCCAGAGGCACGGCCGCAGAAAGGCGGTCCACGCGGCCGGGCTCGCCGCCACTGGCATGGATGTCGGTGCGGATCAGCCCCGGCGCCACCGCGTTGACGCGGATGCCCTCGGCGGCCACCTCGCGCGACAGGCCCAGCGTCATCGCGTCCACCGCAGCCTTGGAGGCGGCGTAATCCACGTACTCGAAAGCCGCGCCGAGCCGGGCCGCCCGGGAGGACAGGTTGACGATGGACCCGCCAGCGCCGCCGGCCGAGCGCGCCATGCGGCGCACCGCCTCGCGGGCGCACAGGAAACTGCCGATGACGTTCGTGCGCAGCACCCGCTCCCAGCGGCCCACGTCCATATCCACCAACTTGCGCTGGGTTTCGAGCACGCCGGCGTTGTTGACCAGCCCGATGAAGGGCCGGCCCAGCTCCGCGCACCAGGCGTCCAGCGTCGCAAACATCGCCAGCACCTGCGCCTCGTCGGCCACGTCGGCCGGCACCGCGCGGGCCAGGCCACCCGCGGCCTGCACCTCGGCCACCAGGGCCTGGGCCGCCGCGACCTCGCGCCGGTAGCTGAACAGCACCGCCGTGCCCTGGGCCGCCAGCTGGCGCACCACCGCTGCCCCGATGCCGCGCGAGCCGCCGGTCACCAACACCACCCCACCCGCCTGGCTCATTTCACCTCCCGGGCCCACAGCAGCCGCACCGGCTGCTTGAGCATCTGTCCTTGCACATAGGCCTCACCCAGCGCCGGGTCGGTGTCGCCGGCATGGATGCGGCGCACCGTGTCCATGCCGAACACCACCTGCCCCAGGGCGGCAAAGCCCTGGCCATCGGGGTTGCGCAAGGCGCCGGCGTCCAGCCCCGGCTGCGGCCCCACGCAGATGAAGAAGGCCGCGCCGCCACCGGTGCCCGGCGCGCCACGCGCCAGGGACACCGTGCCGTCCAGGTGGTGCAGCCCGGTCTGGCGGGTGCTCTCGTGAGCCACCGGCGGCAGCGCGCGCGGGTCGTTCTCGTCCAGCAGCCCGCCCTGGATGACTTCGATGGGCGGCGTGCCGTGGTCGTTGTCGCGTCGCACGACGCGGTAGAAGCCGGCGCCCTGGTCGTACAGGCCGCGCTGCACGTACTGCAGGAAGTCCCCGGCCGACCGCGGCGCGTGGCGGGTGTCCAGCGCGATGACGATGGGCCCTTCGGTGGTCATCAGCATCACCCGCGGCAGTTCCGCGGCCTGCGCCGCCGTCAGCGTGACGCAGCCCATGGCCCAGCCCAGCAAAGTGCCCGTGAAACGCCGTCGGCGCGCCCCGCCCCCGCTCATGCCGGGTCCTTCCGGGCCCAGGCCGGGGGACGCTTGTCGATGAAGGCCTGCACGCCTTCGAGCGCCGCCTCATCCATCATGTTGCAGGCCATGGTCTGCGCCGCATCGGTGTAAGCCGCCTCGATGCCCGATTCGAGCTGGCGGTAGAACAGCTCCTTGCCCAGGGCCACCGCGGTGCGCGGCTTGGCCACGATGCTGGCCACCACCCGCTCGACCTCCTCGTCCAGCGCCTCGGGCGTGGCCACACGGTTGACCAGGCCTTTGGCCAGGGCCTGCTCGGCGCTGATGAACTCGCCGGTCACCAGCATCTCGAAGGCCGCCTTGCGGCCGATGTTGCGCGACAGGGCCACCGCCGGCGTGGAACAGAACAGGCCCAGGTTGACACCGCTGACGGCGAAGCGCGCGCTGGAGGCGGCCACCGCCAGATCGCACATGGCCACCAGCTGGCAGCCCGCGGCCGTGGCCACGCCCTGCACCTTGGCCACCACCGGCACCGGCAGCTTCTGGATGGCCATCATCACCTTGCCGCATTCGTTGAACAGGGCGCGGTAGTACTCGGCCGAGGGCTGGGCCCGCATCTCCACCAGATCGTGGCCGGCACAGAAGGCGCGGCCGGCGGCGGCCAGCACCACCACGCGCACGCTGTCGTCGCGGGCGATGGCGGCCAGCTCGGTGCGCAGCGCGGCCAGCATGGCCTCGGACAGTGCGTTGAAGGCCTGCGGCCGGTTGAGCGTCAGCGTGACGACGCCGCGTGCGTCCTGGCTGCGCAGCAGAAGGGGGTCCTCGGTGGTGAGCATGGTCTCTCCGCGAAAAAAAGGGGGACGCACTGCGTCCCCCGTTCAGCGTAGGTCAGCGCGCCGCGGCTGGCAAGCCGGGCGGGCCCGGTGTCAGTCGAAGGCCGCGGTGGACTTGGCCTTCTCGCGCAGCATGAACTTCTGGATCTTGCCGGTGGAGGTCTTGGGGATGGGCTCGAAGCGGATCTCGCGCGGCACCTTGTAGCCCGCCAGCAGGCTCTTGCAGTGGGCGATCAGCTCTTCGGCCGTCACCTGGGCGCCCAGGGCCAGTTCGACGAAGGCCACCGGCGTCTCGCCCCACTTCGGGTCGGGCTTGGCCACCACCGCGGCCGCGGCCACCGCCGGGTGGCGGTACAGCGCGTCTTCCACCTCGATGGAGCTGATGTTCTCGCCGCCGGAGATGATGATGTCCTTGCTGCGGTCCTTGATCTTGACGTAGCGGTCGGGCTCCAGCACGGCCAGGTCGCCGGTGTGGAACCAGCCGCCGGCAAAGGCCTTGTCGGTGGCGCTGGGGTTCTTCAGGTAGCCCTTCATCGCCACGTTGCCGCGGAACATGATCTCGCCCATGGTGGCACCGTCGGCCGGCACCTCAGTCATGGTCTCCGGGTCCATCACGGTCATGCCCTCTTCCATGGTGTGGCGCACACCCTGGCGGCCATTCAGGCGCGTCTGCTCCGAGAGGCTTTCGCTGGCCCAGGACGTCCGCTTGGCCGCCACCGCCGCCGGGCCGTAGACCTCGGTCAGGCCGTAGACGTGGGTGATGTCGAAGCCCATCTTGGCCATGCCCTCGATCATGGCGGCCGGCGGTGCCGCGCCCGCCACCATGCCGCGCACCCGCTGAGTGATGCCGTCGCGCAGCGAGGGATCGGCCGAGATCAGCAGGTTGTGCACGATGGGCGCGGCGCAGTAGTGATCGGCCTTGTGCTCGCGCATGGCCTCCAGGATGGACTTGGCGTCGACCTTGCGCAGGCACACATGGGTGCCGGCGAGCATGGCGATCGTCCAGGGGAAGCACCAGCCGTTGCAGTGGAACATCGGCAGCGTCCACAGGTAGACCGGGAAGTGCGGCATGGTCCAGGTGGCGGCGTTGCAGACGGCGTTCAGGTAGGCGCCGCGGTGGTGGGTGACCACGCCCTTGGGGTCGCCGGTGGTGCCGCTGGTGTAGCTCACGGCGATGGCGTCCCACTCGTCGGCCGGGCCGTCAAGCCGGTCCACCGGCGCATGTGCGGCCAGCAGGGCCTCGTATTCATGCGTGCCCACCCGCTCGGCACGGCCGGTGTATTCGCTGTCGGCCACGTCGATCACGATGGGATTGCGGCCATGGTCCTCGCGCAGGCGGCGCAGGGCCTCGTACATCAGGGGGCCGAACTCGGTGTCGGTGATCAAGACCTGCGTCTCGCAGTGGTTCATCTGCCAAGCCAGCAGCGGCGCATCCAGCCGGGTGTTCAGGGTGTTGAGCACCGCGCCGGTGGCGGGCACGCCATAGTGGGCCTCCACCATCTCCGGCGTGTTGGGCAGCATCACGCTGACAGTGGTGCCGCGTCCCACGCCCAGCGCCTTCAGGGCAGCCGCCAGGCGGGCACTGCGCTCACGCGTCTGTGCCCAGGTGTAGCGGCGCTGGCCGTGGATCACGGCGGGCAGGTCACCGAACACTTCGGCCGTGCGCTCCACATAGCTGGTGGGCGACAAGGGCACGTAGTTGGCCGGATTCTTGTCCAGATGCTGGTCGTAGATGCCGGGCGTGGTGACGCTGGGGTTGCCGCTCATGGCCTGTCTCCTCTGCTTATTGGGGTTGTTCCAAAAATGTACACCTCGACTCTATGCGGCGGACATGAATGCAAACTGACCAAAATCGGCGCCGCCCGGTTACACTGAATGGATGTCAGGAGAGAGCCCCACCCGGGGCCGCCGAAGGCGCAGAGGCTCACCCCTCGAACGCTCAGGCAAAAGGACTGGCAGCCGTGTGGGTGGCGACACCGACACGTTCCTCACTGGAGAGAGGTCGGCGATGGCAGTTCTGCCATGAACCGGCCCACCGAAGGGGCAAGCAGCCTCCCGCGCAACCCGCGGTGCTGTCAATCTCTCAGGTAAAGCGGACAGCGGGGGCCCTTGGATGATGTGTTCAGCCATTCGCCCCGCCACCCGACCGAGAGAAACACCCCCATGAGCGACGCCGCCGACCTGTTCCAGACCCCGCTGCACGCCCTGCACCTTGAGCTTGGCGCCCGCATGGTGCCTTTCGCCGGCTACGCCATGCCGGTGCAATACCCCTCGGGCCTGATGGCCGAGCACCGCCAGTGCCGCGAGGCCGCCGCGCTGTTCGACGTCTCCCACATGGGCCAGTTGCGTCTGATCGGTGCAGACGCCGCCGCCGCGCTGGAAACCCTGGTGCCGGTCGATGTGATCGACCTGCCCGCCGGCAAACAACGCTACGCCTTCTTCACCAACGACGAGGGCGGCCTGCTGGACGACCTGATGATCACCCGCCCGGCCGGTGACGCCGCGGCCGCCTTCGGCGATCTGTTCGTGGTGGTCAACGCCGGCTGCAAGGACGCCGACATCGCCCACCTGCAAGCCCGCATCGGCAGCCGCTGCACCGTGCAGCCCCTGCCCGAGCGCGCCCTGCTGGCCCTGCAAGGCCCGCAGGCCGTCACCGCCCTGTCGCGCCTGAACCCGGGCGTGGCCACGCTCACCTTCATGACCGGCGGCCTGTTCACGCTGGCCGGCGCCGAATGCTTCGTCACCCGCTCGGGCTACACCGGCGAGGACGGCTTCGAGATCTCGGTGCATGAAAGCCAGGCCATGGCCCTGGCCCGCGCCCTGCTGGCCGAGCCGGAAGTCAAGCCCGCCGGCCTGGGCGCGCGTGACACCCTGCGCCTGGAAGCCGGCCTGTGCCTGTACGGCCACGACATCGACACCACCACCAACCCGGTGGAGGCCGCGCTGACCTGGGCCATCCAGAAGGTGCGCCGAGCCGGTGGCGCCCGCGCCGGTGGCTATCCCGGTGCCGCGGTGATCGACGCCCAGTTCGCCAACGGCCCGACACGCAAGCGCGTGGGCCTGGTGGGCAAGGAGCGCGCCCCGGTGCGCGAAGGCACCGCCCTGGTGGCCGCCGACGGCACGCCGCTGGGCACCGTCACCAGCGGCACCCTGGGCCCCACCGTCAACACCCCGGTGGCCATGGCCTACCTGCCGGTGGCCCACGCCGCGGTGGGCACCGAAGTCTTCGCCGAAGTGCGTGGCAAGCGCCTGCCGATGACGGTGGCCGCCATGCCCTTCACCCCCAACCGCTACTACCGCGGCTGATCGTCGCCACGGGGGCCGCCTCCAGCACCCCCCGCCTGTTTCTTCTCTCTTCTTTTGCCCCTCAACGCTTCGCAGGAGCCTGCCATGACCGTCAAGTTCACCCACGACCACGAGTGGATCAACATCGCCGACACCGCCGCCGCCATCGTCGGCATCACCGTGCATGCCCAGGACGCCCTGGGTGACGTGGTCTTCGTGGACCTGCCGGAAGTGGGCAAGACCATCGCCAAGGGCGAGATCGCCGGTGTGGTCGAGTCGGTCAAGGCCGCGGCCGACGTCTACATGCCCGTCTCGGGCGAGATCGTCGAAGTCAACGAGGACCTGCGCAATGACCCGGCCCTGGCCAACAGCGACCCGCTGGGCGCCGGCTGGTTCTTCAAGGTCAAGCTGTCGGCCCCGGCCGAGCTGGACGGCCTGATGGACTCCACCGCCTACGACGCCCTGCTCAAGACCCTCTGATCCGCCGACCGTTCCTGTTCCTGCCGAGACTGCCACCATGCTGACTTCCGCCCACGCCCCTCTGGCCGCGCTTGAGAACGCCACGGCCTTCGCCTCCCGCCACATCGGGCCGGGGGCCGACGACGAAGCCACCATGCTGGCAGCCATCGGCCCGGCCTCGCGCCGCGCGCTGATCGAGGCCATCGTGCCCGCTGCCATCGCCCGCACCGCGGCGATGGACCTGCCCGCCCCGGCCACCGAGGAACAGGCCCTGGCCGAGCTCAAGGCCATCGCCGGCAAGAACCAGCGGCTGCGCAGTTTCATCGGCCAGGGCTACCACGGCACCTTCACGCCGGGCGTCATCCTGCGCAACATCCTCGAGAACCCCGCGTGGTACACCGCCTACACGCCCTACCAGGCCGAGATCTCCCAGGGCCGCATGGAGGCGCTGGTCAACTTCCAGACCATGGTGACCGACCTCACCGGCATGGCCATCGCCAACGCCTCCATGCTGGACGAGGCCACCGCCGCCGCCGAAGCCATGACCCTGGCGCGCCGCAGCGTCAAGGCCAAGGGCCACACCCTGGTCGTCTCGGGTGACACGCACCCGCAGATCATCGAGGTGCTGCAGACCCGCGCCAAGCCGCTGGGCCTGACCATCCAGCTGGCCAACTCGGCCGAGGAATGGACCGCCGCCCTGGCCGGTGACGACTACTTCGCCGCGCTGGCCCAGTACCCGGCCAGCAGCGGCTGGCTGCACGACTGGTCGGCCGACGCCGCCACCGTCAAGGGTAAGCAGGCCGCCTTCATCCTGGCGGCCGATCTGCTGGCCCTGACCGTGCTGAAGAGCCCCGGCGAGATGGGCGCCGACATCGTGCTGGGCAGCACCCAGCGCTTCGGCATGCCCATGGGGGCTGGCGGCCCGCACGCCGCCTACCTCGCCTGCCGCGACGAATTCAAGCGCAGCCTGCCCGGCCGCCTGGTGGGCATCAGCGTGGACAGCCACGGCAACCCGGCCTACCGCCTGGCCCTGCAGACCCGCGAGCAGCACATCCGGCGCGAGAAGGCCACCTCCAACATCTGCACGGCCCAGGTGCTGCCGGCCGTCGTGGCCAGCATGTACGCCGTCTACCACGGCCCGCAGGGCCTGACCCGCATCGCCCTGCGCGTGGCGCGCTACCTGGGCATCCTGGTGGCCGGCCTGAAGCAGCTGGGCGTGGACATGAGCCAGACCCACCACCTGGACGCCGGGGCCTTCGACACCGTCTGCCTGCACACCGGCGAGCGCACCGCCGCCCTGATGGCCCGCGCCGTCAGCCTGGGTGCCAACCTGCGCAGCCCCTGGCCGGGCTACCTCAGCATCACGCTGGACGAGACCACCACCCGCGAGGACCTGGCCCTGCTGTGGCGCATCTTCGCGGCCGAAGGCCAGGCCCTGCCCAGCGTGGACGAGCTGAGCCTGACCGGCGACCTGATCCCGCCGGCCCTGCGCCGCACCAGCGCCTTCCTGACGCACCCGGTCTTCAACAGCCACCACAGCGAAACCGAGATGCTGCGCTACATCCGCAAGCTCTCGGACAAGGACCTGGCGCTGGACCGCAGCATGATCCCGCTGGGCTCCTGCACCATGAAGCTCAACGCGACCAGCGAGATGATCCCCATCACCTGGCCCGAGTTCGCCGAGGTGCACCCCTTCGCCCCGGCCGATCAGCTGGCCGGCTATGCCGAGCTCAACGCCCAGCTCTGCGGCTGGCTGGAACAGGCCACCGGCTATGCCGGCGTCAGCCTGCAGCCCAATGCCGGTTCGCAGGGCGAGTACGCCGGTCTGCTGGCGATCTGCGCCTGGCACGCCAGCCGCGGCGAAGGCCACCGCAACATCTGCCTGATCCCGGAAAGCGCCCACGGCACCAACCCGGCCAGCGCGATGATGGCCGGCCTGCAGGTCGTCGTCGTCAAGTGCGATGCCAACGGCAGCGTGGACCTGGGCGACCTGAAGGCCAAGTGCGAGCAGCATGCCGCCAACCTGGCCTGCATCATGATCACCTACCCCTCCACCTACGGCGTCTACGACCTGCAGGTGAAGGAGCTCTGCGCCATGGTCCACCAGTACGGCGGCCGGGTGTACGTGGACGGCGCCAACATGAACGCCCTGGTGGGTGTGGCCGCGCCCGGCCAGTTCGGCGGTGACGTGAGCCACCTGAACCTGCACAAGACCTTCTGCATCCCGCACGGCGGTGGCGGCCCGGGCGTCGGCCCCGTCTGCGTGGTGGAGGACCTGGTGCCCTTCCTGCCCGGCCATGCCACGGCAGGCCAGCTGCGCGAAGGTGGCGTCGGCGCCGTCAGCGCCGCACCCTATGGCAATGCCGCCGTGCTGCCGATCAGCTGGATGTATGTGCGCATGATGGGCACGGCCGGCCTGACCGCCGCCACCGAGACCGCCATCCTGAACGCCAACTACGTGGCCGCCCGCCTGGCCGACCACTACGACATCCACTTCAGCGGCAACGTGGCCGGCGTGAAGGGCGGCGGCGTGGCCCACGAGTGCATCCTGGACCTGCGCCCGCTGAAGGACAGCAGCGGCGTGAGCGCCGAGGACGTGGCCAAGCGCCTGATCGACTACGGCTTCCACGCCCCGACGCTGAGCTTCCCGGTGGCCGGCACGCTGATGGTGGAGCCCACCGAAAGCGAACCCCTGTTCGAGCTGGACCGCTTCTGCGACGCGATGATCGCCATCCGCGAGGAGATCCGCCTGGTCGAAGCCGGTGCCTGGCCGCGCGAGGACAACCCGCTGAAGAACGCGCCGCACACCGCCGCCAGCCTGCTCAGCGGCGAATGGACGCACCCGTACAGCCGCGAGGTGGCCGCCTACCCGGTGGCCAGCCTCAAGCAGGTGAAGTACTGGTCGCCGGTGGGCCGCGTGGACAACGTCTACGGCGACCGCAACCTGTTCTGCAGCTGCCTGCCGGTGAGCGCCTACGGCGACACCCCGGCCTGAGGCAGGGCCACCGTGGCGGTCTCCGTCTTCGACCTTTTCAAGGTCGGCATCGGCCCCAGCAGCTCCCACACCGTGGGGCCGATGCGCGCCGCGCGCCTTTTCGGCCTGCGCCTGCGCAGCGAGGGCCTGCTGCCGCAAGTGGCCCGCGTCCACTGCGGGCTCTACGGCTCATTGGGGGCCACCGGCAAGGGCCACGGCAGCGACAAGGCCGTGCTGCTGGGCCTGGCCGGGCTGGAGCCCGACACGGTGGACGTGGACCAGGTCCCCACCCTGCTGCTGGACTGGCGCACCCGCCAGGAACTGCCGTTGCTGGGTGAGCACCCCCTGCGCTTCGTCGAGGCCGAGGACCTGCAGTTCTTCAAGCGCGAAACCCTGCCCTTCCACGCCAACGGCATGCGGTTGACGGCCTTCGACGCCGCGGGCGCCGAGCTGTGCACTCGCGTCTACTACTCGGTGGGCGGCGGCTTCGTGGTCAGCGACGAGGTGGCCGCCGACGGCAGCCGGCAGAAGGTCATCGCCCCCGATGCCACCGTGCTGCCCCTGCCCTTCACCACCGGCGCCCAGTTGCTCGCGCAGTGCCGCACCCAGGGCCTGAGCATCGCCCAGGTGATGCGCACCAACGAGCGCCACTGGCGCACCGATGCCGAGATCGACACCGGTCTGCTGAACATCTGGCAGGTGATGCAGGCCTGCGTGCGCCGCGGCTGCCAGACCGAAGGCACCCTGCCCGGCGGCTTCAAGGTCAAGCGCCGCGCCGCCGCGCTCTACCGCGCGCTGACGGAACACCCCGAAGCGGCGCTGAAAGATCCGCTGCAGGTGCTGGACTGGGTGAACCTCTACGCCCTGGCCGTCAACGAGGAGAACGCGGCCGGCGGCCGCGTGGTGACCGCGCCGACCAACGGCGCGGCCGGCATCGTGCCGGCGGTGCTGAACTACTACCACCGCTTCGTGCCCGGGGCCAGCACGCAGGGCGTCATGGACTTCCTGCTCACCGCCGCGGCCATCGGCATCCTCTACAAGGAGAACGCCAGCATCAGCGGCGCCGAGGTGGGCTGCCAGGGTGAGGTGGGCGTGGCCTGCTCCATGGCCGCCGGAGCCCTGGCCGCCGTGCTGGGCGGCACGCCCGAGCAGGTGGAGAACGCCGCCGAGATCGGCATGGAGCACCACCTGGGCCTGACCTGCGACCCGGTGGGCGGGCTGGTGCAGATCCCCTGCATCGAGCGCAATGCCATCGCCTCGGTCAAGGCTGTCAACGCCGCCCGCATGGCCCTGCGCGGCGACGGCACCCACCATGTCAGCCTGGACAAGGTCATCAAGACCATGCGCGAGACCGGCGCCGACATGAAGACCAAGTACAAGGAAACCGCCCGCGGCGGCCTGGCGGTCAACATCGTGGAGTGCTGAAGAAAGCCGCCCCCGGGGCGGCTTTCTCGCTTCTGGCGCTCCCGCCCGGGATCAGCGCACCACGCCGATCGTGGTCTTCTGCCCGGCCTTGAACGTGGACAGGGTCAGGGCACCGTTCAGGATGTCCCCCTTGTCATCGAAGCTGATGGCGCCGGTCACGCCCTTGTAGCCGCTGGTCTTGGCCAGCACCGGCAGGTACTTGGCCGGGTCGGCCGAGTTGGCCTTGACCATGGCCTGGGCCATCACCATCGTGGCGTCGTAGGTGTAGGGCGAGTACAGCTGCACGTCCGTGCCGAAGCGCTTCTTGAAGCGGGCCTTGAAGTCCTCCATGCCCTTGACGGCGGCCTTGTCGTTGGGGTCGATGCCACCGGCCTCGGCGCAGATGAGCTGGCCGTCACCCAGAGCGCCCGCGGCCAGCTTGGGCATTTCGCTGGTGCACAGGCCGTCGCCGCCCATCAGCTTGGCCTGGATGCCCAGCTGCTTCATCTGACGGGCCAGCGGGCCGCCCACGGCGTCCATGCCGCCGTAGAAGATCACGTCCGGCTTGGCTGCCTTGGCCGAGGTCAGGATGCCCATCAGGTCGGTGGCCTTGTCGTTGGTGAACTCGCGCTTGACGACTTTGCCGCCAGCGGCCTTCACGCCCTTGTCGAACTCGTCGGCCACGCCCTGGCCATAGGCCGTGCGGTCGTCGATGACGACGATGCTCTTGGCGTGCAGGGTCTGCACCGCGTACTTGCCCAGCGTGGCCCCCAGGTGGACGTCATCGGCCACCACGCGAAAGGTCGTCTTGAAGCCCTGGCGGGTGTACTTGGGGTTGGTGACGCTGGCGGCGATCTGCGGAATGCCGGCGTTGGCGTAGATGCGAGAGGCCGGGATGGAGGTGCCCGAGTTCAGGTGGCCGATCACGCCGTTGACCTTCTCGTCGGCGAACTTCTGGGCCGCGGTCGTGCCCTGCTTGGGGTCGCCGGCATCGTCTTCGGCGAGCAGCTCGAACTTGGCCTTCTTGCCACCGATGCTCAGGCCCCTGGCATTGAGCTCTTCCACGGCCAGGCGGGCGCCGTTCTCGTTGTCCTTGCCCAGGTGGGCGGCGCCACCGCTGGTGGCGTTCACGGTGCCGATCTTGATCAGCAGGTCTTCGGCATGGGCATTGCCAGCCAACAGGGCAGCCGCGGCGGCGGTGGCGGCCAGGCAGGTCATTCGGGTGTTCATCTTGGTATTCAGATCACAGAGCGGTCCGAGAGCTTAACGCCTCTGCAAAGGGTTTACCCTGATCGAGGTGAAGCTCCCGCATGAAAAAAGGGCCGCCCGGAGGCGGCCCTTGTGCGGGGTCTGTCGATGTCAGAACTCTGGCGTCGGTCGTGGGTCAGTGGACCACGCCCAGCGCCGTCTTCTGCCCGGCCTTGTAGGTGTACAGGGTCAGGGCGCCGTTCTTGATGTCACCCTTCTCGTCGAAGCTGATCACACCCGTCACGCCCTTGTAGCCCGTGGTCTTGGCCAGCACCGGCAGGTACTTGGCCGGATCCGCCGAGCCCGCCTTCTCCATCGCCGCCACCATCACGTTGGTCGCGTCATACACGTACGGCGCATAGATCTGCACGTCCGCGCCGAACTTCTTCTTGAACTTCGCGCGGAAGTCTTCCATCGCCTTGACCGCAGCCTTGTCGTTCTGGTCGATACCACCGGCCTCGGCGCACACCACCTGGTCATCGGCCATCGTGCCCGCGGCCAGCTTGGGCAGCTCGCCCGTGCAGATGCCGTCACCACCCATGAACTTGGCGCTGATGCCCAGCTGCTTCATCTGGCGCAGCATCGGGCCGGCCACCGCGTCCATGCCGCCGTAGAAGACCAGGTCCGGCTTCGTGCCCTTGATCGAGGTCAGGATGGCGGTGAAGTCCGTGGCCTTGTCGTTGGTGAATTCGCGCTTGACCACCTTGCCGCCCGCGGCCTTCACGCCCTTCTCGAACTCGTCGGCCACGCCCTGGCCGTAGGCCGTGCGGTCGTCGATCACCGCAATGGTCTTGCCCTTGAGCGTCTGCACCGCGTACTTGCCCAGCGTGCCGCCCAGGTGCACGTCGTCAGCCACCACGCGGAACGTGGTCTTGAAGCCCTGGCGGGTGTACTTCGGGTTGGTCGCCGACGGCGAGATCTGCGGGATGCCCGCGTCCGAGTAGATCTTCGAGGCCGGGATGGTCGTGCCCGAGTTCAGGTGGCCGATCACGCCGTTGACCTTCTCGTCCACCAGCTTCTGCGCCGCCGCCGTGCCCTGCTTGGGGTCCGCCGCGTCGTCTTCGGCCAGCAGTTCAAACTTGGCCTTCTTGCCGCCGATCATCACGCCCTTGGCATTCAACTCGTCGATGGCCATGCGCGCACCGTTCTCGTTGTCCTTGCCCAGGTGTGCAATCCCGCCGCTGGTCGGCCCAACGTGACCGATCTTGACCACCAGGTCTTCAGCGTGCGCAGCACCCGCCAGCAGAGCCACCGCAGCGGCCGCGACCAGATTCATTTGAATCTTCATGAACTCAGTTCTCCGAGGGTTGAGAAAGGCACGCGGGAAGCCGCCGGGATGGCAGCCAGGGTGTGCAGGCGGACACCACTTCTCCGCTGGGAACACGGCCTGCAGGAAAAAAATCGCGGGGAACGCTCACTCGCCGACGTCACTCCCCCAGATAGGCGGCGCGCACCTTGGGGTCGTTGAGCAGGTCCTGGGCCGGGCCGGTCATGCTGACCTCGCCGGAGTCCAGCACATAGCCGCGGTCGGCCAGGGCCAGCGCCCGGCTGGCGTTCTGCTCGACCAGCAGCATCGTCGTGCCCTGCGCGTGGATGGTCTGCACCACCTCGAAGATCTTGTCCACCATGATCGGCGACAGGCCCATGCTCGGCTCGTCGAGCAGCAGCACCTTGGGCCGCGCCATCAGCGCCCGGCCCATGGCCAGCATCTGCTGCTCACCGCCGCTCATCGTGCCGGCCAGCTGGTGCGCCCGCTCCTTCAGGCGCGGGAAGATGCCGAAGACCTTCTCGATGTCGGCCTCGATCTCGTCGTCCTGGCGCACGTAGGCGCCCATCTGCAGGTTCTCCACGATGGTCATGCGCGTGAAGGTGCCCCGTCCTTCAGGGATCATCACCAGGCCCTGGCGCGCCAGGTCCCAGGCGCCCTGGCCCTTGATGCTCTTGCCCAGGAATTCGATGTTGCCCGCGGCCACCGGCTGCAGCCCGGTGATGGCCTTGAGGGTCGTGGTCTTGCCCGCCCCGTTGGCCCCGATCAGGCTCACCAGTTCGCCCTCGCGCACCTCGAAGTCGATGCCCTTGACCGCCTGGATGCCGCCGTAGGCCACCTTCAGGCCGCTGACCTTCAGCAAGGTTTGTGCTGTCATGTCTGTGTGCTCTTGTCGTGTGCGGGTCAGTGGTGGCCGGCGCCCAGGTAGGCTTCGATCACCTTCTCGTTCTTCTGCACTTCCGCGGGCGTGCCTTCGGCGATCTGCTTGCCGTAGTCCAGCACCGTCACGCGGTCGCACAGGCCCATGACCAGCTTGACGTCGTGTTCGATCAGCAGGATGGTGCGCCCGTCCTTGCGGATGCGGTCGATCAGCTCTCTGAGGACGACCTTCTCGGTGGCGTTCATGCCCGCGGCGGGCTCGTCCAGCGCGATGAGCTTGGGGTCGGTGGCCAGGGCCCGGGCGATCTCCAGGCGGCGCTGGTCGCCGTAGCTCAGGGTGCGGGCCTTGTAGGGGGCGTACTTGCCGATGCCCACGTAGTCCAGCAGTTCCTGCGCGCGCTGGCGGATGGCGGCTTCCTCGGCCTTGAAGCTGGGGGTGCGCAGCACCGCGCCCAGCAGGCCCGAGCCGCTGCGCACGTGGCGGCCCACCATCACGTTCTCCAGCGCGGTCATCTCGGCGAACAGCCGGATGTTCTGGAAGGTGCGCGCGATGCCGGCCTTGGCCACCTGGTGCACGGCCTGCGGGGTGTAGGCCAGCCCGCCGAGCATGAAGCTGCCGCCGTCGGGGGTGTACAGCCCGGTGATGACGTTGAAGAAGGTGGTCTTGCCTGCG
Source organism: Ideonella dechloratans (assembly GCF_021049305.1). Classification (GTDB taxonomy): domain Bacteria; phylum Pseudomonadota; class Gammaproteobacteria; order Burkholderiales; family Burkholderiaceae_C; genus Ideonella; species Ideonella dechloratans. The sequence continues at coordinate 2,169,381 of NZ_CP088081.1, forward strand.
CCGTTGGGGCCGATCAGGCCGTAGACCTGGCCTTCGTGGATGCTCAGGCTGACGTCGCTGAGGGCCTGCAGTCCGCCGAAGCGCTTGGAGGCGCCCTGGACCTTGAAGACTTCTTGGCTCATGGTGTGGTGTGTCCTTCTTGTTCTTCTGGTCTCACTTGGCCGGGGCCGGGGCGGCCTTGCCATGTTCCGGCGCGGGCCACAGGCCGCGCGGGCGCAGCAGCATGATGGCGATCATGGCCAGGGCGATGAGCAGCTGGCGCAGGATGGCCGCGTCCAGCCGCCCGTCGGTGAGCATCTGCAGCGGGCCGGCCACGTAGCGCAGCACTTCGGGCATGGCCGCCAGCAGCACTGCCCCCAGGATGACCCCGGGGATGTGGCCCATGCCGCCGAGCACGACCATGGCCACGATCATCTCGGACTCCATCAGCGAGAAGGATTCGGGCGAGACGAAGCTCTGGAAGGCGGCGAACATGGAGCCGGAGATGCCGCCGAAGGTGGCGCCCATGCCGAAGGCCAGCAGCTTGAGGTTGCGGGTGTTCAGGCCCATGGCCTTGGCCGCGATCTCGTCTTCGCGGATGGCCATCCAGGCCCGGCCGATGCGCGAGTCCGCCAGGCGCTGGCAGATGATGACGGTGACGATCACCAGGGCCAGGAACAGGTAGTAGTACAGGGTGACCGAGGGCAGTTCGTGGCCGAACAGGTGCAGCGGCTCGCTGAAGTCCAGGGAGCCGATCTTCATGGGCTCGATCTGGCCGATGCCGCGCGGGCCGTTGGTGATGTTGATCGGGTACTCCAGGTTGTTCATGAACACCCGGATGATCTCGCCGAAGCCCAGGGTGACGATGGCCAGGTAGTCCCCGCGCAGCTTCAGCGTGGGCGCGCCCAGCAGCATGCCCGCGCCGGCCGCCAGCAGCGCCGCCAAGGGGATGACCGCCCAGATGGGCGTGTGCAGCCCGTTGGGGAACATCGCCTTGATCCACTCGAAGTTGTCGGTGAGCTGCGGGCTGGCCAAGAGCGCGTACATGTAGGCGCCCACGGCGTAGAAGGCGACGTAGCCCAGGTCCAAGAGGCCCGCGTAGCCCACCACGATGTTCAGGCCCAGGGCCAGCATCACGTACAGCAGGGCCAGCGCCATGATGCGCACCCAGCCCTGGCCGAACTGCGCGGCCCACAGCGGCAGCACCAGCAGCAGCACGCCGGCCACCAGGAACACCACGATCTTGGTTGTCTTGTTCATCTCTGCAAACATGGTCTTGGGTTCCTCTGCCTCAGGCGCGGTCGGCCACGCGTTCGCCCATCAGGCCCGAGGGGCGCAGGGTGAGCACCAGGATCAGCACGAGGAAGGCGAAGATGTCCACGTACTGGCTGCCGAAGACGCCGTTGGTCAGGTCGCCCAGGTAGCCCGCGCCGATGGCTTCGATCAGGCCCAGCAGCACGCCGCCGACCATCGCCCCGGTGAGGTTGCCGATGCCGCCGAACACGGCCGCGGTGAAGGCCTTGAGCCCCGGCAGGAAGCCCATGGTGTGCTGCACGGTGCCGTAGTTGAGCGCCCACATGATCCCGGCGATGGCCGCCAGCGAGGCGCCGATCACGAAGGTCAGCGAGATGATGAAGTCCGGCTTGACCCCCATCAGGCCGGCCACCCGCGGGTTCTCGGCCGTGGCCCGCATGGCCCGGCCCAGCTTGGTCTTGTTGACCAGCCACAAGAGACCGGCCAGCACCGCCACCGTGCTGCCCAGGATCAGCAGCTGCGTGACCGTGATCACCGGCCCGTCGGCCCACAGGAAGAACACGTCCGTGGGCAGCAGCGGCGGAAACGGCTTGGGATTGGGCTTCCAGATCATCATGGCCAGCGTCTGCAGCAGCAGGCTCATGCCCATGGCCGTGATCAGCGGCGCCAGCCGCGGCGCGTTGCGCAGCGGCCGGTAGGCGATCTTCTCCACCAGGAAGTTCAGCACCGAGCACGCCAGGATCGCGATGGGCAGCGAGATCAGCAGCAGCGCCCAGCCCGGCAGGCCCGAGTCCGCCAGCGCCGTGACCACCGACCACGACACCATCGCACCCACCATCAGCACCTCGCCGTGCGCGAAATTGATCAGGCTGATGATCCCGTACACCATCGTGTAGCCCAGTGCCACCAGAGCGTACATGCTCCCCAGCACCAGGCCGTTGATGATCTGTTGAACGAAGATGTCCATTCAAAAACCTTGTGGTTGTGCGGCGAACCGCGTCCAGACAATGACACCCCCTATCGCACGGCCTGTGCCAGCTGGGGTAAGCACCAAGATGGGTCAGGGATAACCCCGCCGTTTTCGGGCCGAAACCGCCTGTTTGCCCCGCCCCGGTGCCCTGCCATGCACGCCGCCCGTGCGGGCATGGGGCGATGATCCACACCGCCATTTCGGCGCATAGTGCGGTTTTCCACACCACCCACCCCGCCCGGGGGCGAAACACCCCGCGCCGGCCTGCGTCGGACTGCGCCAGGGGCCTTGGCTTTGGGCACACTACGCACCCTGATGCCCGTGTCCTTCCCCGCTCTGTCCCCTCCGGATGCCCGGCCGCTGCGTCAGCGGCTGCTGCGTTCGGGCCTGCTGCTGCTGGGGGTGCTGGCCTGGGTCGCCCTGGGCAGTTGGGTGGGCTACCGCTGGAACGAGCGGGCCGGGTTGGAGAACCTGTCGGCCGTGGCCAACGAGCGGCTGGAGCTCTATGCGGCGACGCTGGAATCGGAACTGGCGCGCTACGCCTACCTGCCCAGCCTGATCGCCGCCGACGCCGATGTGCGCGCCTTGCTGCTGCACCCCCAATCCGGCGCCGCCAGGGAGGCGGCCCGCCTGACCCTGGCCCGCATCGGCGTGCGCGCCGGCGCCTCCGAGGTGATGCTGACCGACGCCGAAGGCCATCTGCTGGTGAGCAGCGACCCCAACGGCGGCAGCACCCCGGCGGCGGAACTGGCCAAGCCTGCCGACCACTTCGCCCGCAACCCCGGGGACGGCAGCACGGACTACCTCTTCGTCCATCCCGTCGTGCTGGAAGGCAGCAACCGCGGCCGGGTGGTCCTGAAGCTCAACCTGGCCCCGCTGGAGGCGACTTGGGTGGACCTGGGCGCCCGCTCGCAGAGCGAGCGCCTGCTGGTGCTCGACGAGAGCGACACGGTGGTCATCACCTCGGTGCCCAGCTGGAAGTACCGCTGGCTGGCCCCCAACCCGGGTGAGGTCGGACCGCTGGGGCCACCGCCCCACGCCAACGGCGAACTGCAGCTGGCCGTGGACCGCCAGCTCAGCCCCTCGGTCAGCCTGGTGCGGGTGCCCACCGGCGACGGTGCGCTGCCGCCACGCCTGCTGCGCCAGGAGCGCGCGCTGTGGGCCCTGGGGGGCCGCCTGCTGAGCCTGTCGGACCCATCCGAGGTCTGGCGCCAGGCCCGCACCGCAGCCTGGGGCGGCGCGGCGGCCGGAGCCCTGGTGGCCAGCCTGCTGCTCTATCTCTTCTTCCGCCGCCGCGCCGAGCGCCAGCTGCTGCAGGCCCGCAACGCACTGCAGCAGGCGCACGATCAGCTGGAACGCCAGGTGGACCTGCGCACCACCCAGCTGCGCACCGCCAACGACGAACTCAAGCGCCAGATTGCCCAGCGCGTGCTGGCCGAGGATGAACTGCAGCAGGCCAGCAAGCTGGCCGTGCTGGGCCAGATGTCCACCGGCATCTCGCACGAGATCAACCAGCCACTGACGGCCCTGCGGGTGCTCTCGCGCAACAGCCTGCGCCTGCTGGAGGCCGGTCGCCAGGCCGACGTGGCCACCAACCTGCGCACCATCGACGAGATGTCCGAGCGCATGGGCCGCATCGTCACCCAGCTCAAGTCCTTCGCCCGCAAGGACAGCCTGCGGCAGCAACCGGTCTCGCTGGCCCTGGCGGTGCGCAACGTGCTGCTGATGCTGGACCACCGGCTGCGCCATCTGGATGTGCGGGTGGTGCAGGACGTGCCCGAGGACCTGCGCGCCCAGGGCGATGCCAACCGGCTGGAACAGGTGCTGCTGAACCTTGCCGGCAATGCGCTGGATGCCATGGCCAGCACCGACGGCGCGGTGCTCGGCTTCCACGCCCGGCGCGAAGGCGACCGGGTCTGGGTGGCAGTGGAGGACAACGGCCCGGGCATCGACGAGACCCAGATGGCCCGCCTGTTCGAGCCCTTCTTCACCACCAAGCCGGCCGGCCAGGGCCTGGGCCTGGGCCTGGTGATCTCGGCCAAGATCGTGCGGGAATTCGGCGGCACGCTGCGGGCGCAACGCACCGCCCAGGGCATGCGCTTCGAATTCGACCTGGCCGCCGAGGCCCCCTCCCCGGCGACCGAACACGGGCCTGCCAGCCCTTCCGAGGATGAACATGTTTGACGGCTACCACGTGATCTACATCGAGGACGACCCGCCGGTGCGTTCCAGCGTGGCGCAGACGCTGGAGCTCTCAGGTCTGGCGGTCAAGGCCTTCGGCACCGCCGAGGACGCCCTGCCCCACATCACCGAAGGCGCGCAGGCGATCGTCATCACCGATGTGCGCCTGCCCCGCATGGACGGCATGACGCTGCTGGAAAAGGTGCAGGAGATCGACGCCGGCATCCCGGTGGTGGTGGTGACCGCGCATGGCGACATCTCGATGGCGGTGCGGGCCATGCGGGCCGGGGCCTACGACTTCCTGGAGAAGCCCTTCGACCCCGAGCGCTTCGTCGAGACCGCCATCCGGGCGCTGGACAAGCGGGTCATGCGCATGGCATTGGAGGACCTGCGGGCCCAGCTGCAGCAGCGCATCGGCATCGAATCGGTGCTGCTGGGCCATTCGGCGGCCATGCAGGAGGTGCGCCGCAAGGTGCTGCGCCTGGCGGCCACCTCGGCCGACGTGATGATCCTGGGCGAGACGGGCACCGGCAAGGAGCTGGTGGCCCGCTGCCTGCACGACCAGAGCAACCGCCGCGACCGCAACTTCGTGGCCATCAACTGCGGCGGCCTGCCCGAAACCCTGTTCGAGAGTGAGCTCTTCGGCCACGAGCCGGGCGCCTTCACCTCGGCCGGCAAGCGCCGCATCGGCAAGATCGAGCATGCCAACGGCGGCACCCTGCTGCTCGACGAGATCGAGTCCATGCCGATCCAGATGCAGATCAAGCTGCTGCGGGTGCTGCAGGAACGCAAGCTCGAGCGCCTGGGATCCAACGAGGAACTGCCGATCAACCTGCGGGTGGTGGCAGCCACCAAATGCGACCTGCGCGAGCTGAGCGAGCAGCAGAAATTCCGCGCCGACCTCTACTACCGGCTGAACGTGGCCCAGGTGCAGCTGCCACCGCTGCGCGAGCGGCGCGAGGACATCCCGCTGCTGTTCGAGTACTTCGTCGGCCAGGCCGCCGAGCGCTACGAGCTGAGCGCGCCCGAGCTGAGCCCCGAGCGCCTGCGCGACCTGATGGCCCATGACTGGCCGGGCAATGTGCGGGAGATCCGCAACGCGGCCGACCGCTTCGTGCTGGAAGGCGACCTGGGCGAACTGCTGGCCGATGCCGGCAGCGAGCCGGTGCCGCTGGCCCAGCAGATGGACAAGGTGGAGAAGGCCCTGATCGAGCAGGCCCTGCAACGCTGCCAGGGCCGCATGCAGGACGTGATGCAGCAACTGGGCACACCCAAGAAGACGCTGTATGACAAGCTGCACCGACACGGGATCGACCCCGGTCGCTACCGCTGAAGGGCCCTCAGCGGTACACCGCGGGGTCGGGTGAATCGGTCGGGTGGGTGATCACCCGCTGCAGGGCCGGGCTCATCGGCAGCTGCAGGTTGATGTGCCGTGGCGGGATGGGCTGCTGGAACCACTTGTCATAGATGGCCTGGATCTCGCCGCTGCGGTAGAGCCCCGCCAGCACCTCGTCCACCAGGCGCTTGAACACCGGATCGCCCTTGCGCAGCACCAGGGCGTAGGGTTCGCTGGTCAGCGGTGTCGGGGCGATCATGTACTCGGCGGAATCGGGTGCCTCGGCCAGCAGGCTCTGCAGCAGCACGTCGTCCATGGCATAGGCCGCGGCCTGGCGCGCCGTGACCATGCGGAAACCCTCGATGTCGTAGAGCCCGGCCAGGATCTTCATGTCCAGCCCGCGCCGCCGGTTCTCGGCCTGCAGGAACTGGATGCTGGTGGTGGCCAGGGTGGTGGCCACCGGGCGGCCCCGCAGGTCGTCCAGGCTGAGCACCGGCGCGTCCTTGCGGGACAGCAACTTGCTGCTGGCCACGAAGATGGTCAGCGAAAAGGCCGCCTGGCTCTCGCGCTCGACGTTGTGCGTGGTGACGCCGCATTCCAGGTCGGCCGTGCCATTGGCCACCAGGGGCAGACGGGTGGCCGAGCTGACCCCCATCATCCGCACCTCCAGGTCGGGCATGTCCAGGCGCCGACGCACCGCCTGCACCACCTTGCGGCAGAGGTCCACGCTGTAGCCCACCGGCTGGCGGTCCAGGTTCAGGTAGGAGAACGGCGGCGAGGACAGCCGGTAGCCCACCGTGATCAGGCCGGTGTCGTGGATCTTGCGCAGGGTGGGCGAGGCGCTGATGGCAGCGGGCTCGGCGGCTGCCGCGGTCTGCCCCCCGCCCAGCACGAGGGCAAGGGCCAGAAGGGCAAGGGACAGGGGGGATGGATGCGGGCGCGCTGCCATGGGGGAACCGGTGGCGCATTGTGACAAATCAGAACGGCGGCCGAACTGGGCACTGGCCCCAGGTCCAGAGGCGTCTTAGCATCCGCCCCATGCGCTCCACCCCCGATTTCCGCGATCCGGCCTTTCTGCAGCAGCACCTGCTGCAGACCATGGCCTTCTATGACGACCGCTGTGTGGATCCCAGTGGCGGGCTCTACCAGTTCTACCGCGACGACGGCAGCGTCTACGACCACACCACCCGGCACCTGGTGAGCAGCACCCGCTTCGTGGTGACCCACGCCATGATGGCCCGGCGCTTTCCCGCGCATCCCCGGGCCGCGCACTGGCGCGACACGGCCCGCCATGCCCTGCGCTTCGTGCAGGACGTCCACCGTGACGAGGCCAGCGGTGGCTACCTGTGGCTGCTGCGCTGGCGGAATGGCCAGTGCGAGGCGGTGGACGCCACCCAACACGCCTACGGACTGGCCTTCGTGCTGCTGGCCCAGGCGCAGGCCGTGCTGGCCGGGCTGGAGGAGGCCCGCCCTGCCCTGCAGCAGACCCTGGCCCTGATGGAGCAGCGCTTCTGGGAGCCGGCCACGGGCCTGTATGCCGACGAGGCCGGCCCCGGCTGGGCCCTGCGCCCCTACCGCGGCCAGAACGCCAACATGCATGCCTGCGAAGCCCTGATGGCGGCCCATGAAGCCACCGGCGACGCCTTCTGCCTGCAGCGTGCCCACACCCTGGCCCAGCACGTCACCCAGACCCTGGCCGGGCGCTGCCATGGCTGGGTCTGGGAGCACTTCCACACCGACTGGACACCGGACTGGGACTTCAACCGGCACGATCCCGCCAACCTGTTCCGTCCCTGGGGCTACCAGGTCGGCCACTGGACGGAATGGGCCAAGCTGCTGCTGACGCTGGAGCGGCTGAGCCCGGACGACGCCGACACCGGCTGGATGCTGCCGCGGGCCCGCGAACTGTTCGCGGCGGCGGTTCATCTGGGCTGGGACAACGCCCACGGTGGTCTGGTCTATGGTCTGGGGCCCCTGGGCGATCCGGCCACCGACACCCATCTGAAGGTCAGCGACGGCGACAAGTACCACTGGGTCCAGGCCGAAACGCTGGCCGCGGCGGCGGCCCTGGCCCAGCGCACCGGCGAAGGCGGCTACTGGGACTGGTACGACCGGATCTGGGCCTACGCCTGGCGACACTTCGTGGACCACGACCACGGCGCCTGGTACCGCATCCTGGGGCCGGACAACCGCAAGCTGACCGACGAGAAAAGCCCGGCCGGCAAGGTGGATTACCACAACCTGGGCGCCTGTCACGAGGTGCTCGACACGCTGGCCCGCTGACGCCATCCGGGATTCCCCGCCCCCGCGCCCGCAACTCCGGGGTGCTTTCCGTGTTGTTTGACCGTTTCAGAGTTCCCTGACTGCGCCACCATCGGGGCAGGAGACCAATTGCGGGCAAGGTAGCTCCATGCCCTGCCCGCAGCGCAAGACAAGGGGACAGCGACCATGGGGATCTATCGCATCGCGATGCGTGCAGGCAACCGCCTGATGCGCCGGCTGAGCATGCCGCTCAAGCTCACCTTGCTGGGCAGCATGCTGCTGATTCCTCTGCTGATCAATGTGATCACCGGCGCCTTGCACGACCAGTCGTCCATCCGCCTGACCCGCGCGGAGCGCCAGGGCCTGGCCCTGGTGATGCCGCTGTCGCAAACCGCTTACGAGGTCCAGGTGCACCGTGGGCTGGCCAACCGCGTGATGCACGGGGACGACAGCGCACAGGCCGCCCTGGCCCAGAGCAGCGAGCGGCTCAAGGTCCATCTGGGCGAGGTGGACCAGGTCGTCAGCCGCACCGGCGGCTTTGCCGTCCGGGACGAATGGGCCCCGCTGCGCACCGCGTTGGAGGACATCGCCAGGCCAAACCCGCAGGGCGAGGCCGCGGCCGTCTTTGCGACCCACACGGCCCGTGTGGAGGGCCTGCGCAACCTCATCGCCACGGTGACCGAGCGATCGTCCCTGCTGCTCGATCCGGACGCCGACACCTACTTCCTGATGTCCCTGGCCACCCAGGAAGCCCTGCCCTGGACCGAACACCTGGGCCAGGTGCGCGGGCTGGGCGCCGGACTGCTGGCCGGCGGCCAGGCCAGTGCCCTGGAGCGGGCCGCCGTGATGGCCCACGGTGCCGCGCTGCAGTCGATCTTGCACGACGTCCAGTTCTCGGTGGGCGCGCTGGGTCGGGTCGACGTGACGCCGCCCAACGGCTGGCAGGAGGCCCGTGACAACACCGAACGCTTGGTGCGATCGCTCCAGCAGACCTTCTCGGCCGAGCCCCTGCAAGGTGACGCTGCGGGCTTCTTCGCCCAGGTCAGCGGCGTGATCGACGCGGTCAAGGGCTTCCAGGGCGCCGCCGCCCAGGAACTGGGCATCCGTCTCGATCGGCGCGAAGCCCATCTGGTCCAGTGGTTCTGGCTGAAGATGGGCGCCAGCGTGGTCGGCCTGCTCCTGATGCTGTACCTGAGCTCCAGCTTCTACGGCAGCGTGGTGGGTGCCCTGCGGGCGCTGCAGCGCAGCGTCAAGGCCATGTCCGCAGGCGACATGGCCCACAGCGTCAAGATCGAGGGCAGCGACGAGATCGCCGACATGGGTCAGGGCATCGAGCAGATGTCCGGCCAGCTCTCGGCCATGGTGGCCGACATCCGCAGCAGCGCCATCCGCGTGGGCTACGCCGGCCAGCAGGCCGCCGCCCGCGGCCAGGCCCTGGCCGAACGCACCGATGCCCAGGCGGCCAGTCTGCGCCAGACCATGGCCACCGTGACCCAGCTGAGCCAGGCCGTCACGGTCAACGCCCAGGCGGCCCAGGAACTGGACCATCTGACGCAAGCCCTGCGTGAGCGGGCCGAGGCCGGTGGCGAGGCGATGCAGCAGACGGTGGGGGCCATGGGCTCGCTCGAAGGCAGTTCACGCCGCATGAGCGAGATCATCGGCGTGATCGACGGCATCGCCTTCCAGACGAACATCCTGGCCCTGAACGCCGCCGTGGAAGCCGCCCGTGCGGGCGAGGCCGGTCGCGGCTTTGCCGTGGTCGCCACCGAAGTGCGTCAGCTGGCCCAGCGCAGCGCCGCCGCCGCAGCGGAGATCCGCACCCTGATCGGCCAGTCCGGCGAAGAGGTGGCCCGTTCGGTCACCCGCATCCAGTCGGTCGGCCACACCCTCACCCAGGTGGTGGATGGCGTGCGCAATGTCTCGGACCGTCTGCGCACCATCGCCGAGGCCAGCACCCAGCAGAGCGTGGGCCTGGCCGAGGTGACCAAGACCGTGGGGGCGCTGGAAGACATCACGCTGCAGAACGCCGCGATGGTGGAGGAATCAGCCAAGGACGCCGGTGAGCTGGTGCACCGGGCCCAGGCCCTGGGCGAAGCAGTGGCCTCCATCCGTCTGCGCCAGGGCAGCGCCGACGAGGCCTGCGCCCTGGTCGAGAAGGCCCATGCCCTGGTTACCCGCGAGGGGGTGGAACGGGCCAGCCAGGTCTTCACCCGGGCCGATGGCGGCTTCATCGACCGCGACCTCTACATCTTCATCGTCGACCGCGAGGGCCGCTACCTGGTGCATGGTCTGAAGCCGGCCATGAACGGCCACCGCGTGCATGAGCTGCCGGGCATCGACGGCGACCGCTTCGTGCGCGAAGCCTGGGCCGCAGCCACCGGCAACGGCCAGCACTGGGTCGAGTACGACATCGTCAACCCCGACACCGGCAAGGTGCAGCCCAAGGCCAGCTATGTGGTGGCCCTGAACGACCGGCTGCTGCTGGGCTGCGGCATCTACCGCAGCACCAGTGCCGCCAGCGCGGTTCAGGCACCGACCGGAGCCGACCGGCCGGCCGCCGCCGGCCCGGCCAGGGGTTCAGTGCCCCAGGCTCTCCCCGCCTGACGCGACCACCGGGTCGGACTCGTGCAGCCGGGCCTCGCGCTGCGCCGCGCGGCGCAGCGACTCCGGCCGCACCAGGTAGCTGTAGATCACCGGCACCACCAGCAGCGTCAGCATCGTGGAGGTGAGCACGCCACCGATGATGGCGCGGCCCATCGGCGCCTGGATCTCACCGCCCTCGTTGAAGGCCAGGGCCATCGGCAACATGCCGAAGACCATGGCCGCGGTGGTCATGATGATCGGCCGCATCCGGATCAGGCCGGCCTCCTTCACCGCCTCGGCCACGCTCTTGCCGGCCCGCACCGCATGGTTGGCGAAGTCCACCAGCAGGATGGCGTTCTTCGTCACCAGACCCATCAGCATGATCAGGCCGATCAGCGAGAACAGGTTGATGGTCGAGTGGGTGAACAGCAGCGAGAGCATCACGCCGATGAGTGACAGCGGCAGCGAGGCCATGATGGCCAGCGGCTGCAGGAAGCTGCCGAACTGGCTGGCCAGCACGATGTAGATGAAGACCACCGCCAGCGCCAGCGCAGCCAGCATGTTGCCGAAGATCTCGCCCTGCTCCTTGGCCTGGCCGCCCACGTCGAAGCGGTAGCCCGGGGGCAGCACCGTGGCCTTGATGAGTTTCTGGACATCGGCGCTGACGTCGCCCACGGCCCGGCCGGAGGCGTGATCCACCCCGGCGAAGATGGATTGGCGCCGCTCCAGGTTCTGGCGCTTGATCACCACCGGGTTCTCCACCGGCTCGACCGAGACCACCCGCTCCAGCGGAATGGGCGTCCCGTCCTTGGCATAGGCCACCGGCAGCTGGCGCAGCTGGGCGACCTGCTGGCGGTCCAGGCTCTTCAGGCGCAGCAGCACCTCCACCTGTTCGCCATCGGGCGTGGTCCAGTAGCTGGCCACGTCACCGTTGACGTAGGTGCGCAGGGCCGTCGCCACCTGGGTGGTGCTCAGGCCCAGCTCGCGCACGGCACTGGGCTTGATGCGCACCGCATAGGCCGGCACCCCCGGCTCCACCGAGCTCTGCAGGTCGGTCACGCCCTTGATCTTCTTGATCTTGGCGCTCAGGTCGTTGGTGATCTGGTCCAGCACAGTGGGGTCCGGCCCCAGGATGGCCACGTTGATGGGCCGGTTCCAGCCCAGGATGATCTGGATGCCGGGCACCGAGGCCAGTTCATTGCGCAGCGCGTCCTCGATCTCCTTCTGGCTGCGGTGGCGCTGGGCCTTGGGCTTGAGCACCAGGCCGATGCCGGCGGTGTTGCGACCGTCCTCGCCGCCCACGGTGGTGGTCATCGACTCCACTTCGGGGAACTTGGCGCGGATGATGGCTTCGACCTGGCGGATCTTCTGGTCCGAACGGGCCAGGCTGGAGCCCACCGGCAGCTTGACCTGCAGCTGGGTGAAGCCCTGGTCGGTCTCGGGGATGGTCTCGGCCCCGATCAGCGGCGCCAGCATCAGGGCCGCGATCAGCGACAGCCCGGCCAGCCACAGAACCATGCCCCGCGGCGTGAGGGTGGCCCAGCGCAGACGGCGCGGCGCGCTGCGGTCCACATCGCCCCGGGCATCGACCGGGTGACCCCAGGCCGGCACCGGCGGCACCCACAGGCGGTAGCGTCGGTGGCTGAAGGCCCAGTCCACCAGCGTGGCGTAGACCTTGTGCAGCACGTCCATGCCCCAGTCCACCGCCGCCAGCAGATGGCGGATGACCGGCAGGCGGCGGAAACGGTCGGTGGGCGGATCGGGCCAGACCGAGGACAGCATCGGATCGAGCGTGAAGCTGACGAACAGGCTGACCAGCACCGCCACGGTCACCGTGATGCCGAAGGGATAGAAGAACTTGCCGACGATGCCCTTCATGAAGGCCACCGGCACGAACACCGCGCAGATGGCGAAGGTGGTGGCCATCACCGCCAGGCCGATCTCCTCGGTGCCCTGACGGGACGCGGTGAGATGGTCCTTGCCCATGTCCACGTGGCGGACGATGTTCTCGCGCACCACGATGGCGTCGTCGATCAGCAGGCCGATGCACAGCGACAGCGCCATCATGGTCATGAAGTTCAGCGTGAAGCCGAAGGCATAGACCGCGATGAAGCTGGCGATCACCGAGATCGGCAGCGTCAGGCCGGTGATGACGGTGGAGCGCCAGCTCTGCAGGAACAGGAAGACGATGGCCACCGTCAGCAAGGCGCCCTCGATCAGGGTGCGCTGCACCCCGTGCAGCGAATCCTGCACCCAGTCGCTGTTGGCGTAGATGATGCGCAGCTCCACGCCGGGCGGCATGCGGCCCTGCATGCTCTCCACCGCTTCCTTGATCGATTCACCTGCCCGGACGATGTTGGCGTCCTTCTGCTTGTAGACCTGCAGGGTGATGGCCGGGTCGCCGTTGACGCGCGACATGGACTCGGCCTCCTGGTCGGTCTCCACCACCTGGCCCAGGTCGCCCAGGGTGGTCACGCTGTTGCCGGTGCGGGCCACCACGATCTGCGCAAACTCCTTGGGGTCGCGCACCCGGCCTTCCACCCGCACGATGGCATCGGTCGTCCCGTTGCTGACCAGACCCACCGGTTCGTCGGCGTTGCTGCGCTTGAGGGCTTCGGCCACATCGGCCGGGGTGAGCGCGGCGGCGCGCAGACGCGCCGGGTCCAGCTCCACCCGCACCTGGCGCACGTTCAGGCCGCTGGCCACCACGCGGGCCACGCCCTCGGCACGCTCCAGGCGCTTGACGACCGTCTGGTCGGCCAGCAGCGAGAGCTCACGCTCGCTGCGGTTGTGCCCCACCAGCGCCAGCACCACCGTGGGCTGGGCATTGTCGTTGTCGAAGCGGCTGATGAAGGGCGCCTTGGCATCCTCCGGCAGCGAGGCCTGCAGGGCCGCGATCTTCTCGCGCACATCCTGGTTGGCCTGGGAGATGTCGGCGTCGAGGTTGAACTCGACCACCGTCTCGCTGCGCCCTTCCAGGCTGTTGGAGCGGATCATCTTGACGCCGGCGATGCTGTTGAGCGCCGACTCGACCGGCTTGGTGATCTCGGTCTCCACCGCCGAGGGCGAGGCCCCGGGGTAGCTGATCGAGACGAACACCACCGGCGGGTTGATGTCGGGCATCTGCTCGACACCCAGCCGCAGGTAGGAGAACAGCCCCAGCACACAGACCGCCACCATCATCATGGTGGCGAACACGGGGTTGTTGATGGCGACGCGGGTCATCCACATGAGGTCTTCCTCCGAGACGTGACGGGACGACGCGTCAGAGCGTCTTGGCCGGGCCCGAGGCGGCCGAGGCCGCCTGGGTGGCGTTCTGGATGCGGGCTTCCTGGCCTTCGCGCAGGTTGTCGAAGCGGGCGGCCAGCACCTGGCTGCCGGCGGCCAGGCCGTCGGTGATCTCCACGAGGCCGCGGGTGGCGTCCCGGCGGCCGGTGGTCACCGTGCGGCGCAGCAGCTTGCCCTGCTCCAGGGTCCAGACATAGTCCTGCCCCGAACTGGAGGACAAGGCGGTGACCGGCACCGTCAGGCGGGGCGCGCCTTCGGGCAGGGTCACGCTGGCGGTGGCGAACTGGCCCGCCCGCAGCAGTTCCTTGGGGTTGTCCAAGGTGACGGTGACGCCGATCGAGCGGGTGCCCACCTCGGCGGCCGGCGCGATGCGGGCCAGATGGGCCTCGATGGGGGTGTCCACCCCTTCCACCTGCAGTTGCACCGGCATGCCCGGACGCAACTGACCCACCTCGTGGGTGCCGACGCTGCCGGCCATCTCCAGCTTGCGCAGGTCCACGATGGTCAGCAGTTCCTGCTCGGCCGCGACCTTTTCGCCGGGCAGCGCATGGCGCTTGGAGACGATGCCACTGATGGGCGCCACCAGGGCCGCCTCGCGCAGCTGGATGCGAGCCGTCTCGACCTGGGCCAGGGCGGCGTTGTACTGGGCCTTGGCGCTTTCCAGCGAGGCGCGGGAATTCTCCAGCGCGATCGGAGAGATGAACTTCTGCTCGGCCAGCCCCAGGTTGGAGTCGTGGCTGCGCTGGGCCTGGGCCAGCAGGGCCTTGGCAGCCTCCGCCTGGGCGGTCTTCTCGTTCAGGCGCGCATTGAGCTCCGCCAGATCGATGACGCCCAGCGACTCCCCCACGGTGACCCGGCTGCCCTCGTCCACCCGCAGGCTGACCAGGGTGCCGGCCGCCTTGGCGCGAACCGTCACGGTGGAAGGCGCCACCAGCGGCCCGGAGAAGGTCACCTTGCCCGGCAGGGCCATGGACTGCGGCTGCACCACCTCCTGCGTGGTGAACACCAGGGTGGCCTCCTTGGGTTTGTCGTCCTTGGGCTGTCCCGACTTCCGGGCCACCACCACCCCCACCAGGACGGCCAGCACCACCAGCGCCGCCACCCCTCCGATCCACCTGCGTTGTCGCATGTCTGTTCCCACCTCTGTTGATTGCTCTCGTGGAGCGGTCGCAGTGTAGGGGCAGGCAGGCAAAAGAAAAGGCCCGGCGGACGAACCGTCCCCCGGGCCGATGAACTGCATCCGGCGCCGACAAACGGCGCCCGGAGATCGTCAGTGGTGGTATTGACGTTTGGCCTGTGTCAGCAGGGTGCTGACCTCGCCAGAAATCTGGCTGAAGCGGGAGCCCGAGCCGATGAGGCGTTCCGCCTGGTCCATTTGTCCCAGGTTGATGCGACGCGCGACCTCGCCGGCACAGGTGTGGAACTCGGCGTGCTTGTCCACCAGCGCGCGGAAGCTGGGCTTGCTGCCCCACTGCGCGCCGCCCGGGCCGTGCAGCCAGCGGCCCAGCGGGCACTGGTCGTCGCGGCAGAGGGTGTCCGCATCCAACTGACCGTGTTCAGCCATCGCGCTGCGCAGTCTGATCTTCCACTCCCGGTGGGCGGCGATGGCGGCATCAAAGTCGAAATCCTGCCCGACGGCGGCCGCCCCGGAAGGTTGGGATGACCGCAGATGGAACCCCTCGGGCAGCCGAAAGCGCCCCACCTCCCCAGCCAGCTCATGGGCCCGGTCCTTGAGCATGCCGGCGGCAGCCGCGGTTTCCTCGACCAAGGCGGCATTCTGCTGGGTCATGCGGTCCAAGTCCTGCACCGCCGCACCGATCTGGGTGACACCGCTGCTCTGCTCGTTGGCACCGTTGGCAATCTCATCCAGCAGCGCGCGCATGCGCTGGGCCCCCTCCACCACATCCTGGATGGTGCTGCCGGCGTCTCGCGCCACGGCTGCGCCGGCCTCGATGCGTTCAACGCTGCCGGAGATCAGGGTCTTGATCTCACGTGCTGCACCGGCCGAACGATGGGCCAGTTGCCGCACTTCGGTGGCCACCACCGCAAACCCGCGACCGGCATCCCCTGCCCGGGCGGCCTCCACCGCCGCATTGAGCGCCAGGATGTTTGTCTGGAAGGCAATGCCGTCGATCACCCCGATGATGTCGCCGATCTTGCTGGACGACTGGCGGATTTCCTCCATGGTGCCCACCACGCTACCCATCACCTCACCGCCGCGGCGGGCGACATCGGCGTTGTGGCGGGCAATCTCAGCGGCCTCCTTGGCATGGTCCGCGGTGGCCTGCACGGTGGACGAGATCTCCTCCATCGAGGAAGCCGATTCCTGCAGGTTGGCCGCAGCCTGCTCGGTGCGCGAGGACAAATCCAGCGTGCCTTCGGAGATCTCGCTGGACGAGTGCACGATGTGGTCCGAGCCCTTGCGCACCTGGGCCACGATGTTCCGAAGCGAGGTCTGCATCTGCCCCAGCGTAGCCATCAGGCTGGCCGCCTCGTCACGCCCCCATGGCTTGGGCGAAGCCGTCAGATCGCCCTGGGTCATGGCCTCCAGATGCTCGCGCACTTCGCGCAGCCCTCCATGCATGACCTTGGCAAAGCTTACGAACAAATAACCGGCCATTGCCAGACACAAGACGACCAGCGCGATCACGTGCCGCGTCTGCGCCTGCCGAGCTTCCAGGCGATCCACCAGAAGCTGGTCCAGCGCGGCGAGATCGCGGGACCAGAAGGCCTGCAACTCGTCCTGCGCTTTCTGCAGGCTGGCCTGCAAGGCCGCACCATCCCCCTGCGGCCCACCGGGCTGAAGGGCTTGGCGACGCAGCTGCGCCAGGGCGTCGGCTGTGGTTTGCTGAACCGCATCGGCCTGCAGCGCGGCGGCCAAGTCGGGGCGGGCGGCCAGTACCTTGTGCAGCCCATCCTGCAGCGCGGCCAGATGAAAGGCAAGCACCGGTGCGCCCTCGCGCAGGCGCTCGCCCTGATCGGGTGCGAAAGCGCCCTTCGCAAAGCCCACCTGGCTGTCCGCCCGGGCGCGCGCCAGCAGGTCATTCAACACAGGCACTCGGAAAAGTGCCGCGTCCATCAGGTAATAGCTGTCGAGATCGGGATCCAGGGTCAGGTTTGAGCCATCGGACACCTGGGTGACCAGTGCCAACGCTTTGTCCAGCAGCTGCGAATGCTGGGCAAAGGCGGCCTCTGCATCCCGGCTTGCCGGGACTTGCGCTGACAGGGTCTGGATGTCCTTGAACAGGGCCCGGGTCCCCAACCCTTCACCCAGCTCCTGATCCACCGACGCCAGCGCCGCCACCGCCTTCTGCGTCAGCTGCTGGGCCGCGGCCGCATCGCCTGTGTCGGTCACCGCCGCCAGGCGGAGTGCCTCGCCCGCCTGGAGCACGGGCGCCAGGGCCTGCACGTAACGGACTCCTTGCCGTTCCTTGGCTGAGAAGTTCACCACTTCCAGGTTGCCCTTGAAGAAGAACCAGCCCAGTTGGAGCAAGGGAATGAGGAACACCGCCGAGATGATGGCGGCCTTGGCACCAAAGGTCAGTTGCCGGAACAACCTGACCCCCGGGGCCCAGATTCCGTGGTACTTGAAGAAATCTGAGGCTTTGCTGTGCTGGCCAGCCGGTGCCACCGTGTCCGTGGCTTCCGCTGAGGAGGAAAGCTGCGCGTACTGCATTCTCGGGACTCCCAAACAGTCACGCCCCCGGGTAGGAATATCCCGAAGGCCCAAGACCATTCTCGGCAGTCCCGCAAGAAACTTGAACAGCAATCTGCGGTGGAATCCACGGCCATTTCCCGGCCACTTCCCGGCCGGGATCCAGCCCGAAGCATCAGCGCGGTCCGGCGATGTCGGGTGTGGCCACCCGCACGTCACCGCATTGCGCGCGGTGAAGCAGGGCGTGGTCGATCAGCACCAGGGCGAGCATGGCTTCCGCGATGGGCGTGGCCCGGATGCCGACGCAGGGGTCGTGGCGGCCGAAAGTCTCGACCTGCGCGGGCTGGCCCTGCAGATCGATGGAACGCCGCGGGATGCGGATCGAGCTGGTGGGCTTGATCGCGATGTTGACGGTGATGTCCTGACCGGTCGAGATGCCGCCCAGCACGCCGCCGGCGTGGTTGCCCACGAAGCCCTCGGGCGTCAGTTCGTCCCCATGCTCGCTGCCGCGCTGGCGCACGGCGTCGAAACCGGCCCCGATTTCCACGCCCTTGACCGCGTTGATGCCCATCATCGCGTAGGCGATGTCGGCGTCCAGCTTGTCGAAGAGCGGCGCGCCCCAGCCCACCGGCAGACCGGACGCTTCCACATACAGCCTTGCGCCCACGGAATCGCCCGCCTTGCGCAGCGCATCCATGTAGGCCTCGAGTTCGTCGGTCTTGCTGGCGGTGGCGGCGAAGAAGGGGTTCTGTGCCACCTGGCTCCAGTCGTCACGCGGGATCTCGATGTCGCCGATGGCCGTCATGCAGCCCCGGATGGCAATGCCGAAATGTTCGGCCAGCCACTTGCGGGCCACGGCGCCGGCGCCCACCATGGGGGCCGTCAGTCGGGCCGAGCTGCGGCCACCGCCGCGGGGGTCGCGGATGCCGTACTTGTGCCAGTAGGTGTAGTCGGCATGGCCGGGCCGGAAGCTCTGGACGATGTTGCCGTAGTCCTTGCTGCGCTGGTCGGTGTTGCGGATCAGCAGGCAAATGGGGGTGCCGGTGGTCTTGCCCTCGTAGACGCCGGACAGGATCTCGACCGCGTCGGGCTCGTTGCGCTGCGTGACGTGGCGGCTGGTGCCCGGGCGGCGACGGTCCAGCTCGGGCTGGATGTCGGCCTCGGACAGGGCCATGCCCGGAGGGCAGCCATCGATGACGCAGCCGATGGCCGGGCCGTGGCTCTCGCCGAAATTGGTCACGCGGAAGAGTTCGCCAAAGGTGCTGCCGGACATGGGAATGGGGGCCCGTCCACCGCAAGGCGAACCGCGCCCTGCCTTGTTTCAGGGAAAGCCGATTTTATCGGCCGATGCACGAAAGACGCCGAGGTGTGAAACAGGACCGCTTTTGGGGGCTCCTTCGCGGCTTCACCAGGCCCTGCTTTCGGCGACAGTGCGGACATGGCATGCGCCCGCGTGCCGCTCCCAACCCTGACCTGCCCTCTGTGCCCCCATGAAGGTTCCCGCCCCTGCCTCTCTCGCGCTGCGCCGCCTGCGGCTGTGGGTGGGCCTGGGCGCCGCATGGCCCATCGCCAGCTGGGCACAACCGCTGGAGGCCGCTCGGGCGCTGCCCGGGTGGCTGTGGAGCAGCGCCGCCCTGGGCAGCCTGGGGGGCATGACGCTGCTGTGGCGGCTGCTTCGCCAGCGCAGTGCCGTGGACAAGGCCCTGGTCGAGACCATGCTGGACCACGCGCCGCAGTTTCTGGTGCTGGTCACCCCGGACGGACGGGTGATCCGGCACAACCGCACGGCCCGCCGCTGGATGCAGGAGGCCAGGCTGGAGCAGACGCCGCTCCACGCCTCGCTGAACGCACCGCTCTGGCGCCACGCGATGTGGGGGCCGGATGGTCAGCAAGGCGAGCGCCTGCGCCTGGCCCTGGCACAGGCGGCAGGCGGCCGGATCGTCAAACTGGAGCTCAACAGCCTGGACGACCGTGGCGCCCCCCGCACCATGGAAATGACGGTCCGCCCTGTGGCGGCCCTGCCCGGCCAGCCCCGCGGGCACCTGCTGATCGAAGCCCAGGACGTGACCACCCGGCGGCATGCCGAGGAGAAGCTGCGTCTGGCCGCGGCCGTCTACGAACAGACGCGCGAAGGGGTGCTGATCGCCGACCTCCGGGGCGTGATCCTCTCGGTCAACCCGGCCTTCTGCGAGATCACCGCCTTCCAGCCGGAGGAGTTGCAGGGGCAGTCCATCCAGCTCCTGTCTCCCCTGCTGCATGACGCGGCCCTGCCCCAGGCCATGCAGGACGAAGTCCGGCGGACCGGCCACTGGCAGGGCGAGGTGATGAGCATGCGGCGCAACGGCGCGCCGCTGACGGCCTGGGTGTCGATGAGCCTGCGACGCGAGGCCGACCAGCGTGGCGGCCACCTGATCGCCATCGTGCATGACGTCACCTCGGTGCGTCAGGTGGAGCAGAAGCTGCTGCGCCGAGACCATTTCGACGGTCTGACCGACCTGCCCAACCGGCAGCTGCTGGTGGACCGCATGACCCAGGCCATGGCCCAGGCCCGGCGCCACCAGCAGCCGCTGGCCCTGCTCTTCCTGGACGTGAACCAGCTGCGGCACGTCAACGACAACTTCGGCCACACCGCGGGCGATGGCATCCTGCGCGAGGTCGCCCAGCGCCTGCGTCAGAGCCTGCGCGAGGTGGACACCGTGGCCCGCCTGGGTGGCGACGAATTCGCCGTGCTGTTGCCCGGCGCGACGGCCGAGGGCGCCAGTCAGGTGGCCGACAAGCTGATCGAGCGGTTGGCCCTGCCCTGCCGCGTGGAGGGCCAGGAGTTCAGCCTGACCTTCTCGATCGGCGTGGCCCTGTCACCCGACGATGCCGACACCCCCGAAGCCCTGCTGCGCTGCGCCGACACGGCCATGTACCGCGCCAAGCTGGAAGGTCGCGGCCGCTGGTGTTTCTATTCGGCCGACATGGTCAACCGCTCGGCCCGCCAGCTGCAGCTGGAGGCCGCCCTGCGCCGGGCCGAAGAGCGCAACGAACTGGCGCTGGTCTACCAGCCCCAGCTCTGCCTGCAGTCAGGCCGCCTGGTCGGCATGGAAGCCCTGATCCGCTGGAAGCATCCCGAGCTGGGCATGATCTCGCCCGCGGAATTCATCCCGCTGGCCGAAAGCAGCGGTCAGATCCTGTCCATCGGCGCCTGGGTGATGCGCACCGCCGTGCGGCAGATGAAGCAGTGGATCGACGATGGCCAGCCCTCCAATGTGGTGGCGGTCAACCTCTCGGCCGTGCAGTTCCGGGATCCCGGCCTGCCGGAACTGGTCCAGAAGGTGCTCGACGACGCCGGCCTGCCCCCCAGCTGCCTGGAACTGGAACTGACCGAGAGCGTGGCCGCCCACAACCCGGCCGAGGCCTGCGAGATCATGGACCGGCTGCATGCCCTGGGCGTGCGGCTGTCGATCGACGACTTCGGGACCGGCTTCTCCTCGCTGAGCCACCTCAAGCGCTTCCCGATCCACACCCTGAAGATCGACCAGTCCTTCGTGCGCGACATCGGCACGGATCCGGACGACCGCGCCATCGTGCAAGCCATCATCCAGATGGCCCGGGCGCTGCGACTGACCACCATCGCCGAAGGCGTGGAAACCGACGAGCAGGCGGCCTTCCTGCAGTCGCATGGCTGCGAGGCGGCGCAGGGCTACCGATTCTGCAAGCCGCTGCCGCCGGAAGACGCGCTGGCCTGGGTGCAGAACCACACCCGTCCGAACAGCGCCGCGCGCGCACTGATCACCCCGGCCCCCATCCAGGCTTGACGGCGAGCCGAGGTGCCGGCTCCTTCAGTGGGCCGCCAGCCCTTCGGAGGACGAGGGCGTCTCGTCGCCCGGCCAGTCGCGGATGTAGGCCTTGAGCATGCGGTTCTCGAAGTCCTGGGCCTCCACCACCGTCTTGGCCACGTCGTAGAACGAGATCACGCCCATCAGGGTGCGGCCGTTGAGCACCGGCATGTAGCGGGCGTGGCGGCCGAGCATCATGCGGCGCACCTCGTCGATCTCGGTCTCGGGCGTGCAGGTCAGCGGGGCATCGTCCATCACGCTGCGCACCAGGCGGCTGCCGATGGTCATGTCGTTGGCCACGACCGCGGCAATCACCTCGCGGAAGGTGAGCATGCCGGTCAGGTCGCCGTGCTCCATCACGACCACCGAACCGATGTCGTTCTCGGCCATGGTCCGCACGGCCTCGGCCAGCGGAAGGTCCGGTGACACGGTGAACAGGGTGTTGCCCTTCACGCGCAGGATGTCGCTGACTTTCATGGTGGCTGTCTCCTCAGGCTGTGCCGATGGATGGGTATCGGGGTTGTCAACATAGCACACAATCGGCGGCTTTCTTACCCTGTCGATCCAAGGGCCCCGCGAATCCATCCGATGGCGAGGGACCGCCCACAGACGCTGCGTCATCCATGCAACTCACTGTCGACCACCACCCCGTGAACCTCTCGCGCTGGGCCCCTTCGTCCGCGTCCCCGGACGCGCCAGCCCTGCTGCTTCTGCATGGGGCCCTCAACGACGCCAGCGTCTGGGGCCAGCTGGGCCCGGCCTGCGCTGCCGCGGGCCAGCGGGTGCTGGCGCCGGACCAGCCCGGCCATGGCGGCAGCGCCGGCCCGCTGCGGCCGGACATCGCCGCCCTGGCGGCCTGGGCGCTGCGGGTGGCGGACGCCGCCGGGCTGGATCGCTTCAGCGTGGCCGGCCACAGCATGGGCTCGCTGATCGCCCTGGAAGTGGCGGCGCAGGCCCCCGAGCGCGTGGCGCACCTGCTGCTGCTGGGCACGGCCTTTCCGATGCGGGTCAGCCCCGCCCTGCTGGAGTCGGCCGTGGCCACGCCGGAGGCGGGCATGGACCTGATCAACACCCTGTCCTATTCCCCCGCCGCAGCCGCCCAGACCGAGGGCCCGCTGGCCGAGGCCCGTGCCGCCAGCCGGGCCCTGATGGCCCGCACCCAGGCCGGCTGCACCGACGGCAACCTCTTCCTGCACGACTTCCAGCTGTGCGACCGCTATGCCGATGGCCTGGCCGCCGCCGCGCGGGTGCGCTGCCCGGTCACGCTGATCCAGGCGGAGGCCGACCGCATGACACCGGCCAAGGCCACCGTGGCCCTGGTGGAGGCCCTGAAGGCCGAGGTGCGGGCAGTGCCCGGCGGACACGCCATGCTGCAGGAGCAGCCCGAGGCGGTGGCCCGGGCGGTGCTGGAGGCGCTGGGCGCGGCGCCCTGAAAGCGCCGCCCTGGGCTCAGGCCGGGCTGCCGGTGGTGGCGGCGGCCGCTGCGGCCGCGATGCCGGGCTTCAGCGCGGTGAGCATCTCGCGCACCATCTCCTGCAGGCCGAAGCGCGGGGTCCAGCCCCAATCGGCCTGGGCCTCGCGGTCGTCCAGCGAACGCGGCCAGCTGTCGGCAATCGCCTGGCGGAAGTCCGGCGCGTAATCGATCGTGAAGTCCGGCAGCTCGGCCCGGATGGCCTGGGCGATCTGCGCCGGGGTGAAGCTGATGCCGGCCAGGTTGTAGGCCTTGTAATGGGGCAGGCGGGCCAGCGGGGTCTCCATCAGCTCGAGCGTGGCGCGGATGGCGTCGTCCATGTACATCATCGGCAGCGCGGTGTCCTGGCCCAGGAAGCTGGTGTAACGGCCCGCGCGCAGCGCCTCGTGGAAGATTTCCACCGCGTAATCGGTGGTGCCGCCCCCCGGCGCGGTCTTCCAGCTGATCAGGCCCGGGTAGCGCACGGTGCGCACGTCCACGCCGTGGTTGCGGCGGTACCAGGCGCACCAGCCCTCGCCCGCCAGCTTGGAGATGCCGTAGACGGTGGTGGGCTCCATCACGGTCTGCTGCGGCGTCTGGTCGCGCGGGGTGCTGGGGCCGAAGGCCGCAATCGAACTGGGCCAGAACACCCGCTCCAGCCGGTGGGTGCGCGCCAGTTCCAGCACGTTGAGCAGGCCCTTCATGTTCAGGTCCCAGGCCCACATCGGGTGCTGCTCGCCACGGGCGGACAGCGCCGCGGCCAGGTGGTAGATCTGAGTGACGCCGTGGCGCTCAACCACCGCGGTCAGGGCGGCGGCATCGGTCACGTCCAGGGCTTCATGGGCCAGGCCGGGCACGCGGCCCCGGGGCGAGAGGTCGCTGGTCACCACAGCCTCGCGGCCATGGCGCTCGGCCAGCACGCCGGCCAGGTCGGTGCCGATCTGGCCGTTGGCGCCGATGATCAGGATGCGGGGCGTGCTCACCGGGCGTCCCCTTTCAGCAGCCCCAGCTCACGGCCGGCCTGGGCAAAGGCGGCCACCGCGCGCTCGAGCTGGGCGCGGTCGTGCGCGGCGCTGAGCTGCACGCGGATGCGGGCCTGGCCCTGCGGCACCACCGGGTAGAAGAAGCCCACCACATAGACGCCCAGCTCCAGCAGGCGCGCGGCCAGCTGCTGCGCCTTGACAGCGTCGTACACCATGATCGGCACGATGGGGTGCTCGCCCGGCTTGATCTCGAAGCCGGCCTCGACGATGGCCCGGCGGAAGTAGGCGGTGTTGTCGGCCAGCTTGTCGCGCAGCGCGGTGGAGCCCTCCAGCAGGTCCAGCACCTTCAGGGAGGCGCCGACGATGGACGGCGCCACCGTGTTGGAGAACAGGTAGGGCCGCGAGCGCTGGCGCAGCAGCTCCACCACCTCCTTGCGGGCCGCGGTGAAGCCGCCCGAGGCGCCGCCCAGGGCCTTGCCCAGGGTGCCGGTGATGATGTCCACCTTGCCGAACACGCCGCGGTGCTCGTGGGTGCCGCGGCCGGTTTTGCCCATGAAGCCGGTGGCGTGGCTTTCGTCCACGCCCAGCAGGGCGCCGAAGCGGTCGCACAGTGCGCGGATGCGGTCGAGCTGGGCGATCGTGCCGTCCATCGAGAACACGCCGTCGGTGAACACCAGGATGAAGCGCGCACCACCGGCGCGGGCCTCCTCCAGGCAGCGCTCCAGATCGGCCATGTCGTTGTGGGTGTAGCGCCAGCGCCGCGCCTTGCACAGGCGGATGCCGTCGATGATGGAGGCGTGGTTGAGCGTGTCGCTGATGATCGCGTCCTGCTCGCCCAGCAGCGGCTCGAACAGGCCGCCGTTGGCGTCGAAGGCCGCCACGTAGAGGATGGCGTCCTCGGTGCCCAGGAAGCGGGCCAGCCGGCCCTCCAGGGTCTTGTGCAGGTCCTGGGTGCCGCAGATGAAGCGCACCGAACTGAGACCATAGCCATGGCTGTCCAGGGCCTCATGGGCCGCGGCGATCACCTCCGGGTGGCTGGACAGGCCCAGGTAGTTGTTGGCGCACAGGTTGATGACCTCGCGGCCATCGGTGGTGCGCACCAGGGCACCCTGCGGCGTGGTCAGGATGCGCTCGGTCTTGTAGAGGCCATCCTCACGCAGGGTCTGCAGCTCCTGGCGCAGGTGGGCATAGAAGGCGTCGGTGGACGCAGGGGTGTCAGACATGGTGGAGTCCTTGGCGAGGGAACGGGTGGTTCACTGAAGGTTCACTGATTGTTCGTTTGTTCGATATATCGAACACAAGTGCAGTATCATGTCGACCTTCCATTCCGTCAAGCCTGGACGCTGAAAGACCGCGATGTCGCGCATGCCCTCTTCCGAACCGCCCCGCGTCGGCCAGACGCTTGCCAGCCTGCGGCAGGCCCGCGGGCTGTCGCTGGACGAACTCTCGCGTCAGGCGGGTGTCTCCAAGTCCATGCTCTCGCAGATCGAGCGCAACCAGGCCAACCCCACGGTGGCGGTGGTCTGGCGCCTGGCCAATGCGCTGGGCGTGCCGATGGCGGAGTTGCTCAGCGGCGAGGAGCCCGGCGCACCGGCGATGGTGACGGTGCCCCCCCATGCCATTCCCTCGCTGCGCAGCCCGGACGGGCTGTGCGAACTGCGCATCCTCGGGCCCATCGAATTGGCCGGGCAGTTCGAGTGGTACGAACTGACGGTGCAGCCCGGCGGCGTGCTGACCAGCGAACCGCACGAGCCCGGCACCCGCGAGCACCTGACGGTCCACGCCGGCGCCTTGGTGGTCGACGCTGGCGAACAGACCCAGACCCTCGGCCCGGGAGACACGGCCCGCTACGCGGTGGACCAGGCACACGCCATCCGCAACACCGGCAGCGAGGCGGCCCGGGCGCTGCTGGTGGTGGTGCACGCCGGCTGAGCCGGCGCTGCTAGCCCTTCAGCAGTTCGGCCAGGGTCATCTGCTCCAGGCCGGCCCGCTGTCGGAAGGACTGTGCGGCCGCCTGTGGCGCCAGCAGCAGCGCATCCACCAGCGGGGCGGCCGGCGTGCTGGCCGGCTCGCACATCAGGGTGTGGCGCTGGCCGCCGCCCTCGTCCAGCCGGCCCACCCAATCGTGGGCGATCAGGGTGTCCAGCACGGGTTCGATCTGCAGCGGGTCCACCCGCAGGCGGGAGGCCACCGCGTCCAGCGTCAGCCCGCCCTGCCCGCTCCGGCGCGCGTCCGCCAGCTCGCGCAGCACCGCCAGGGCCAGCGCGAACGCGCGGCCCGGCACATTGGGCTGGCGCACGACCCGCATCTGCAGGCTGGGCGCGTAGGCGGCGATCACCGCGCCGCACAGCACGATGACCCACACCAGGTAGAGCCACAGCAGGAAGATGGGCACGGTGGCGAAGGCGCCGTAGATGGCCGAATAGGTGGCCACCGAGCCGACGTACCAGGCCAGCACCGACTTCGCCAACTCGAAGGTGACCGCCACGAACAAGGCACCGCCCAGCGCATGGCGCCAGCGCACATGGGTGTTGGGCACGTAATAGAACAGGGCTGCGGTGGCACCCGCCTGCATCAGGAACTCGACCACATCGAGCACGAAGCGCACCCCGCCCGGCAAGGCCCCCACCAGGCCCTTGGAGGCCGACAGCGCATAGGACGTGAGGCTCAGGCTCACCCCCAGCACCAGCGGCCCCAATGTCAGCGCGGCCCAGTAGACCAGCACCCGCTGGGCGATGGGCCGCGGTTTGCGCACGCGCCAGATGCCGTTGAGCGTGCGGTCGATGGTCAGCATCAGCGAGATGGCGCTGGCCAGCAGGAACAGCAGACCCGCCCCGCCCACCTTGTTGGCCTTGCTGGCGAACTGGGTCAAGGTGACCAGCACCGGCTTGGCGATCGCGTCGGGCACCAGGCTCTGCAGGAAGTACTTCTGCAGTGCCACCTGGAACTTGGCAAACACCGGAAAGGCGGTGAACAGGGCCAGCATCACCGTCAGCAGCGGCACCAGCGCGATCAGCGTGGTGAAGGTCAGGCTGCCGGCGCTCAGGCCCAGTCGGTCTTCGCGAAAGCGCAGCCGCAGGGTGCGAACCGTGTCGAACCAGGGCCAGGTTCGCAGCGTGGTGAACAGCAGGCCCACCTGCGATGTCCAGTGGGCCCGCAGGGCGGTGATCCAAGTCATGCCGGCTATCATGCCAAACATGTCGGAGACTCCGTTGGTGACCCTGGCGCCGGACGGCGTCGTCCGCGCCACGCGCGCCATGGCCCTGGCCAGCCTGATCGGCCTGATCGTGCTGGGCCTGGCCTGGGAGCTGTGGTTGGCCCCGACCGGCAACGGCAGTCTGGCGCTCAAGGTCGTGCCCTTGCTGGTGCCGGTGCTGGGCTTGTGGCGCCACCGCCTCTACACCTACCGATGGGTCAGCCTGCTGGTCTGGCTCTACTGCGCCGAGGGCCTGGTGCGCGCCACCAGCGAACACGGCATGGGCCGCTGGCTGGCCTGGCTGGAAGTGCTGCTGTGCCTGCTGCTGTTTGCGGCCAGTGCCTGGCAGGTGCGCTGGCGCCTGCGCCGCGCCCGCCAGGCCAGTGAACAAGGAAGTGCCCCATGAGCCACGCCCTGCTGAGCGAACTGCGCGAACTCCTGGGCCCGACCCATGTGCTCACCGATGGCGACCTGAGCGCCTGGGAGCGCGACTGGCGCAAGCGCTACCACGGCAAGGCCCTGGCGGTGGTGCGCCCCGGCAGCACCGAGGAAGTGGCGGCCGTGGTCCAGGCCTGCGGGCTGCACGACGTGAGCATCGTGCCGCAGGGCGGCAACACCGGCCTGGTGGGCGGCGGCGTGCCCGATGACAGTGGCCGGCAGGTGCTGCTGAGCCTGTCCCGCATGAACCGCGTGCGGGCCATCGACCCGGCCAACCTGACGATGACGGTGGACGCCGGCTGCATCCTGCAGCAGGTGCAGCAGGCGGCCGACGACGCCGGACTGCTCTTCCCGCTGAGCCTGGCGGCCGAAGGCAGCTGCACCATCGGCGGCAACCTCTCCACCAACGCCGGCGGCACCCAGGTGCTGCGCTACGGGAACGCCCGCGAGCTGTGCCTGGGCCTGGAGGTGGTGACCGCCGCCGGCGAGGTCTGGGACGGCCTGAGCGGTCTGCGCAAGGACAACACCGGCTACGACCTGCGCGACCTGTTCGTTGGCAGCGAAGGCACGCTGGGCATCATCACCGGCGCCACCCTGAAGCTCTACCCGCGCCCCGTGGGCCGCCGCACGGCCCTGGCGGCGGCACGGAACCTGGACCAGGCGGTGGCGCTGCTGGAACTGGCCCGCCGCCACCTGGATGCCGGCCTGACCGGCTTCGAGGTGATGAGCGCCTTCTCGCTGCAGTTGGTCGGCAAGCACTTTCCGCAGATCCCCAACCCTTTCCCGGCCGCGCCCTGGTCCATCCTGCTGGAACTGGTGGCCAGCGACGATGCCCAGGCCCAGGCGGCCCTGGAGTCGGTGCTCGGTCTGGCGCTGGAACAGGGTCTGATCGACGACGCGGTGGTGGCCGAAAGCCTGGCCCAATCCCAGGCCCTGTGGCACCTGCGCGAATCGATCTCGCTGGCCCAGAGCGAGGAGGGCCTGAACATCAAGCACGACATCTCGCTGCCGGTGTCGGCCATCCCGGCCTTCGTCGCCCAGACCGATGCCGCCCTGCAGGCGCGGGTGCCCGGCGTGCGGCTGGTGAACTTCGGTCACCTGGGCGACGGCAACCTGCACTACAACGTCCAGGCCCCCGAGGGCGAGTCGGCCCCCGCCTTCCTGGCGGCCCACGAAGAGGCTTTCAACGCGCTGGTCTACGACGCGGTCTGCCGTTTCGGTGGTTCGATCTCGGCCGAACACGGCATCGGCACGCTCAAGCGGGAGCAACTGCCGCAGTACAAGTCGCCGGTGGCCTTGCGCCTGATGCGCCAGATCAAAACGGCGCTGGACCCGCTGGGACGCCTGAACCCGAACCGGGTGTTGTGAATCCGCCGTCCTGGCGGATTCAGTGGGTGGGGCCCTTGAGGGCCTCGGGGATGGGCAGGCTGTAGACCTCGATCCCCTCGTCGCGCAACTCCTCGCGCTCCTCCTCGGTGGCCTGGCCGCGGATGCCGCGGGCCGGGGCTTCACCATGGTGGATCTTGCGGGCCTCTTCCGGGAAACGTGTGCCGACATCCTCGGTATTGGCCACCACCTGGCGCACCGCCTGAAGAAACACGCGCTGCATCTGCTCCAGCGTCGGGGCGGCAGCCGGTGCGCCGGCCACCGCGGGCGCCGATGCCGCAGCGGCTTCGCCCGGCCCCTTTCCCGCGGACGCGACCTGAGGCTCGGCCCGGGCGCCCGACAGGTTCAGCCGCGGCGCGCTGGGCGCACGGACCACTTCGGCCGCGCCGCACAAGGGACAGGTGAGCAAGCCACGCAGTTGCTGGCTCTGAAAGTCATCCTCGGAGGCAAACCAGCCTTCGAAGCCGTGCCCCTGGGCACAGCGCAGGTTCCAGACCTTCATGGCCTCACCCTTGCGCCGGCTCGAGGGTCTGCCAGTCGAGCGGCCAGCGACCGGAGCGCCACTTCTGCAGCCACTGCAGCCCGATGAGGGTCTTGGCATCGGTGAGCGCACCCGCGGCAGCCAGCGCGTCCAATTCCTCTTCGGTCATCAGGCAAAGGTCGATCAGTTCACCGTCATCCAACCGGCGCTCACCCGGCACCAAGCCGCGTGCGAACCAGATCTCGATGAACTCGTCGGAATAGGCCGCCGCGTTGTGCAGGATGCCGGCACGGGCCCACTCACGGGCACGGTAGCCGGTTTCCTCGGCGAGCTCACGCATCGCCGCAGTCCGACGGGACTCTCCGGGATCGAGTTTGCCGGCCGGAAACTCCAGCAGCACCTGCTGCAAGGGATAACGGTACTGACGTTCCAGCACCAGGCGCCCATCATCCAGGATCGGCACGATGACCACCGCGCCGGGATGAATGATGTACTCGCGCCCTGCCTGACTCCCGTCGGGCAAGGCCACCCGGTCCTGCCGCACCTCCAGGAAGTGCCCGCGATAGACCACCTCTGACGAGACCTTCGTCTCGATCAGATGCTGCTCATCCGGCATCCGGGACCTCTGCGACGCGACGACGTCGCAGGTAGCGCCAGATGAAGCCAGGCACCGCCAAGGTCAGGAACAGGCAGCCCATGGCCGCAAAGAACTCCCAGCCCTGCGGCGAACGCTGACCCAACTGGCTCTCCAGCGCAAAGCCGGCGCCCAGCACGGCCAGCCACAGCAGCACCAGCTCCAGCAGGCGCCAGCCAAAAGCCTTGTCCTGCTGACGGGGGCCGACCAGCAGCACTCTCTGAGACAGAAAAGGCAGGTTGGCCCCCAGCAGCGCAGCCACCAGCACCAACCACACCGCGATGTCCTGCGTCATCGAGAAGCCCCCTCTGCCCCGCCTGGCCTCAACCCGCCAGCGCAGCGACGATGACGTCGCGGCACAGGGCCATCAGGCCGTCGGGCAGCAGGCCCAGCGCCAGGGCGGCAAAGCCATTGACCGCCAGCACCACGCCGACGCCGGTGTAGCTGGCTCCCGAGAAGGCCTGGCTTTCACGCGGCTCGTCGAAGTACATGACCTTGACGACACGCAGGTAGTAGAAGGCGCCGATCAGGGACAGCAGCACGGCCGCGATGGCCAGGGTCAGGTAGGTCGAATCCCCCGTGCTCACCAGTGCCTGGATGATGGCGAACTTGGCGTAGAAGCCCACCATCGGCGGCACGCCGGCCAGCGAGAACATGAACACGGTCATCACGCCGGCCAGCCAGGGGCTGCGCTTGGCCAGACCGGCCAGATCGGCGATCTCCTCGCTCTCGAAACCCTGGCGGCTGATGTACATGATCAGACCGAAGGTGCCCAGCGTGGTCAGCACGTAGGTGACCAGGTAGAACAGGGCCGAGCTGTAGCCGTTGGCGGCCAGCTGGGTGGAGCCGGCCACCACGGTGGGGGTCAGGCCCAGCAGCATGAAGCCCAGCTGCGCGATGGCCGAGTAGCCCAGCATGCGCTTGAGGTTGGTCTGCGCGATGGCGGCCACGTTGCCGATGACCAGCGACAGCACCGCCAGAACGATCAGCATCTGCTGCCAATCGTGCGCCACGCCGCTCAGCCCCTCCACCAGCAGGCGGATGGTGATGGCGAAGGCAGCCAGCTTGGGCGCACCGCCGACCATCAGCGTCATCGAGGTCGGTGC
Organism: Ideonella dechloratans; assembly: GCF_021049305.1. Classification (GTDB taxonomy): domain Bacteria; phylum Pseudomonadota; class Gammaproteobacteria; order Burkholderiales; family Burkholderiaceae_C; genus Ideonella; species Ideonella dechloratans. The sequence goes on from NZ_CP088081.1 coordinate 2,200,387, forward strand.
GCCCTGGTAGACGTCAGGCACCCACATGTGGAACGGCACCAGACCCAGCTTGAAGGCCAGGCCGGCCACGATGAACACCAGGCCGAAGCTCAGCACGGTGGCGTTGACCTGACCGGTGGCGATGGCGTCGAACACCTCGGGGATGTCCAGCGAGCCGGTGGCGCCGTACAGCATGGACATGCCATAGAGCAGGAAGCCGCTGGCCAGCGCGCCCAGCACGAAGTACTTCATCGCTGCTTCGGTGGACACCGCATGGTCGCGGCGCAGTGCGATCAGCGCGTACAGCGACAGGCTCATCAGTTCCAGGCCCACATAGATGACCAGGAAGTTGTTGGCCGAGATCATCACCGAGATGCCGAGCACGACGAACATCGCCAGGGTGAAGAACTCACCCTTGAGCAGCTCGCGGCTGCCAATGTAGGGACGCGCATAGGCGATGGTGATCATCATCGCGATCGCGGCGGTCAGGGCCAGCAGGTGGCCCATGGGGTCGGAAACGACCAACCCCTGCATCGCATAGACGGACGCCTTGGCGCCTTCCGCGCCCAGCCCGGTTTGCAAGGCCAGGCCATGCAGCAGGGCCACGCCGGCCAGTGCGGCCTGGGTCATCCAGAAAGTCAGGCAGCGCGTGGGCTGGGTGACGTACAGGTCCACCAGGGCCACCACGCAGGCTGCCACCAGCAGCAGGATTTCAGGGTAGACAACGAGCCAGTTCATTTGAGTCATGGTGTGCATCCCGGCTGTGTCAGTTGATCTTGGACACGGCCACGTGCTTGAGCAGCTCGGTCACCGAGGCATGCATCACATCCGTGAAGGGCTTGGGGTACAGGCCCATGGCCAGCACCGCAATGGCCAGCACGGCCAGCATGCCGAATTCGCGGGCGTTGATGTCGGTCAGCTCGCGCACATGGTCATTGGTGACGTCACCGAAATAGACGCGCTTGTACATCCAGAGGCTGTAGGCCGCGCCGAAGATCACGGCGGTGGCGGCCAGCAGACCGATCCAGAAGTTGTAGCCCACGGAGCCCAGGATCACCATCCACTCGCCGATGAAGCCGGCGGTGCCCGGCAGGCCGCAGTTGGCCATCGAGAACAGCAGCGCGAAGGCGGCGAACTTGGGCATGGTGTTGACCACGCCGCCGTAGGCCGAGATCTCACGCGAGTGGACGCGGTCGTACAGCACGCCGATGGACAGGAACATCGCGCCCGAGACGAAGCCGTGCGAGATCATCTGCACGATGCCGCCGGACATGCCCAGTTCGTTGAAGATGAAGAAGCCCAGGGTGACGAAGCCCATGTGCGCGATGGACGAGTAGGCCACCAGCTTCTTCATGTCCTGCTGCACCATGGCCACCAGGCCGATGTAGACCACGGCGATCAGGGACAGCGCGATGATGAACCAGGCGTAGTGATGGGCGGCGTCCGGTGCGATCGGCAGCGAGAAGCGCAGGAAACCATAGGCACCGAGCTTCAGCATGATCGCGGCCAGCACGACGGAACCACCGGTCGGTGCTTCCACGTGGGCATCCGGCAGCCAGGTGTGCACCGGCCACATCGGCACCTTCACCGCGAAGGCCGCGAAGAAGGCAAAGAACAGCAGCGCCTGCGCGTCCATGGGCAGCGGCAGCTTGTGCCAGTCCAGGATCTCGAAGCTGCCACCCGACTTGATGTACAGGTAGGTCAGGGCCACCAGCATCAGCAGCGAACCCAGCAGCGTGTAGAGGAAGAACTTGAACGCCGCGTAGACGCGCCGCGGTCCGCCCCAGATGCCGATCACGATGTACATCGGGATCAGGGTGGCCTCGAAGAACACGTAGAACAGCAGACCGTCCAGCGCCGAGAAGACGCCGATCATCAGACCCGACAGGATCAGGAATGCACCCAGATACTGGTGCGCGCGTTCCTGGATCACCTCCCAGGCCGCCACCACCACGATCACCGTGATGAAGGCGGTCAGCAGCACGAACCAGACGGAGATGCCGTCCACGCCCAGGTGGTAGCGCACGTTGAAGCGCTCGATCCAGCTCAGGTTCTCGACGAACTGCATCGCCGCAGTGCTGGTGTCGAAGCCGGTGATCAGCGGCAAGGTGACGAGGAAGCTGAGCACGGAACCGACCAGCGCGGTCCAGCGGGCAGCGCCCGGGTTTTCATTCCGTCCCAAAGCCAGCAGGACGACGCCAAAGGCGATCGGCAGCCAGATGGCAACACTCAAAAGACCCATTGTTGTTCTCCGCCTTCTCTCAACGGCCCAGCAGGGTCGTCAGATGGGGCCACAGCTGCCACGTCATCAGACCAAACACACCCAGCACCATCACCAGCGCGTACCAGGACAGGAAACCGGTTTGCACGACCCGCAGCGCACCGGCACACCAGCCGACCACGCGGGCCGAGCCATTCACCAGAAGACCGTCGATCAGACCGACATCACCACCCTTCCACAGGCCACGGCCGATCAGGCGCGCGCCGGCGGCGATGATGTTCTCGTTGATCCAGTCCATGTAGTACTTGTTCTCCAGCACGCGCACCACCGGGGCCAGCACCCGGGCCAGTGTGGCCGGGATGGACGGCGCCACCATGTAGAACACATAGGCGGTGACCACGCCAGCCAGGGCCAGCAGGAACGGCAGCGAGGTGAAGGCGTGCAGGCCCATGGCCAGCGGGCCGTGGAACTCATGCGCCAACTCCTCCATCGCGGGATGGGCTTCGTTGTTCACGAAGATCACGCCCTTGAAGAAGTCGCCGTACAGCATCGGCTCGATGGCGAAGTAGCCGATGATCACCGACGGGATGGCCAGCAGCACCAGGGGCAGCGTCACGACCCAGGGCGATTCGTGCGGGGTGTGCGCGTGGCCGTGGTCGTCGTGGTGATCATGCTCGCCCGGGAAGGGCTTGTGGTGGAAGTGCTCCTTGCCATGGAAGACCAGGAAGTACATCCGGAAGGAGTAGAACGCGGTCACGAACACGCCCGCCACCACAGCGAACTGCGCGAAACCGGCCGCGGGCAGATGACTGGCGGCCACGGCCTCGATGATCGAGTCCTTCGAATAGAAGCCCGAGAAGAACGGCGTGCCGATCAGGGCCAGGGAGCCGATCAGCGAGGTGATCCAGGTGATGGGCATGTACTTGCGCAGACCGCCCATGTTGCGCATGTCCTGGTCGTGGTGCATGCCGATGATGACCGAGCCCGCACCGAGGAACAGCAGCGCCTTGAAGAAGGCGTGGGTCATCAGGTGGAACACGGCCACGTTGTAGGCCGACACGCCCAGGGCCACGGTCATGTAACCCAGCTGCGACAGCGTGGAATAGGCCACCACGCGCTTGATGTCGTTCTGGATGATGCCCAGGAAGCCCATGAACAGGGCCGTGATCGAACCGATCACCAGCACGAAGTTCAACGCGGCGTCCGACAGCTCGAACAGCGGCGACATGCGGGTCACCATGAAGATGCCGGCCGTCACCATGGTGGCGGCGTGGATCAGCGCCGAGATCGGGGTCGGGCCTTCCATCGAATCCGGCAGCCAGATGTGCAGCGGGAACTGCGCCGACTTGCCCATCGCGCCGATGAACAGGCAGATGCAGGCCACGGTCAGCAGGCCCCAGTCCTGCCCCGGGAAGGTCAGCTTGGACAGCTCTTCCGACTTGGCGAACACCTCGGTGTAGTTCAGCGAGCCGGCATAGGCCAGCAGCAGGCCGATGCCCAGGATGAAGCCGAAGTCACCCACCCGGTTGACCAGGAAGGCCTTCAGGTTGGCGAAGATGGCCGTCGGCTTCTTGTACCAGAAGCCGATCAGCAGGTACGACACCAGGCCCACCGCTTCCCAGCCGAAGAACAACTGCAGGAAGTTGTTGCTCATGACCAGCATGAGCATCGAGAAGGTGAACAGCGAAATGTACGAGAAGAAGCGCTGGTAGCCCGGGTCCTCTTCCATGTAGCCGATGGTGTAGATGTGCACCATCAGCGACACGAAGGTCACCACGCACATCATCATCGCGGTCAGGCCGTCGATCAGGAAGCCGACCTCCATCTTCAGGCTGCCGACGGTCATCCATTCATAGACCGTGGCGTTGTAGTGCGCGCCGTCCACCGCCACGGCCTTGAGAACCATGGCCGAGCAGATGAAGGCGATCAGCACGCCGATGATGGTCACCAGGTGGGCGCCGCGCCGACCGATGGTCTTGCCGAACAGACCTGCCAGGATGGAGCCGGCCAGCGGCGCCAGGGGCACGGTCAGAAGCAGGTTCTGGGAAAGTTGTGCAGACATGTTCTTCGGGGCTCCGTGCGTCAGCCCTTGAGCGAGTCGAGCTCGTCCACGGCAATCGTCGAGCGGTTGCGGAACAGCACGACCAGGATGGCCAGACCGATGGCCGACTCGGCGGCCGCCACGGTGAGGATGAAGAACACGAACACCTGCCCGGCCATGTCACCCAGGTAGTGGGAGAAGGCCACGAAGTTCATGTTCACCGCCAGCAGCATCAGCTCGATCGACATCAGCAGCACGATCAGGTTGCGGCGGTTCAGGAAGATGCCGACCACCGACAGCGCGAACAGGAAGCCGCCCAGCGTCAGGAAATGGTAGAGGGTGATGCCGTGGCTCATGCCTGGCCTCCTTCGGCGTCCTTGGGGGCGGACGGTTGTTCCACGGTCGCTGCCATCTTGACCAGGCGCAGGCGATCCGAAGCCTTGACGCGAACCTGCTCGGCCGGGTTCTGGTAGCGGCTGTCCTTGCGGTGACGCAGGGTCAGGGCAATGGCGGCGATCATGCCGACCAGCAGCAGCACCGCGGCGACCTGCAGCGGGTACAGGTACTGGGTGTAGATCTCGACGCCCAGGGCACGGGTGTTGCCCAGCTTGAGCACCGCCGGATCGAAGGCCTTGGCCACCGGCAGGTTGAAACCGGCCTTCATCACGATGGCCATCTCGATGGCGATCGCCGCACCGACCAGGGCCGCCAGCGGGAAGTGGTTCCAGAAGCCCTGGCGCAGGCTGTCGGTGTTGATGTCGAGCATCATCACCACGAACAGGAACAGCACCATCACGGCGCCGACGTAGACCAGGGCCAGCGTGATGGCCAGGAACTCGGCCTGCAGCAGCATCCAGATGCAGGATGCGTTGAAGAAGGCCAGCACCAGGAACAGGGCCGCGTGCACGGTGTTGCGGGCCGTGATCACACGGAAGCCCGCAAACAGCAACACGGCCGAGAAGATGTAGAACAGAACGGAGGTGGGATTCATGTTGTGTGCGCCCGTGAGGTGCGCCGTCCGGGGATGGCGGCTGGCCATCCCGACCGGTCAGCGGTACTTGGCGTCGGCCTCCTTGTTGGCGGCAATCTGCTTCTCATAGCGGTCACCCACCGCCAGCAACATGTCCTTGGTGTAGTACAGGTCGCCGCGCTTTTCGCCGTGGTATTCGAAGATGTGCGTCTCGACGATGGAGTCCACCGGGCAGCTCTCTTCGCAGAAGCCGCAGAAGATGCACTTGGTCAGATCGATGTCGTAGCGCGTGGTGCGGCGCGAACCGTCGGCACGCACGTCGGACTCGATGGTGATGGCCATGGCCGGGCAGACCGCCTCACACAACTTGCAGGCGATGCAGCGCTCTTCGCCGTTCTCGTAGCGGCGCAGGGCGTGCAGACCGCGGAAGCGCGGCGACAGCGGCGTCTTCTCTTCCGGGAACTGGACCGTGATGGTCGGCGAGAGGAAATGGCGACCGGTCAGCGCCAGGCCTTTCCACAGTTCCAGCAGCAGGAAGCTGGAAAAGAAGGTCTTGAGGGATGCGATTGAAGACATGGGTTGCTCTTTCTCGCGCCTTACTGCCAGATGTTGAAGGGCGACTGGATCCACAGACCCACCACGACCAGCCACACCAGGGTGATCGGGATGAAGATCTTCCAGCCCAGACGCATGATCTGGTCATAGCGGTAGCGCGGGAAGGAGGCGCGCACCCACAGGAACATCGTGACGACGACGAAAACCTTGATCGCCAGCCAGATCCAGCCCGGGATGAAATCCAGGAAGGCGACGGGGCTCAGCCAGCCGCCCAGGAAGAGCAGCACGGTCAGCATCGACACCAGGATCATGTTGGCGTACTCGGCCAGGAAGAACATGGCGAAGGACATGCCCGAGTACTCGATCATGTGCCCTGCCACGATTTCCGACTCCCCTTCCACCACGTCGAAGGGGTGGCGGTTGGTCTCGGCCAGACCCGAGATGAAATACACCATGAACACCGGCAGCAGCGGCAGCCAATTCCAGGACAGGAAGCCCAGGCCCATGCCGGCCATGTGGCCCTTGCCCTGCTGCATCACCACATCGCTGAGGTTCAAACTGCCGGTGACCATCAGCACGATCACCAAGGCGAAGCCCATGGCGATCTCGTAGCTGACCATCTGGGCCGAAGCGCGCAGCGCGCCCAAGAAGGCGTACTTCGAGTTGGAGGCCCAGCCGGCGATGATCACGCCGTACACCTCGAGCGAGGTGATGGCCATCAGGAACAGCAGGCCGGCGTTGATGTTGGCCAGCGCCACATCGGGGCCGAAGGGAATCACCGCCCACGCGGCCAGGGCCGGCATGATGGTCATGATGGGGCCCAGGAAGAACAGGCCCTTGCTGGCTGCCGTCGGCCGGATGATCTCCTTGAAGATCAGCTTGACCGCGTCGGCGATCGGGGTCAGCAGGCCGAAGGGACCCACGCGGTTGGGGCCCGGACGGATCTGCGACCAGCCGATGGCCTTGCGCTCCCAGAGGGTCAGGTAAGCCACGCAGCCCAGCAGGGGCAGCATCACCACCACGATCTTGATCAGCGACCACACGACGGGCCACAACAGGCCGCCCATCAGGGCCAGCCCGGCTTGGTAGATGTTGTCGATCATGTGAGTTCCTACCCCTGGCCTCAGGCCGCCTCGACGGTGATGGCGCCGAACATCGCACCCAGACCCGCGGTATCGGCGTGGCCAGCCGGCACACGCACCACGTTGGCAGCCAGGGAGGCGTCTTCACGGGCGGGCAGCACCACGGATGCGGCACCCTGCGACACGCGAACCTTGGCACCCGCGCTCAGGCCCAATTGCTTCCACAGTGCGGTGGGCAGACTGGCCGCCGGCGCCTGGGCGTCGCGGGTCAGCTGCAACGAGGGCGAACGACGCACCAGACTGTCGGTGCTGTAGATGGGCACATCGGCGATGCGCTGCAGGCCGGCCGACGGGGCCTGCAGGCTCACGGTCAGCGCGACGCCATTGTTCAGACGGGCGGGAATGGTCGACACGTCGCCAAGCGCCTCGGCGCGAACTTCCTCGACCGACTCCTGCTCGAAGCCCGGCAGGCCCAGCAGATTGCCCAGCACGCGCAGCACCTTCCAGGCCGGACGGGTGTCGCCCTTGCCCTGCACCACGCCGTGGAAGGACTGCACGCGCCCCTCCGCGTTCACGAAGCACCCGGCAGTCTCTGCAAAGGGCGCGATGGGCAGCATCACGTCCGCGTTGGGCACCACCGCGTCCTTGAACGAGGTCAGCGCCACCACCAGGCCCGACCCTTCCAGCGCGGCCCGGGCGGCCGCGGCATCGGCCGCGTCCAGCACCGGCTCGGTGTTCAGCAGCAGCAGCGCCTTCATCGGCTGAGACAGCATCTGACCCGCGTTCAGGCCGCCTTGCGCCGGCTGCGCCCCGACCAACTGCGCGCCCACCGTGTTGGCGGCCTCGGTCAGATAGCCCACCGCGGCGCCCGTCTGAGCCCCGATCCAATTGGCCAGAGCCAGCAGCGTGGCTGCCTGCGGGTGTTGTGCCGCGGCATTGCCCAGCAGGATGGCCGAGCTCTGGCCGGACAGCAGCGCCTGCGCCACGGCCTCGGCTTCGGTCGACACCAGCGCGGTGGCCGGTGCCGCCACACCCTTGGCAGATGCCACGTAGCCAGCCACATTGGCCAGGGCCTGGGCCCAGTCGGCCGGCGCGGCCGTCACCGTGCCGCTCAGCGGCATGGCCCAATCGTCATGCACGGCATTCAGGCTGAAGACCTGGGCACCGCGGCGAACGGCCTGGCGGATCCGCTGCGCGAACAGCGGGTGATCCTTGCGCAGGAAGGAACCCACGACGAAAGCGCGGTCCAGGGTGGACAGCGAGGCAATCGGCATCCCGAGCCAGCGCACGCCCTGCCCCACCGTGAAATCGGCATGGCGCAGACGGTGGTCGATGTTGTCGCTGCCCAGGCCACGCACGAGCTTGGCCAGCAGATGCAGTTCTTCCACCGTGCTGTGGGCAGAGCCCAGGGCGCCGATGCCTGCGGCACCGAACTCGGCCTTGACCCGCTTGAGCCCGTCGGCGACGTAACCCAGCGCGGTGTTCCAGTCCACCGACATCCACTGGCCACCCTGCTTGATCATCGGGGTGGTCAGACGCTGTTCGCTGTTCAGGGCTTCGTAGCTGAAACGGTCACGGTCGGCCAGCCAGCACTCGTTCACGTCCTCGTTCTCGAGCGGAACAACGCGCAGAACCTGGTGGTTCTTGACCTGGACGATCAGATTGGCACCGGTGGAGTCGTGCGGGCTGACGCTCTTGCGACGCGACAGTTCCCAAGTGCGGGCGCTGTAGCGGAAGGGCTTGCTGGTCAGCGCACCGACCGGGCACAGGTCGATCATGTTGCCCGACAGCTCGGAGTCCACCGTCTGGCCAACGAAGGTCGTGATCTCGGAGTGCTCGCCACGGTTCTGCATGCCCAGCTCCATCACGCCGGCCACTTCCTGGCCAAAGCGCACGCAGCGGGTGCAGTGGATGCAGCGGCTCATCTCTTCCATGGAGATCAGCGGGCCCACGTTCTTGTGGAAGACGACGCGCTTCTCTTCTTCGTAGCGCGAGGCACCAGCACCGTAGCCCACCGCCAGATCCTGCAGCTGGCATTCGCCGCCCTGGTCGCAGATCGGGCAGTCCAGCGGGTGGTTGATCAGCAGGAATTCCATGACGGACTTCTGCGCCACCACGGCCTTCTCGCTCTTGGTGCGCACCACCATGCCCTGGGTGACGGGCGTGGCGCAGGCCGGCATCGGCTTGGGTGCCTTCTCCACGTCCACCAGGCACATGCGGCAGTTGGCCGCGATGGAGAGCTTCTTGTGATAGCAGAAGTGCGGGATGTAGGTGCCAGCCGCATCGGCCGCATGCATCACCATGCTGCCTTCGGGCACCGAAACCTTCTTGCCGTCGAGTTCGATTTCCAACATATCGTGTGTGCCCCGCTCAGACGTAGGCCGGGACCATGCAGGTCTTGTGTTCGATGTGGTGCGCGAACTCGTCGCGGAAATGCTTCAGCATCCCGCGCACCGGCATCGCGGCGGCATCGCCCAGGGCGCAGATGGTGCGGCCCATGATGTTGCCGGCCACGCTGTCCAGCAGTTCGAGGTCTTCGGCACGGCCGTGACCGTTCTCGATGCGGTCCACCACGCGCCACAGCCAACCCGTGCCTTCGCGGCAGGGCGTGCACTGGCCACAGGACTCGTGCGAGTAGAAGTAGGACAGGCGCTGCAGGCTCTTGACCATGCAGCGGGTCTCGTCCATCACGATGACGGCGCCGGAGCCCAGCATCGAGCCGGCCTTGCTGATGGAGTCATAGTCCATCGTGCAGTCCATCATGATGGATGCCGGCAGCACGGGTGCGGACGAACCGCCCGGGATCACCGCCTTGAGCCTCTTGCCGCCCTTCACACCGCCGGCGAGTTCCAGCAGCTTGGAGAACGGCGTGCCCATCGGAATCTCGTAGTTGCCCGGACGCTCCACGTCGCCGACCATCGAGAAGATCTTGGTGCCGCCGTTGTTGGGCTTGCCGCACTCGAGGTAGGCCTGGCCGCCGTTGCGGATGATCCAGGGCACCGCCGCGAAGGTCTCGGTGTTGTTGATGGTGGTGGGCTTGCCGTACAGGCCGAAGCTGGCCGGGAACGGCGGCTTGAAGCGGGGCTGCCCCTTCTTGCCTTCGATCGACTCCAGCAGCGCGGTCTCTTCGCCGCAGATGTAGGCACCGAAACCGTGGTGGGCGTGCAGATTGAAGCTGAAACCGCTGCCCAGGATGTTGTCACCCAGCAGACCGGCGGCACGCGCCTCGTCCAGGGCTTCCTCGAAGCGGTCGTAGACCTCGAAGATCTCGCCGTGGATGTAGTTGTAGCCCTGGCTGATGCCCATCGCGTAGGCGGCAATGGCCATGCCCTCGATCACGATGTGCGGGTTGTAGCGCAGGATGTCGCGGTCCTTGCAGGTCCCGGGCTCGCCCTCGTCGGAGTTGCACACCAGGTACTTCTGACCCGGGAATGCGCGGGGCATGAAACTCCACTTCAGGCCCGTCGGGAAGCCGGCGCCGCCACGGCCGCGCAGACCGGACGCCTTCACCTCGGCGATCACCTGGTCCTGCGTCAGACCTTCGCCGCCGTCCTTGCCCAGGATCTTGCGCAGGGCCTGGTAGCCACCGCGCGCCAGGTAATCCTGCAGGCGCCAGTTGCTGCCGGTCAGCCCGGCATAGATCTGGGCGCCGATGTGGCGGTCATGGAAACAGGTCTCCAGGCCGGTGGCCTGGAAACGGGAGAGATCCAGTGCCATGGTCAGACCGCCTTTCCTGCTTCCGAGCGGATCAGGTCGATCATCTCGTCGAGCTTCTGGTTGCTCATGTAGCTCAGCATCTGGCGGTCGTTGACCAGCATCACCGGCGCATCGGCACAGGCGCCCAGGCATTCGCACTTGGCCACGGTGAACAGACCGTCCGCGGTGGTGCCGCCATCCTCCACACCCAGCTTCTCGCACAGGTGCTCCAGCGCCTGCTGGCCGTTGCGCAGCTGGCACGGGAGGTTGGTGCAGACGTTCAGCTTGAACTTGCCGACCGGCTGCTGGTTGTACATGTTGTAGAAGGAGGTGACCTCGTGCACCGCGATGGCGGGCATGCCCAGGTACTCGGCGATCTGGGCCTCGGCTTCGGAGGACACCCAGCCCTGCTCCTGCTGCACGATGGACAGGCAGGCCATCACGGCCGACTGCGCCTGCTCCTTGGGGTACTTGGCCACTTCCTTGGCGAAGCGGGCCTTGGTGGCGTCAGAAAGTGTCATCGATCGATCTCGCCAAACACGATGTCCATGGTGCCGATCACCGCGACGGCGTCGGCAATCATGTGGCCGCGCGCCATCTCGTCGAGCGCGGCAAGGTGGGCAAAGCCCGGGGCGCGGATCTTCAGGCGGTACGGCTTGTTGGCGCCGTCGCTGACCATGTAGATACCGAATTCACCCTTCGGATGCTCGACGGCGGCATAGGCCTCGCCTTCGGGCACGTGGAAGCCTTCGGTGAAGAGCTTGAAGTGATGGATCAGCTCTTCCATGCTCGACTTCATCTCGACCCGCTTGGGCGGCGCCACCTTGTGGTTGTCGGTGATCACCGGCCCCGGGTTGGCACGCAGCCAGTCGACGCACTGCTTGATGATGCGGTTGGACTGGCGCATCTCGGCCACGCGGACCAGGTAGCGATCGTAGGTGTCACCGTTCTTGCCCACCGGCACGTCGAAGTCCATGTTGGCATAGACATCGTAGGGCTGGGTCTTGCGCAGGTCCCAGGCCACGCCGGAACCGCGCAGCATCGGGCCGGAGAAACCCATGTTCAGGGCACGCTCGGGCGAAACCACGCCGATGCCGACCGTGCGCTGCTTCCAGATGCGGTTGTCGGTCAGCAGGGTCTCGTAGTCGTCGACGTTCTTCGGGAAGCGCGCGCAGAAGTCGTCGATGAAGTCCAGCATCGAACCCTGGCGGTTCTCGTTGAGCTTCTTGATCGCGCGCTCGTTGCGGATCTTGCTCGCCTGGTACTGCGGCATGGTGTCCGGCAGATCGCGGTAGACACCGCCCGGACGGAAGTAGGCCGCGTGCATGCGGGCACCGGACACGGCTTCGTACAGGTCGAACAGGTCTTCGCGTTCGCGGAACGCGTAGATGAGGATGTTCATCGCCCCGCAGTCGATGCCGTGCGCGCCGATCCACAACAGGTGGTTCAGCAGACGGGTGATCTCCGAGAACATCACGCGGATGTACTGGGCGCGCAGCGGCACCTCGATGCCCAGCAACCGCTCGGTGGCCAGGCAATAGGCGTGCTCATTGCACATCATCGACACGTAGTCCAGCCGGTCCATGTAGGGCAGCGACTGGATGAAGGTCTTCTGCTCGGCCAGCTTCTCGGTGGCGCGGTGCAACAGGCCGATGTGCGGGTCAGCGCGCTGGATGACCTCGCCGTCGAGCTCCAGCACGAGGCGCAGCACGCCATGCGCGGCCGGGTGCTGCGGACCGAAGTTCAGGGTGTAATTCTTGATGTCTGCCATGACGGGTTCCCGGGCTCAGTGCAGGCCGCCGTAGTTGTCTTCGCGGACCACGCGCGGAGTGATCTCGCGCGGCTCGATGGTCACCGGCTGGTAGACCACGCGCCGGGTCTCGGCGTCGTAGCGCATCTCGACATGGCCGGAAACAGGGAAGTCCTTGCGCATCGGATGGCCGATGAAGCCGTAGTCGGTCAGGATGCGACGCAGGTCCTGGTGACCTTCGAAGATGATGCCGTACAGGTCGAAGGCCTCGCGCTCGAACCAGTTGGCCGAGTTCCAGATGTCGTTGACCGAGGCCACCATCGGCAGGTCGTCGTCCGGCGCGAAGACCTTCAGACGCACGCGCCAGTTCAGCGAAACAGACAGCAGGTGCGTCACCACCATGAAGCGGGGCCCCTCCCAGGGCTCGTTGCGGTAGGTGGACATGTCCATGCCGCACAGGTCGATCAGTTGCTCGAACTGGAGCCGGGAATCGTCGTGCAGCGCCTGGGCGACGCCCAGGTAATCCGCGGCCTTGACCGTGATGGTGATCTCGCCGCGCTCGCGCTGGAGGCGCTGGATGCGCTCGCCCAGCACGTCCGTCAGGGCGGCTTGCAGGTTGTCGAGTTTCTGCGTCATGTGTGGACCCACCCGCGCTCAGCGGGCAATGGTGTTTTCGCGCCGGATCTTGGCCTGCAGCTGCAGGATGCCGTACAGCAGGGCTTCCGCCGTGGGCGGACAGCCGGGGACATACACATCCACCGGCACGATGCGATCGCAGCCACGCACCACCGAGTAGCTGTAGTGGTAGTAACCGCCGCCGTTGGCACAGGAGCCCATGGAAAGCACCCAGCGCGGCTCGGCCATCTGGTCATAGACCTTGCGCAGGGCCGGCGCCATCTTGTTGCACAGCGTGCCCGCCACGATCATCAGATCGGACTGACGGGGACTGGGGCGGAACAACATGCCGAAACGGTCGATGTCGTAGCGCGCCGCACCGGCGTGCATCATCTCGACCGCGCAGCAGGCCAGACCAAAGGTCATGGGCCAGAGCGAGCCCGTCTTGGACCAGTTCACCAGCTTGTCAACCGAGGTGGTGACAAAGCCTTCCTTCAGAATGCCTTCATTACCCATGTGTAGTGTGCTTCTCGCTGTGGTCGTGACATCCCGGGAGGGATGCCGCCTCGAACACCCGGCCGGGGATCACTCCCAGTCGAGAGCGCCCTTCTTCCATTCGTAGGCAAAGCCGACCACCAGGATCGACAGGAAAACCATCATCGCCCAGAAACCTGACGCCCCAATGTCTTTGAGCGAAACAGCCCAAGGGAACAGGAAGGCGATTTCCAAGTCGAACAGGATGAACAGGATCGCCACCAGGTAGTAGCGAACATCGAACTTCATGCGGGCATCTTCGAAGGCCTCGAAGCCGCACTCGTAGGGCGAGTTCTTTTCGGCATCCGGCCGATTGGGGCCCAGCAGAAAGCCCAGCACCTGCGGGGCAACCCCGACCAGCGCTCCGACCAGAATGAAGAGAATGACGGGAAGATAGGGTTGCAGGTCCATGGTCGGCGGGTTCCAGCAGTCGTCAAAAGCGCATCCGGACAATGAAAAGGGCGCGCCCCCTGAGGCCCACGGCCCCAGGCACTGCGCGCCCAGCCTTCCCCGATGACCTCAGGGCGCTCGGCAGGACTCCGGATGAAGGCCCTGCCGATGAATCTGGTGCCGACGGCGAGACTCGAACTCGCACAGCTTTCGCCACTACCCCCTCAAGATAGCGTGTCTACCAATTTCACCACGTCGGCGTGGTTCAGTCCTGTCTAGTGTCTGTCCAGTTTGCGTGAGGTGTTGCTCACTGAACAGCCATCGATTCTAGCCTGAAAAATGACTTAACTCATCTTTCACGCGGTCTGTTCAAACAGATTGTCAGTTCGATGCACCGGAAGCAGGCACCTGGACTGCCGTGGGGATCTGGGGCACGGCCGGCGCGGCCTTTTCCAGCACGCTGCCAGTGTCCGCCGGCTGGGCACGCGACACGCTGTTGGACATGAACGCCAAGCCCAGCGTCGCCAGGAAGAACACCGTGGCACACACCGCCGTGGTGCGCGACAGGAAGCTGGCACTGCCGGTGGCACCGAACAGGCTGCCCGAAGCCCCGCTACCGAACGAGGCCCCCATGTCGGCCCCCTTGCCGTGCTGCACCAGCACCAAGCCGATCATGACGATGGCAGCCACCATTTGCAGCACGACCAGCAGGTTCATCCAGATATGCATGAATTCTTACTCCAAAGATTGATGTGTACGGTGCCGAGCCGTCCTCAGCCGGCCGCGCGACAAATGGCCACGAAGTCTTCCGCCTTCAGGGCGGCGCCGCCGATCAGGCCACCGTCGATGTCGGCCTGGGCAAACAGGCTGGCCGCGTTATCCGGCTTCACACTGCCACCATAGAGCAGCACCATGGTGTCCGCGCGGGGCGTGGCCGCCTTCAGCTGGGCCCGCAGCACGGCATGCACCGCCTGGGCCTGCTCGGGCGTGGCCGTGCGCCCGGTGCCAATGGCCCAGACCGGCTCATAAGCCACCACCATCTCGCCCACGCAGTGCGCCAGCTTCTGGATCACTGCCGACAACTGACGCTTGACCACCGCTTCAGTTTCCCCCGCGTCGCGCTGCGCCAGGGTCTCGCCCACGCAGACGATGGGGGTGATGCCTCGCGCCAGCGCCGCCTTGGCCTTGTCGGCCACCACCTGGTCCGACTCGCCATGGTAGGCGCGGCGCTCGGAGTGACCGACGATGGCATAGCGGCAGCCGAACTCAGCCAGCATGCCCGCGGACACCTCACCGGTGTAGGCGCCTTGCTCGTGCGCCGAACAATCCTGAGCCCCCCAGCGCAGATCGGTGTTGGCCAGGGTCACGGCCGTTTCGGACAGGTAGGGAAACGGCACACACACCGCCACATCGCAAGCGAAGGGGCGCGCCCCCACGATGCCGGCCAGCAGCTCGGCATTGCCCTTGTGGCTGCCGTGCATCTTCCAATTGCCAACCACCAACTTGCGTCGCATGGAACCTCTCTTGTCTCTCGATTCTTCTGCGGCCTTCAGGCCGCCCAGTCCAGCACGATCTTGCCGACATGCTGGCTGGATTCCATCAGCGCATGGGCCTCGGCCGCCCGGGCCGCCGGGAACACCTGTTCGATCACCGGCTTGATGCGACCCGCCGCCAGCAGGGGCCAGACCTTTTCGCGCAACGCGGCGGCAATGGCCCCCTTGAAGGCGACCGGGCGCGGACGCAGTGTCGAGCCCGTGATCGTCAAGCGGCGACGCAGGACCTCACCGGCGTTGAACTCGCTCTTCACGCCCCCCTGGATGGCGATGATCACGATGCGACCATCGTCGGCCAGACAGGACACCTCGCGGGCGACATAGTCACCGGCCACCATGTCCAGCACCACATCGGCACCACGACCAGCCGTGAGGCGCTTGACCTCTTCGGCGAAGTCCTGGGCGCGGTAGTTGATGGCATGGTCGGCGCCCAGCGCCACGCAAGCCGCGCACTTCTCGTCGCTGCCGGCGGTGACGATCACGGTTGCCCCCAGGGCCTTGCCCAGCTGGATGGCCGTGACACCAATGCCACTGCCTCCCCCCTGCACCAGCAGGGTCTCCCCCGCCTGCAGACGCCCGCGGTCGAACACGTTCGACCAGACGGTGAAGAAGGTCTCGGGCAGACTGGCCGCCTCGATCAGACTCAGACCGTCCGGCACCGGCAGGCATTGGGCCAGCGGCACCACGCACAACTCGGCATAACCGCCGCCGGCCACCAGACCACACACCGCATCGCCCAGCGCAAAGCCGGCGGCGGCCAGTTCGGCAGCATCGCCTGCGACGATCTCACCCGCGATCTCCAGACCCGGCAGGTCGGAGGCGCCCGGCGGGGGCGCGTAGGCGCCCTTGCGCTGCAGCACATCCGGACGGTTGACGCCGGAGGCTCGCACACGCACCAGAACTTCGCCAGCCCCGGGGGCCGGGTCGGGGCGAACCGCCTCGACCAGGACCTCGGGCTTGCCGAAGCGGGTGATCTCGATCGCACGCATCGGTGTCGGCTTACTGCTGCTGTTGCTGCTGCTGGGCGACACCGTTGTCCGTCACAGCCTCGGGCGCCGGCTGCTGCTCGGCGCGCTCACGACGGGGACGCTCGCTGCGCTCACCGCGCTCGCCGCGGTCACGGCGCTCGCCACGGTCACCGCGGTCACCACGCTCGCGCGGAGCACGCTCGTAGCGCTCTTCCTCCATGCCTTCCGGACGCTCCTGCAGCGCCTTCATGGACAGCTTGATGCGACCCTTCTCGTCGGTCTCCAGCACCTTGACCTTGACGATCTGGCCTTCCTTCAGGAAGTCCTCGACCTTCTCGACGCGCTGGTGGGCGATCTGACTGATGTGCAGCAAACCATCCTTGCCCGGCAGGATGTTGACCAGGGCGCCGAAGTCCAGGATCTTGGTGACCGGGCCTTCGTAGACCTTGCCCACTTCCGCCTCGGCGGTGATCTCGGTGATGCGCTTCTTGGCGAACTCGGCCTTGTCGGCATCGGTCGAGGCGATGGTGATGGTGCCGTCTTCGCCGATGTCGATCGTGCAGCCGGTTTCCTCGGTCAGCGCACGGATGGTGGCGCCGCCCTTGCCGATCACGTCACGGATCTTCTCCGGGTTGATCTTCATGGTGTACAGGCGCGGCGCGAACTGCGAGACCTCGGTCTTGGCGCCGCCCATGGCTTCCACCATCTTGCCCAGGATGTGCATGCGCGCTTCCTTGGCCTGGGCCAGAGCGACCTGCATGATTTCCTTGGTGATGCCCTGGATCTTGATGTCCATCTGCAGCGCGGTCACGCCCTGCGTGGTGCCAGCCACCTTGAAGTCCATGTCACCCAGGTGATCTTCGTCGCCCAGGATGTCGGTCAGCACCGCAAAGCGGTTGTCCTCCTTGATCAGGCCCATGGCGATGCCAGCCACATGGGCCTTCATCGGCACGCCAGCGTCCATCAGTGCCAGGCAGCCACCGCAAACCGAGGCCATCGACGAAGAGCCGTTGGATTCGGTGATCTCGGAGACCACGCGGATGCTGTAGGGGAAGTCTTCCTTATCCGGCAGGCAGGCCACCAGGGCGCGCTTGGCCAGACGGCCATGGCCGATTTCGCGGCGCTTGGGGCTGCCGACGCGGCCCGTTTCGCCGGTGGCGAACGGAGGCATGTTGTAGTGCAGCATGAAGCGCTCGCTGTACTCGCCCGCCAGCGCGTCGATCACCTGGGCGTCGCGGTCGGTGCCCAGCGTGGCGGCCACCAGGGCCTGGGTCTCGCCACGGGTGAACAGCGCCGAGCCGTGGGCGCGCGGCAGCACGCTGTTGCGGATCTCGATCGGACGCACGGTGCGGGTGTCACGACCGTCGATGCGGGGCTCACCGGCCAGGATCTGGCCACGCACGATGCGGGCCTCGATCTCGAACAGCAGGCCGTCGACCTCGACGCCGTCGAAGGTGAGGCCCTGCTCGGTCAGCGCAGCCTTGACGGCAGCGTAGGCCTCGCGGCAAGCCTGGGTGCGGGCCTGCTTGGAGCGGATCTGGTAGGCGGCGCGCAGCTGCGGCTCGGCCAGTTCGGTCACCTTGGCGATGAAGGCCTCGTCCTTGGCCGGCGCCTTCCAGTCCCAGACGGGCTTGCCGGCCTCACGCACCAGTTCGTGGATGGCGTTGATCGCCACCTTGCCCTGGTCATGGCCGTACACCACGGCGCCCAGCATCACGTCCTCGGACAGCTGGTCGGCCTCGGATTCCACCATCAGCACGGCGGCTTCGGTGCCCGCCACGACCAGATCCAGCTTGGAATCGGCCAGCTGGGTCTTGCCCGGGTTCAGCACGTATTCGCCGTTGACATAGCCCACGCGGGCGGCGCCGATCGGGCCGTTGAACGGGATGCCGGACACGGCCAGCGCGGCCGAGGTGGCGATCATGGCGGCGATGTCGGCCTGCACCTCGGGGTTCAGGCTCAGCACATGGACGACGACCTGGACTTCGTTGAAGAAGCCCTCGGGGAACAGGGGGCGGATCGGGCGGTCGATCAGGCGGCTGGTCAGGGTCTCCAGCTCGCTGGGGCGGCCTTCGCGCTTGAAGAAGCTGCCCGGGATCTTGCCGGCGGCGTAGGTCTTCTCGATGTAGTCGACCGTCAGCGGGAAGAAGTCCTGGCCCGGCTTGGGCTCGGTCTTGGCGACCACGGTGGCCAGCACCACGGTGTCTTCGATGTTGACGATGACGGCACCGCTGGACTGGCGGGCGATCTCGCCGGTTTCCATGGTGACCTGATGCTGGCCCCACTGGAAGGTCTTGGTGACTTTGTTGAACATGCTCATGGATGTCTCCGGTGAACGCGGCGCTCTTGGCGGCGGCGCCGTGGGACCGGGAGTCACCGTGTCGGGCGGTATGCCATTCCAGGGTGAGGGACACGCCCCCACTTTGGAATGACACGACAGTACCCCGAACCCGGTTGCACTCCGAAAAAACAAAGAGCCTGTGCTGGGTGGAACTCCAGACAGGCTCTTGACCAGCGATGCCTGGCTTACTTGCGCAGGCCCAGCTTCTGGATCAGTGCAGTGTAGCGCTCGGCATCCTTGCCCTTCAGGTAGGCCAGCAGGCGCTTGCGCTGGTTGACCATCTTCAGCAGACCGCGGCGGCCATGATGATCCTTGGCGTGGGTCTTGAAGTGAGGGGTCAGCTCGTTGATGCGAGCGGTCAGCAGGGCCACCTGGACTTCGGGGGAGCCGGTATCGGCGGCGCTGCGGGCATGGGCCTTGACGATGTCGGCCTTGTTGAGGTCTGCCACGGACATGGCGATTTCCTTTGTTTGGGATTCCGCCACACCCGGAACACCCCTTGGCGGGGCGACCTGGACGCCTGCGGTTTCCGTTGATGACTTGCGGTCGCAGGTGAAACCAACCCGCGCCGTGCTCTTCCATCCGGGATGATTCCCGAACGAAGCGTTGGATTCTAAACCAAAGTCCTCGCTTGCACCAGCACGCCCGCCGGGAACTCCGGGTCGACCCGACGCCAGACTGGGGATGGCCCACGGCCGGGCAGCAAGAACAATCCCAGATTCAGGGCGCAGAGGCCGCCCATCCACCCGATCAGCCACCCGATAGAGGGAGCCTATCTTGAGACCCCTGCTGCAACGCGCACTGCTCTCCTTGAGCCTTCTGACCGGCATCGCCAGCGCCCAGGCTGCGACGGATGACATCCTCAGCCACCGCTGCATGACCGTGGCCCCCGAAGCCAGCGAGCGGGCCCGCATCGATGAGCGGCTGATGAGCTTTCTGCGGGAGCGCCACGCCCGCGGCCTGGCCACCGCCCGCAATCCCGGCTCGGTGACGGTCCCGGTCTGGTTCCATGTGATCAACCAGGGCAGCGGAGCCGCCAACGGCGACGTGCCGCAGAGCCAGATCGATGACCAGATCACCGTGCTGAATGCCGCCTACGCCAGCACCCCCTTCCGGTTCACGCTGGCAGCCGTGGACCGCACCACCAACGCCGCCTGGTTCGCCATGACCCCGGGCAGCACGGCCGAAAACCAGGCCAAGAAGGCGCTGCGCCAGGGCGGCGCGGAAACGCTGAACCTGTACTCCGCCAACCCGAGTGGCGGCCTGCTGGGCTGGGCGACCTTCCCTTCGGATTACAGCCGCGCGCCGACACAGGATGGCGTGGTGGTGCTGTACAGCAGCGTGCCAGGAGGCGGCGCCGCCCCCTACGACGAAGGCGACACCGGCACGCACGAGATCGGCCATTGGCTGGGCCTGTACCACACCTTCCAAGGTGGCTGCACCGCTTCGGGCGACCAAGTCAATGACACGCCATCCGAGCGTTCAGCGGCCTACGGCTGCCCCACCGGGCGTGACAGCTGCCGCCGCAAGGCAGGCTTGGACCCGATCACCAACTTCATGGACTACACCGACGACGCCTGCATGAACCAGTTCACCTCAGGCCAGGTCGCGCGCATGGACCAGATGCACCTGCAGTACCGCAGCAACTGAGCGACAGCGGCCGGGGCCGATCAGGCGTCGGCCAAGTCCCAGCGCGGACGCACCTCGAAACTGTAGGCACGCGAAGGCTGCACCAGCCCCGCCTGCCAGCGCATGGCGGCCGCCAGCGCGATCATCGCGCCGTTGTCGGTGCACAGCGCCAGTTCGGGATAATGAACGCGCCAGCGCCGGCGCGCCGCCACAGCGTCCAGCTGAGCGCGCAATGCACGGTTCGCGCTGACGCCGCCCGCCACCACCAGCCGGTTCAGCCCGGTGGCCTTCATCGCCTTGATGGACTTCTGCACCAGCACATCCACGATGGCTGCCTGGGCGCTGGCCGCGAGATCCGCCCGCGCGGCATCCGACGGATCAGGCCCCATTTTCTGCAGCGTCGTCATCACCGCCGTCTTCAGCCCGGCAAAAGAAAAATCCAGATTGGGTTGGTGCAGCAAAGGCCGTGGCAAGGCAAAGGCGTCGGCCCGCCCACTTTCTGCCAAACGGGCCAGCGCCGGCCCGCCCGGGTAGCCCAGCCCCAGCAGCTTGGCTGATTTGTCGAAGGCTTCGCCTGCGGCGTCGTCGATGGTTTCACCCAAAAGCTCATACGAGCCCACGCCATCCACGCGCATCAGTTGCGTGTGCCCACCGGACACCAGCAGGGCCACAAAAGGAAACTCCGGCGGATCGGCGGACAAGAAGGGAGAAAGCAGATGCCCCTCCAGGTGATGCACAGGCAAGGTGGGCCGGCCCAGCGCCGCCGCCAGGGACGTGGCGATGCCGGCCCCCACTAGCAGCGCCCCCGCCAGCCCCGGCCCCTGGGTGTAGGCCACGGCATCCACATCCTTCAATTCGACCCCGGCCGCGCGCAAAGCCTCGCGCGCCAAGGGAATCGCACGCCGCACATGATCACGCGAGGCCAGTTCCGGCACCACGCCGCCATAGGCCTGGTGCATCTGGATTTGGCTGTGCAAGGCCTGCCCCAGCAGTTGCGGCACCCCGGCGGGGCCGCAGCGCACCACCGCCACACCGGTTTCATCGCAGGAGGATTCGAATCCCAGCACCAGGGCGGAGGCAGTGACTGTCACGAAATTTCGCAATTTGCTTGATCGAGGGCTAGCATATTGTCACCAAAACTGGTGAGAATCAGCGCGTTGTGTATCGATGAGGGCGTCACAAACGCCCCACCCTTCCGAGGACGTTGGGACCATGAAGGAATACAAGATCACGGCTTGGCCCGATTTGCCCGCTGAGTTTCGCCGAACCGCCTACCGGCGCATGGTGAGCGAGCTCTCGCAGCGCTATGTCACCGAAACCCACTTGCAGAAGTGCACCGGCGCGTCGGCCCACGATGTCACCCGCCTGCTCAGCCATCTGAACACCTGCGAGTTGCTGGATGCACGGGAAGCCGAGGAAGAACTTCCCAAGCGCCGCCTCCTGAGCTGGCCTTTCCAACTGTTCGCCAGCCACTGACCCCCTTCAAAAGACCGCCCTGCTCCCTGGAGCCCGGCGGTTTCTGGCATCAGTGGTTCTCGCGTGCGTGGTTGATCGTGTACTTCGGGATCTCGATGGTCACATCCTCGGTCCCCACGATGGCCTGGCACGACAGCCGCGAGGTCGGCGTGAGCCCCCAGGCCTTGTCCAGCAGGTCTTCCTCGATCTCGTCAGGCTCCCCCAGGGAGCGGTAGCCCTGCTTCACCACCACATGGCAGGTGGTGCAGGCACAACTCATCTCGCAGGCATGTTCGATGGCGATGCCGTGGTCGAGCAAGGCTTCGCAGATGGAGGTGCCGGTGGGGGCCTCGATGTCACCGCCTTCGGGACACAGACTGGCGTGCGGCAGGATGTGGATGATCGGCATGGTTGGTCCGGAAACGGTTCAGGTCACAGGGCATCCAGCCGGCGCCCGGTCAGGGCCGCCTGGATGCCGCGGTTCATACGGGCAGCGGCAAAGGCCTCGGTCCCCTTGGCCAAAGCCTCCACCGCCGCGTTGATGGCTTCAGCTTGATCGCCGGTCTTGGCGCGTTGCAGGGCGTGCAGGAGGGTGTCGATGTCCGCTCTCTCGTCGGCGGACAGCAGATCGCCGTCGGCGGCCAAGGCCGCCTGGGTGGCCAGGGTCATGCGGTCCGCCTCCACCTGGGCCTCGCGCAGGGCCCGGGCCTGCATGTCGGCCTCGGCACTGGAGAAGCCCTCCTTGAGCATGCGGGCAATCTCCTCGTCGGCCAACCCATAGCTGGGCTTGACCTGCACCGTCGCTTCCACGCCGGACGTCTGCTCGCGCGCAGACACGCTCAGCAGGCCATCGGCATCGACCTGGAAGCTGACCCGGATGCGGGCCGCGCCGGCGGCCATCGGCGGAATGCCCCGCAGTTCGAAACGGGCCAGGGAGCGGCAATCGGACACCAGCTCGCGCTCGCCCTGCACGACGTGGATGGCCATCGCGGTCTGGCCATCCTTGAAGGTGGTGAAGTCCTGGGCCTTGGCCACCGGGATGGTGGTGTTGCGCTCGATCACGCGTTCCACCAGTCCGCCCATGGTTTCCAGGCCCAGCGACAGCGGAATCACATCCAGCAGCAGCAGTTCGCCATCGACCGCGTTGCCCGCCAGGGCGTTGGCCTGGATGGCGGCACCGAGTGCCACCACCTGATCCGGATCCAGATTGGTGAGCGGCGGCCGGCCGAAGAACTCGCCTACCGCCGTCTGCACCGCCGGCACGCGGGTCGAGCCGCCCACCATCACCACGCCCTTGACCTCGTCGCGCGTGACACGGGCGTCGCGCAGCACGCGACGCACCGCCTGCAGGGTGCGGTCAATCAGGGGCCGGGTCAGCAGGTCGAACTGGGTGCGGCTGACCGACACGGTCAGCGCCTGCCCACCCACGGATGCATGCAGTTCCACGACATCGGATGCCGTCAAGGCCTCCTTGGCTGCCCGGGCTGCCACCAGCAGGCCCCGCTTGTCCTGGGGCGTCTTGGGCACCACGGCAGTGGATTCGACCACCCAGTCGGCCAGGGCATGGTCGAAGTCATCGCCGCCCAGCGCTGCGTCTCCGCCGGTGGCCACCACCTCGAACACGCCACGCGACAGACGCAGCAGGGAGATGTCGAAGGTGCCGCCACCCAGATCGTA
This sequence comes from Ideonella dechloratans, assembly GCF_021049305.1. Lineage (GTDB taxonomy): Bacteria > Pseudomonadota > Gammaproteobacteria > Burkholderiales > Burkholderiaceae_C > Ideonella > Ideonella dechloratans. The sequence goes on from NZ_CP088081.1 coordinate 2,223,843, forward strand.
GACCGCGTACAGGCCTTCCGAACCGTTGTCCAGGCCGTAGGCCACCGCGGCGGCGGTGGGTTCGTTGATCAGACGCAGCACGTTGAGGCCCGCCAGCTGGGCCGCGTCCTTGGTGGCCTGGCGTTGGGCATCATCGAAATAGGCCGGCACCGTGATGACGGCACCGAAGATGTCGTCGTTGAAAGTGTCCTCCGCCCGGAAGCGCAGCGTGGCCAGGATCTCGGCGGACACCTCGACCGGCGTCTTCAGACCCTGCCGGGTCTGCAGGGCCACCATGCCCGGCTGATCGACGAAGTGGTAGGGCAACTTCTCGTGCCCGGCCACATCCGCCAGACGCCGCCCCATGAAGCGCTTGACCGACACGATGGTGTTCTCGGGGTCCTCGGCCTGGGCTGCGGCCGCGTCCCATCCGATCTGGCGCCCGCTGCCGTCCAGGTAGCGCACCACCGAAGGCAGCATCACCCGCCCCTGCCCGTCGGGCAGGCACTCGGCCACGCCGTGGCGCAGGGAGGCCACCAGCGAATTGGTGGTCCCCAGGTCGATGCCGATCGCGATGCGACGTTGGTGGGGATCCGGCGCCTGGCCGGGCTCGGAGATCTGCAGCAGTGCCATGGGAAAAATCAGGAATCCAGAGCTTCCAGCCGACGGTCGATGTCGGCCCGGAAGCGGTTCACGAACATCAGCGCGCGAACCTGTTGTGCCGCTGCGGCGGCATCGTGGGCCTGGTCGAGCAGACGTTCCAGCTCGGCCAGCATGCGTTGTTCTTCGGCAGCCACCAGACGGTCCAGCGCCTCGACGGCCGCGAGACCCGAGGCCTCATCCAGCGTCTCGCGCCACTCCATCTGCTGCATCAGGAAGCTGGCGGGCATGGCGGTGTTGTTCTCCGCCCCCACCTCGACCCCGGCGAGCTCGCACAGATAGCCGCCACGGGCCAGCGGGTCCTTCAGGCGTCGATAGGCCTCGTTCACGCGCACCGCCCACTGCATGGCCACCCGCTGGGCGGCCGCACCCTCGGCCGCAAAGCGGTCGGGATGAACCTGGGCCTGCAGCTCGCGCCAGCGCTGGTCCAGCGCCGCGCGGTCCAGCCGGAACTGCCGAGGCAGGCCGAACAGGGTGAAATCGTCGTCTTGCAGGTTCATGCCGAGAGTCGCTTTTCGTAGAACACCGACAAACCGTTGTCCGGATAGCCGGCAAACGGTCCCCGACGCGTGTAGCCACAGCGCTCGTAGAGACGAATCGCCTCGTGCTGGTCGCGTCCGGTCTCCAGCGTTGCAAGGGACAGGCCGGCCGCCAGCAGACGCTGCTCCAGCGTGCCGAGCACCTGCTCGGCGATGCGACGTCCCCGCACCGCGGGCAGCACGAACATGCGCTTGATCTCGCCATACGGTTGGCCGGCGGTGTCCGGCTCACCCGGCATGCGACGGGTCGCGCCACACCCCACCAGCCGGCCGTCCAGCTCCGCCACCAGAAAGTCCACCTCCGGTGCCAGCAGCGCGGCCACATCGAGGATGTGGTTGTCTTCCGGCGCGTACAGACTGCCCAGGTAGGCATCCAGCGCATCCAGCAGGGCCACCACCTCGGGTCGGTCGGCTCGTTCGGGACGGATCAGGAGGGCGGAATCAGAAGACATCGACAAGCAGAGACAATAAAAAGGCGCGGCCCTGAGGCGCCGCGCCGATGACCTGGGGCCGACATTGTCGGCGAAACCCGCAGCCGTCCGAGCGACGGCCTGCCTCAGATGCGGAAGGACTCCCCGCAGCCGCAGCGGTCCTTCTCGCGCGGATTGTGGAACTTGAAGCCTTCGTTGAGCCCTTCGCGAACGAAGTCGAGCTCGGTGCCGTCGATGTAGGGCAGGCTCTTGGGATCCACCAGCACCTTCACGCCGTGCTCTTCGAAGACGATGTCCTCCGGCGCCACCTCATCGGCGTACTCCAGCTTGTAGGCCAGCCCGGAGCAGCCGGTGGTCTTGACCCCGAGCCGCACCCCCACACCCTTGCCGCGGCGGCTCAGGTAGCGGGTGACGTGCCGGGCAGCGGCTTCGGTGAGCGTGACAGACATGGCTTCAGTCCACCTTCTCCGCGCTGCCAGCCTTGGCGCGGTAATCGTCCACCGCGGCCTTGATGGCGTCCTCGGCCAGGATGGAGCAGTGGATCTTGACCGGCGGCAGCGCCAGTTCCTCGGCGATCTGGGTGTTCTTGATCTCCAGCGCCTGGTCCAGCGTCTTACCCTTGACCCATTCGGTCACCAGCGAGCTCGATGCGATGGCCGAACCGCAGCCGTAGGTCTTGAAGCGGGCATCCTCGATCAGACCGGTGCTGGGGTTGACCTTGATCTGAAGCTTCATCACGTCGCCGCAGGCCGGTGCGCCCACCATGCCGGTGCCCACCGTGTCGTCACCCTTGTCGAAGCTGCCCACATTGCGGGGGTGTTCGTAGTGGTCGATGACCTTGTCGCTGTATGCCATGTTGCTAACTCCTGAACTTCAAGGTGCAGCGCTCAGTGCGCGCTCCACTGGATGGTCGACAGATCGATGCCGTCGCGGTACATGTCCCACAGCGGGGACAGCTCGCGCAGCTTGGCCACGCGGTCCTTCAGCGTGGCGATGGCGTAGTCGATCTCTTCTTCGGTCGTGAAACGGCCGATGGTCATGCGCAGGGACGAGTGCGCCAGCTCATCACTGCGGCCCAGGGCGCGCAGCACGTAGCTGGGCTCCAGGCTGGCCGAGGTGCAGGCCGAACCCGAGGACACCGCCAGGCCCTTGACGCCCATGATCAGCGACTCGCCCTCGACGTAGTTGAACGAGATGTTCAGGTTGTGCGGCACCCGGCGGCTCAGGTCACCGTTGATGAAGACCTGCTCGATCTCGGTCAGGCCCTTGACCAGGCGCTCGTGCAGCGCACGGATGCGCGGCAGTTCGGTGGCCATCTCTTCCTTGGCGATGCGGTAAGCCTCGCCCATGCCGACGATCTGGTGCGTGGGCAGCGTGCCCGAGCGCAGACCGCGCTCATGACCGCCGCCGTGCATCTGGGCCTCCAGGCGCACGCGGGGCTTGCGGCGCACGTACAGCGCACCGATGCCCTTGGGGCCATAGCTCTTGTGCGAGGCCAGGCTCATCAGGTCGATGGGCAGGGTCTTGACGTCGATCTCGACTTTGCCGGTGGCCTGCGCCGCATCCACATGGAAGAGCACGCCATGCTCACGGCAGATCGCGCCCAGGGCCGGGATGTCCTGGATCACGCCGATCTCGTTGTTCACGAACATGACCGAGGCCAGGATGGTGTCGGGCCGGATGGCGGCCTTGAAGGCCTCCAGATCCAGCAGGCCATCGGGCTGCACGTCCAGGTAGGTCACCTCGAAGCCCTGGCGCTCCAGTTCACGCATGGTGTCCAGGATGGCCTTGTGCTCGGTCTTGACGGTGATGAGGTGCTTGCCCTTGTCCTGGTAGAAGTGGGCCGCGCCCTTCAGCGCCAGGTTGTCGGATTCGGTCGCGCCGCTGGTCCAGACGATCTCGCGCGGATCCGCGCCGATCAGGTCGGCCACCTGCTGGCGGGCCTTCTCCACCGCTTCCTCGGCTTCCCAGCCCCACGCATGGCTGCGCGACGCGGGGTTGCCGAAGTGCTCCCTCAGCCAGGGAATCATGGCGTCCACCACGCGGGGGTCCACCGGGGTGGTGGCGCCATAGTCCATGTAGATCGGGAAATGCGGGGTCATGTCCATGATGAGTCTTCTTGATGGCGCAGCCACGGCCCACCCACCGGCGGCCGCCCTGCCCTGACGAAACAAGCAGCGTGAATGAGTGAGAAAAACGCCGTGGGCTTACTTGGAAAAGGCGTTGCCCAGGGCGAACACCGAATTCGGCGCGGTGACCTTGATGGGCTTGACCACCGGCACGGAGGAGATCGCGCGCTTGACCGGCGCCTCCTCGATGGTCACGCCCTTGGCGAGCTGGTCGTCCACGAGCTTGCGCAGGTTGATCGAATCCAGATACTCGATCATCTTGGCGTTCAGGTTGGCCCAGAGCTCATGGGTCATGCAGCGACCGATGTCGTCGCCCATGCAGTTTTCCTTGCCACCGCAGCCGGTGGCGCCGATGGGCTCGTCCACCGCCACGATGATGTCGGCCACGCTGATTTCCTCGGCCTTGCGGCCCAGGGAATAACCTCCGCCCGGACCACGGGTGCTTTCCACCAGCTCGTGGCGGCGCAGCTTGCCGAACAGCTGCTCCAGGTAGGACAGAGAGATCTGCTGGCGCTGACTGATGGCAGCCAGCGCAACCGGCCCGTTGGTGGACCGCAGGGCCAGATCGATCATCGCCGTGACGGCGAAACGGCCTTTGGTGGTCAGACGCATGTGAATCTCCTGTCAACTCGGTTGGCGATCGGGCTACCGCACCATGCCGCAGCACCGCTGAACAGCGGCCTCGCCGGCCCGCCCCCACAAGCTGGGGAAGGGTCAACCCTCGGGCTATCCCGAGTGTTTTGGTCAATTATATACGAAGCCGAGTCTTTTAGTCGAGATTGACGGCGACAAGTTCCCAGCCCCTTCGACAGGCGCAGTTCCACCGGCAAAAAGCAAGATCGTCGCCAGCGTGGAAACGCTGTCTCGGACCGTCACACGCCCGTCATGGGCAGCTGGTCCAGGAAGTTCCGGCAAGCCAGCTCGATCATGTCGAGCACCTGCTCAAAACCTTGGGCGCCCCCGTAGTAGGGGTCGGGCACCTCGCGCAGCGGGTGATCGGGCGCGAAGTCCATCAACAGACGGACGCGCGACCGCAGCGCAGGAGGACATTGTGCCTTGAGCGCGACCAGATGGCTGCGGTCCAGCGCCAGCAGCCAGTCGAATTGGGAGAAGTCCGCCAATCCGACCTGTCGGGCTCGCAAACCACTCAGGTCCAGACCACGGCGCGCGGCATGGGCCTGCGAGCGGTGGTCCGGCGGCTCGCCCACGTGGTAGTCGGCCACCCCGGCGGAATCGACCTCGATGCGATCGCTCCAGCCCCGCTGGGCCACCTGCTGGCGCAGCACGGCCTCACCGGTGGGCGAGCGGCAGATGTTGCCCGTGCAGACGAAGAGAACGCGGATCACAGGCCCCCCTCCGATCGCGCGCCGGCCTCAGACCTTGGCCGGGAACGGCACCACATTGCCATCGTGGACCGGTCCCCCGCCGAAGGCCTGCTCGCGCAGTTGGGCCAGTTGGTCCCGCACGCGGGCGGCCTTCTCGAATTCCAGGTTGCGGGCATGTTCGAGCATCTGCTTCTCCAGGGCCTTGATGCGCTTGGACAGGTCCTTCTCGGACAGCGCCTCGACCTCGGCAGCCTGCTGGGCCAGACGCAGATCGTCCTGGCCCGATTTGTCGACCACCACACCGTCGATCATCTCGCGCACCTGCTTGCGGATGCCGCGCGGCACGATGCCATGGGCCTCGTTGTAGGCCACCTGCTTGGCGCGCCGCCGCTCGGTCTCGCCCATGGCCCTCTTCATCGACTCGGTGATGCGGTCGGCGTAGAGGATGGCTCGCCCGTTCACATTGCGCGCGGCGCGTCCGATGGTCTGGATCAGGCTGCGCTCGGCGCGCAGGAAGCCTTCCTTGTCGGCATCCAGGATGGCCACCAGGCTGACCTCGGGGATGTCCAGGCCCTCGCGCAGCAGGTTGATGCCCACCAGCACGTCGAAGGTGCCCAGACGCAGATCGCGGATGATCTCCACCCGCTCCACCGTGTCCACGTCGGAGTGCAGGTAGCGCACCTTGACGCCGTTCTCGGTCAGGTAGTCGGTCAACTGCTCGGCCATGCGCTTGGTCAGCGTGGTGATCAGCACCCGCTCGCCCTTGTCCACCGTGATCCGGATCTCCTGCAGCACATCGTCCACCTGGTGGGTGGCCGGCCGCACCTCGACCAGCGGATCCACCAGGCCGGTGGGCCGCACCACCTGCTCGACCACCTGGCCGGCGTGGGTCTTCTCGTAGTCGGCCGGCGTGGCCGAGACGAAGACGCACTGCCGCATGCGGCGCTCGAACTCGTCGAACTTCAGCGGCCGGTTGTCCAGCGCACTCGGCAGACGGAAGCCATATTCCACCAGCGTGGTCTTGCGGGCCCGGTCGCCGTTGTACATGCCGCCGAACTGGCCGATCAGCACGTGGCTTTCGTCCAGGAACATCAGAGCGTCGGCGGGCATGTAGTCCACCATGGTCGGTGGCGGCTCACCCGGCTTGGCGCCCGAGAGGTGCCGCGAGTAGTTCTCGATGCCCTTGCAGTGGCCCACCTCCTGCAGCATCTCCAGGTCGAAGCGGGTGCGCTGCTCCAGGCGCTGGGCCTCGACCAGCTTGCCCTCCTTGACGAAGAAGTCCAGGCGCTCGCGCAGCTCGGCCTTGATGCCCTCGATGGCGGCCAGCACCGTCTCGCGCGGCGTCACGTAGTGGCTGGCCGGGTAGATCACGAAGCGCGGGATCTTCTGCCGCACCTGGCCGGTCAGCGGGTCCAGCAGCGCCAGCCCGTCGATCTCGTCGTCGAACAGCTCGATGCGCACCGCCAGCTCGGAGTGTTCGGCCGGGAAGACGTCGATGGTATCGCCCCGCACGCGGAAGGTGCCGCGGCCGAAGTCCATGTCGTTGCGGGTGTACTGCATGCGGATCAGGTGAGCGATCAGGTCGCGCTGGCCCACCTTGTCGCCCACCCGCACGATCAGCCGCATCTGCGTGTAGTCCTCGGGCTTGCCGATGCCGTAGATGGCGCTGACCGAGGCCACCACGATGGTGTCGCGCCGCTCCAGCACGCTCTTGGTGGCCGACAGCCGCATCTGCTCGATGTGCTCGTTGATCGCGCTGTCCTTCTCGATGAACAGGTCGCGCTGCGGCACATAGGCCTCGGGCTGGTAGTAGTCGTAGTAGCTGACGAAATACTCCACCGCGTTCTTCGGAAAGAACTCGCGGAACTCGCTGTAGAGCTGCGCCGCCAGCGTCTTGTTGGGCGCGAAGACGATGGCCGGCCGCCCCAGGCGGGCGATCACGTTGGCCATGGTGAAGGTCTTGCCCGAGCCCGTCACACCCAGCAGCGTCTGGTAGGCCAGGCCGTCCTCCACGCCTTCGACCAACTGCGCGATGGCCGTGGGCTGATCCCCCGCCGGCGGATAGGGCTGGAAGAGCTGGAAGGGCGAGCCCGGAAAGCTGACGAACTGCCCCTCGGGCCCGTCCGCGGCGGACTCGGCCTGGGCAGCAGTGACGGCGCTGGCATCGGACATGGGGTCTTCCCTTGGTGAACGCGTAAAATCCCGGCACCGGTCGACAGCCGTCGCCCGGGCAATCCGACAGCGTAGCGCATTCGCCGAATCAGCGCCGACTGTCCGCATTCACCGCACCACCTCCTGAACAGGACTCCTCCATGTCGCTCTTCGCTGCCGTCGAAATGGCCCCGCGCGACCCCATCCTGGGTCTGAACGAACAGTTCAACGCGGACACCAACCCCGCCAAGGTCAACCTGGGCGTGGGCGTCTATTACGACGAGAACGGCAAACTGCCCCTGCTGGCCTGTGTGAAGGCCGCCGAGACCCAGCTGGTCGAGGCCGCCCGCGCCCGTGGCTATGTGCCCATCGACGGCATTGCCGCCTACGACAAGGCCGTGCAGAACCTGGTCTTCGGTGAAGGCAGCGAGGTGCTGACCGCCGGCCGCGTGGCCACCGTGCAGGCCCTGGGCGGCACCGGCGGCCTGAAGGTCGGCGCCGACTTCCTGAAGAAGCTCAACCCCACCGCCAAGGTGCTGGTGAGCAACCCCAGCTGGGAAAACCACCGCGCGCTGTTCATCAACGCCGGCTTCGAAGTCGACAGCTACCCCTACTACGACGCCGCCAAGAAGGGCGTGGACTTCGACGGCATGCTGGCCTGCCTGAACGCCGCGCCTGCCGGCACGGTGGTGGTGCTGCACGCCTGCTGCCACAACCCCACCGGCTACGACATCTCCCCCGCCCAGTGGGAACAGGTCATCGCCGCGGTGAAGGCCCGCAACCTGGTGGCCTTCCTGGACATGGCCTACCAGGGCTTCGGTGACGGCATCGCCGAAGACGGCGCGGTGGTCGGCCAGTTCGTCAAGGCCGGCCTGAGCTTCTTCGTCGCCACCTCCTTCTCCAAGAGCTTCTCGCTCTACGGCGAACGCGTGGGCGCGCTGAACGTGGTCTGCGACACCAAGGAGGAGACCGCCAAGGTCCTGTCGCAGCTGAAGATCGTCATCCGCACCAACTACTCCAACCCGCCGACCCACGGCGCCCAGGTGGTGGCCACGGTGCTGAGCACCCCCGCCCTGCGGGCCCAGTGGGAAGAAGAGCTGGCTGGCATGCGCAACCGCATCAAGGCCATGCGCGCCAAGCTGGTCGAGCGCCTGCAGGCCCAGGGCGTCAAGGGCGACCTGAGCTTCATCACCACCCAGCGCGGCATGTTCAGCTATTCCGGCCTGAGCAAGCCCCAGATGGAGCGCCTGCGCAGCGAGTTCGGTGTTTACGGCGTCGACTCCGGCCGCATCTGCGTGGCCGCGCTGAACGACAAGAACATCGACTACGTCGCTTCGTCCATCGCCAAGGTGATGTGATCGGCCGCTGAGCCGACGGGCGCAGGCCGCGGGAGAATGCCCGCCATGAACCTGCGCCCGCCCCCGCCGGCCGCGCCCAAGGCGCATCGGCTGATCTACCGCCCGCCCGTGCAGGGTCGGGACTACTGGATCCTCGACAACGCCCTGCCCGACCCGCTGGCCGTGCGCCAGCGCCTGTTGTCGCGGCAGGACTGGGTGCTGGGTGCCCCGCACCGGCCGGAATCCTGGCCGGGCATGCGCGCCCAGCCCGCCCTCAGCCCCGAGGAGCTGGCGCCCCTGGAGGCCTGGGCCCGGCAGCAGACCGGGCAAAAGAAGCTGTTCGCCATCGGCGCGGGCCTGCAAGGCAGCCAGTTCAACCACAACTGCGTGCAACTGGTGGGTGCGGGCGAATCCGGGCCCCGGCCGCACACCGATTCCCGCAAGCTCTGCAAGTACGCAGCGGTCCTGTACCTCAACCCGGAGGTCCCTGACCATTGCGGCACGGCGCTCTACCGGGTCCGCCTGCCCGAGGGTTCCCTGGGTGGCAACACCCTGCCCGCCCGCTACACCAACCTGGTCGAGGCGCTGGACAGCCGCTTCGTCCCGCCCGACCTGTTCGTCGAGGATCTGGCCTTCGACCACCGCTTCAACCGGCTGGTCATGTACAAGGCCGATCTCATCCACAGCGCCACCGCCTACTGGGGCACCACCCTCGAATCCAAGCGCATGACGGTGGTCATGTTCTGGATGGCGTGACACATTTCCCTGGGGTGATTGCGGATGGCGACATCCCCGATGCGCGATTGGATGGTGCGGTGCACAATGGCGTCTGATTTCTCTGACTTCTCTTGATCTGGCAGCTTCGGCCAGCCAGACGAAACGCCGGCCCGGCCGGCTCTACCGCGGAGTGCCTCATGCTGTATCAGATCTACGAGACCCAGCGTGCGCTGCTGGCGCCGTTCTCGGAATTCGCCAGCGCCACGGCCAAGCTCTACAGCCACCCGCTGTCGCCGTTCACCCACGTGCCCCTGTCCCAGCGCTATGCCGCCGGGCTGGACCTGATGCACCGGGTCACCAAGGAGTACGAGCGACCCGAGTTCAACATCCAGAGCGTCCAGGTGGAAGGCGTGCCCGTGGCCGTGCAGGAACAGGTGGCCATCCACAAGCCCTTCTGCGATCTGCTGCGCTTCAAGCGGTTCACCGACAACGCCGCGGCTCTGGACAAGATGAAGAACCAGCCGGTGGTGCTGGTGGTGGCGCCCCTGTCGGGTCACCACGCCACCCTGCTGCGCGACACAGTGCGCAGCCTGCTGCAGGACCACAAGGTCTACATCACCCGCTGGACCGACGCCCGGCTGGTGCCGCTGGAGGACGGTGAATTCCACCTCAACGATTACGTGGCCTATGTGCAGGAGTTCATCCGCCACATCGGCCCGGACGTGCACGTCATTTCCGTCTGCCAACCCACCGTGCCCGTGCTGGCCGCCATCTCCCTGCAGGCCACCACCGGGGATGTGGTGCCGCGCAGCATGACCATGATGGGCGGCCCCATCGATGCCCGACGCTCGCCCACGGCCGTGAACAACCTGGCCATGAGCAAGAGCTACGAGTGGTTCGAGAACAACGTGATCTACCGCGTGCCCCCGAACTACCCGGGCGCCGGACGGCGGGTGTACCCCGGCTTCCTGCAGCACACGGGCTTCGTGGCGATGAACCCGGACCGCCACCTCAGCTCCCACTACGACTACTTCCTGGACTTGGTGCGCGGCGACGGCGAAAGCGCGGACGCCCACCGCGAGTTCTACGACGAGTACAACGCGGTGCTGGACATGCCTGCGGACTATTACCTGGACACCATCAAGACGGTCTTCCAGGACTTCGCCCTGGTCAACGGCACCTGGATGGTGGACGGTGTGCGCGTGGCGCCGGAGGACATCACGACGACGGCCCTGCTGACGGTCGAAGGCGAGCGCGACGACATCTCCGGCGCCGGCCAGACGCGGGCCGCCCATGACCTGTGCCATGGCATCCCCGCAGACCGGCAGTTCCACTACGACGTGGAGGGGGCCGGTCACTACGGCATCTTCTCGGGCCGCCGCTGGCGCGAGAACGTCTACCCGGTGGTGCGGGACTTCATCGCGAAGTTCGACCAGCAGGGGGCGGCCGGAAGTGCCGCGGCGCCGAAGACCGCCGCTCGCAAGCGGGTTGGCGGCGGAACCGTGCGCAAGGCCGGCGCCTGAGACACCGACGCGGTGCGGCCGCACCGATAATCACGGGCGTGACCCACCCGCCCACTTCCGTCTCTTCTGCCTCGGCGATGCCGGCCCTGGACGAATCCCTGGTCCGGCGCATCGAGGACGCGCTGCCGCAGACCCAGTGCACCCGCTGCGGCTACCCGGACTGCCATGCCTACGCCCAGGCCATCGCCCAGGGACAGGCCGGCATCCACCAATGCCCCCCGGGCGGCCAGGAAGGCGTGGCCCGTCTGGCCCGCGTGACGGGCCTGCCCGAACGGCCGCTGGATCCGGCCCACGGCGTGGAAGCCCCGCGGGCCGTGGCGGTGATCGACGAGGCCTGGTGCATTGGCTGCACGCTCTGCCTGAAGGCCTGTCCGGTCGACAGCATCGTGGGGGCCAACAAGCGCATGCACACCGTCGTCGAGGCCCAATGCACCGGCTGCGAGCTGTGCATCCCCGTTTGCCCGGTCAGTTGCATCGCGATGGAAGCGGTCAGCGGCCAGCGCACCGGCTGGGCGGCCTGGAGCGAGGCACAGGCCGGCGAGGCCCGGGCGCGCTATGCCTTTCACCAGATGCGCGTGCAGCGGGACAAGCGCGAGCACGACCAGGCCCTGCTGGCCAAGGCCGTGCACAAGCTCTCCGACCTGGAGAACCAGACCCTGCACACCGACCCTGCGGTGATTGCCCGCAAACGGTCCGTGATCGAGGCCGCCATCGCCCGGGCCCGGGCGCTGCGCGAGAACGCCTCCGTTGACGACACCAGCGCACCATGATGTCTCCCAAGAAGGTCGAGCGCTTCTTCGCCACGCTGCAGGCCGCCAACCCCCACCCCGAGACCGAACTCGTCTACAGCAACCCCTTCGAGCTGCTGGCGGCCGTGCTGCTCTCGGCCCAGGCCACCGATGTGGGCGTCAACAAGGCCACCGGTCCGCTGTTCAAGGTGGCGTCCACCCCGGCCCAGATGCTGGCCCTGGGCGAAGAGGGGCTGATCGGCTACATCAAGACCATCGGCCTGTACAAGACCAAGGCCAAGCACCTGATCGAGACCTGCCGCATCCTGGTGGAACGGCACGGTGGCCAGGTGCCCCGCGACCGCGAGGCCCTGGAAGCCCTGCCCGGCGTGGGCCGCAAGACGGCCAATGTGGTGCTGAACGTCGCCTTCGGCGAGCCCACCATGGCGGTGGACACCCACATCTTCCGCGTGTCCAACCGGACCGGGCTGGCCCCGGGCAAGACGCCGCTGGCGGTGGAACTTTCGCTGCTCAAGCGGGTGCCCCCGGCCTACCGGGTGCATGCCCACCACTGGGTGATCCTGCACGGACGCTACGTCTGCCAGGCCCGCAAGCCGCGCTGCGGGGCCTGCCAGGTGGCCGACTGCTGCGACTACCCGGACAAGACCACGGCGATCTGAAACCCCAGGGTGCCAGAAATGCCAAGGGCCACGCAAGGTGGCCCTGAAAGCAACCGGCCCCTGGTTTCGCCTTCAGGCGAGGGGGCCGGGATCCTGCGACGCCGGTCACGGGTTCCGGTGTTCTGCCCAGTGCTGCAGTCGGTTTGCCGTCTCAGTGGTTCCCATTGTGCACGCGGTCCGATGACACCATCGTGACAAGTGCGGGACATTCGCCGCCCATCTCCGGCAGCGGGATACCCCTGCGAATCGCTCAGCTTCTCCCGCCACCGCCACCTTCCGGGCGCAGCATGGATGGCCCCGACTTCCCCACGTCACCGTGCCCTTGGAAGCCACCGTCCGCACCGTGCTGGCGCGCCACGCCAACCAGCCCCAGGCCCTCGTGCAGATCCTGCGAGAACTGCAGGCGGAGCAGGGCTGGCTGCCCCGTGAGGCCCTGATGGCCGTTGCCCAGGCCACCGGGCGCACCGTGGCCGATGTCGAGGGCGTGGCCAGCTTCTACCGCTTTCTGCACCTGGTCCCGGTGGGCCGATACCGGGTGCTGTTCAGTGACAACATCACCGACCGCATGCAGGGCAGCGTGGCTCTGATGGAACGCCTGTGCCGGCGCCTGGGGGTGGCGCCGGGCGCGGTGCGGGCGGACGGACGGGTCAGCGTGGCGCCCTGCTCCTGCACCGGTCTGGGAGACCAGGGCCCGGCCCTGCTGATCAACCACCATCAGGTCATCACGCGGCTGACCGAGGAGCGGGTGGACGCGATCGCCGACTGCATCGAGCGCCAGCTGCCGCCCGCCCAGTGGCCGGCCGAATGGATGCAGGTGGAGGACCCGGTCCACCGGGCCGACGTGTTGCTGGGCACGCCGTTCGCCCCCGGCAGCGCTTTGCAGGCCGCACGCGCACTGGGGCGGAACGGCACGCTGGAGCAGGTCCAGCGCTCGGGTCTGCGCGGCCGCGGCGGCGCCGGCTTTGCCACCGGCCTCAAATGGGAGCTGTGCCGGGATGCCCCGGGCGCGCAGCGCTGCGTGGTGTGCAACGCCGATGAGGGCGAGCCCGGCACCTTCAAGGACCGGGTGCTGCTGCGCCGCCATGCGCATCTGGTGGTCGAAGGCATGACC